>NZ_JBICNX010000006.1:0-359777 GCF_043107035.1 Staphylococcus sp. 231237_7MaSpsaltlick
ACCCACGTGTTACTCACCCGTCCGCCGCTAACGTCAAAGGAGCAAGCTCCTTATCTGTTCGCTCGACTTGCATGTATTAGGCACGCCGCCAGCGTTCATCCTGAGCCAGGATCAAACTCTCCATAAAAAATTATGATGTTTGATTAGCTCATAAAATACTAATTTGTGTTATCATTAACACGTTTTTTTGAACCAACGATTATCGTTGTGTTCGGAATTAACGTTGACATATTGCGATTCAGTTTTCAATGTTCATTTCTTCAACACAAGAATTAATTTTACAGGTTTTAACTTGAAAAGTCAACAACTTTTTAAAATTAATTTTTTTGTTTGTTTAAAGCATTTTGTTTGTTTATGTCGTTTGCTTCGTCCGACAAGTAAATACTATACACGCTTATCAACACTTTAACAACGCTAAAAATTACACTATTTCTATCATTAACAAACCTTTTCAACTCAATACACGAACTTTATAACCTTTTTGCATATCCAAGTTCTTATTATGATACATTAACCCCTCTGAATCTCACTACAATTATAGAAAACGCACTATAAAACAAACTTTAATTTATTTTACATTTTTTTAACTTTCTTAATAAAAAAATAGAACTACCTTTATAGGTAGTTCTATTTTAGTTTAGTAACCTTGTCTTAACACTATTACTTACATTTCAGTTCTTCCCATTATTGCTTTGGATAGCGTTACCTCATCTGCATATTCTAAATCTCCCCCAACTGAAAGACCTTGCGCCAATCTAGTAACAGTAATGCCAATCGGTTTAACTAGACGAGAGATATACATTGCTGTCGATTCGCCTTCCAAGTTAGGATTCATTGCTAGAATCAATTCTTTTACTTCATCATTTTTTAAACGTTCTATTAATGATGGAATGTTAATATCTTCTGGACCAATGCCATCCATAGGTGATATCGAACCATGCAATACATGATATAGTCCTTTATACTCTCGCATTTTCTCCATTGCAATAACATCTTTATCATCTTCTACCACACAAATAACCGAACGGTCTCGATGTTTATCTTCACATATATAACATGGATCATTTTCTGTAATGTGACCACAAACACTACAATAAGTAAGCTCTCGCTTTACATCAACTAAGGCTTTAGCAAATTGTACTACGTCATCTTCTTTCATATCTAATACATGAAACGCCAGACGTTGAGCCGTCTTCGGTCCAATGCCTGGCAGTTTCATGAAACTATCAATGAGTTTAGAAATTGGTTCTGGATAATGCATATTATCACATACCTGGAATGTTTAAGCCTTGCGTATGCTTACCTAAACGTTCTTGTGTAAGTTCATCAGCTTTATTCATCGCTTCATTAGTTGCAGCAATTACAAGATCTTGTAACATTTCGATATCATCTGGATCTACAGCTTCTTCTTTGATTTCTACGTCTAATACTTCTTTATGACCAGAAACAGTTACTGTTACCATTCCGCCACCAGCTGTACCTTGTACTTTTTCTTCTTTTAATTTTTCTTGTTCTTCGCCCATTTTCTTTTGCATTTTTTGCATTTGTTTCATCATTTGTTGCATATTTCCGCCACCGCGCATAATATATCCTCCTTAAATCTTCTATATAAAGTCATTAATTATTTGCTTTTATTTTATTATACATACCTTTTTAATCATTGTCATGTATCACTCTTCATCTAATACATTCACTGTACTTTCACCGAAAAGGTCTTTCGCTTTTTGAACGACGTCTACAGTTTCACTTTCCTTCTGCTGCGATGTATTGTGTTCTTCGCTTCCTTCTTGAGTATTACCAACACTTGTACCTTTTCTATTTTGAATGTATTCCGTTCTCACTCTCATCCATTGATCGGCAGGTACGCCTACGACTTTTACCGTCTTATCTATTATCTTACATACTACATTTTCTATATTTGTACGTTTTTCATCATCTTTATTTACAATTTCGCAATGAATTTCCTCTTCTAACTTAATTAGCACATGCGTTTCACTCGCAGCAACAGGTTCTGAGTTTTGCAATAAGCTAACTAATGATTTCATATCATTTGTTTTAGCGTGATCCACTACTTCATTCCAGTGATCTTTCAACAATTTAATATCGTCTTTATTAGCTTTGTCTAACACTTTGGCTATCTGTTGCATTGAAAAAGCATTCTTATTTTGGTTATTCCTGCTATTCGCTGATCTTTTAGTTTGCTGTTGTGGTGCTCCACTTACGGATACACCTTGCGCCTTTATTGCTTTAAGTTCATTTTCAAGTTGTTCCATTCTTTGCAATAACACATCATTGTTGGGTTCTGCTGCCACACTTGTTGTAGCAATTGTTTGTACATGCTCTGGTTGTGCTTTTATCATTTCAGCAATTTTTACCAATAGTACTTCAAAGTGCACATTCTGGTTCACACTGAATCGAATTGATACAAGCGTGTCATTTATAACATCTATCATTTTATACAATGTATCTAAATCATAATGTAAAAGTGCGTCATGTGCGCCTTCTTGATTCGAAGTCTTATTCATAATTGTATCTCTCACAAAGTAAATCATATCATTAATCAACCTATTGACTTCTTTACCTTCTGAAACAAATTGATGGTATATCGCAAATGCAGACTTCACATCTCCACTTGCTATTTCTTTAAACAAATCATTAAGTGCACTCGCATCTACGCTCCCAGTCACATTCAGTGCATCTTGCAATGTAAGATGGTCGTCTCCGAATGCAATCGCTTGATCCATGATACTCAACGCATCCCTCATACCACCTTCAGAGGCTTTTGCAATAAATTCCAGCGCTGCATCATCATATTCTATAGATTGTGATTGTGCTACAAATCTTAGTCGTTCAACAATTTCATCATGCCCAATCGCTTTAAAATCAAATCGCTGTGCCCTAGAAATAATTGTTGGAGGTATCTTATGTGGTTCTGTTGTCGCTAAGATAAATATTGCATGTGCTGGTGGCTCTTCTAATGTTTTTAATAATGCATTAAATGCACCTGTAGTTAACATATGCACTTCATCAATAATATAAACTTTGAATTTTGATTCACTAGGGGCATATTTAACTTTATCTCTTATATTTCTTATTTCATCTACACCATTATTACTCGCAGCATCAATTTCAATAACATCTGAATTTGTACCTCGCGTAATACCTTTACAAATCGCACATTCATTGCAAGGCTCTCCATCAGAACGTTCTAAACAATTAATCGCTTTCGCAAATACTTTCGCGATACTCGTCTTTCCTGTTCCTCTCGGCCCACTAAAAATATAGGCATGCGATTGTTTGTTTTTTGATATCGCATTGCGCAACGTCTTTGTTACGTGTTCCTGTCCGACAACATCTTCAAAGCTTTGCGGACGAAACATTCTATATAATGCTTGATAATTCACTTTCGCACCTCCAATAGCGTTCAACAGTTATTATACATTTTATTTCGGCATTGTGAATATCAATTAAATGATTCAGGATAGACCACGGTACCTACAGGTCTATCTATAAGTTGACCCCACAAAAATTTCACCATAAAGTATTCGGATGGTACGTCAAAAGGACTATCAATGTCGTAATCTTTTGCTTCCTCATACCCAAATTTACCATAGTAATTTGGGTCGCCCAGCACAACAATCGTTGTATAGTCTAATGCTTTCACACGTTCTTCTACTGCTTGAATCAACGCTTTTCCCAAACCTTTGTTACGATATTCTGGCAATACAGACAATGGTGCAAGGGCTAAGGCAGTATATGTTGTATCATCACTTACAATCTTAACTTCTGACAACATTATATGTCCTACAACGTCTCCATTTTCATTTTTCGCTACAACTTCTAATTCATAATTATATTCTGGAGCTTCTCTTAATCTCACTACTAATTCTTGCTCGTCATGATTCGATTCAACCACATCTTCAAACGCTGTCTTTATCGCCTGTAAACTCGTGTCATAGTCATTTTCTGTTAAAGAACTCAAATAAATTTGCATTGGCGCCTCCTCTTAGCTATACCATAAATAAATTGTTTCAATAACACCTTTAATCTTCATTCACAAACTATTCCTTATAATAACAAACTATTTATTATATTTTAATATAAAAAAAGAGTGACTGCTATCAAAAGACAAGTCACTCACTCTATATGTAAATCATTATATTAATAATTAAAGCCGTGCACCTTCGCTTCGAGTGTGTATCATAAACGTTACCGAAGTCGACAGCTAAATCTCGGCAACCCTACGGCACATATGATGATCCACTTAATGCTGCTTCCGTCAGGACCTGACATGATTCATGGGTTCATATTGCATAGGACCGAAATCTTCAAACACTACGTGCTTCGGGCTGCTTCACAAAAACACAGCCTCAGCAAAGGAATTAAGTCTCGCATAAAGCGGATTTCGAGTACAGGGAACCGCTACCTCCCCACCTAGCACGGCAAAATATATCATACTATAATCAGACACTGAAATGCAAGTATAAGCTTTCATTCATTATATTATTTTTATTTCAACTATTTTCTTATTTAATATGAAGTGCATTAAACACATCCATTTCATCTTAATGCCTTCTCGAAAAGTCATTGAATTTAAAGTCAGTAGCTAAATGTCTAGAGATATTATACTGAAATTTAGTTGTATCCTCTAAATGAACTATCCCTCTCACTGTTGCAGTATAAGGTGCAACATCATCCCCAAATATATCGTATTCTAATGTTCCAAACGGCTCAAAGGTGATAGATTTATTCGAATAACTTATAACTAAATCCAACTCATTTTCAATATAAGCATATAATGATTGTTGTGCAATCGACTCAGTAATGCCCGGAATAATATCTTTAACAAAGTAATCTTCATCAATAATTTTCACTTGATTATTTATACTTCTTGTCCGAATTAAATGCCACAACCTCGTCGTACCACTAATTTCTAAAGCTGACTTAACATAAGGAACCTCATTCGCTGTTATACTTTCCAGTACTTCAACAGTCGTTTCATGTTGTAAACCTAAACCCTGTTGAACTTCACTAAAACTAATAAGGTCAGAAAAAGGAAATTCAGTTAATCCTTGATATATCACTACAGATCCTTTGCCGCGAATTTTTTGTATCATCCCATCACGTACTAATAGATTCAGTGCTTTACGTACGGTTTCTCGTGATGATTGATACTGTTCTACCAATTCGTTCTCTGACGGTAATTGAGCACCGTACACTAAATTTGATTCCAAGATGTCTTTACGAAGGGTTTCATATATCGTAATAAATTTTTTCTGTACCATTGTCTTCCACTCTCTTACCTTTTTAATATTACTGTTGTATCACAATAGAACCAAACCCGGTAATCTGATTACCAGTTATTGTACCGTTAGTAATCATCACTTCTCCTTCTAAATTGATATCTGCAGGTATTTCACATGATTGTTTAGAAAAATTAGCAATAATTAACCACGTTTCTTCATTATAGTGACGTTTATAAATAAATAGTTTATCGTGCTCCATATGCAAAGGCTCAATACTGCCATAAGTCACAATATCGTGTTCATGTCTTAATTGTATTAACTTTCTATACGTATGCAACACTGAATTCTCATCATTTATGGCAGCTTCTACATTAATGCTATGATAATTTTCAGGGATATCAATCCACGGTTGTCCAGTTGTAAATCCTGCATTTTCTAAATTTGACCATTGCACTGGCGTTCTAGAGTTATCTCGTGATTTTTGACCTAATATTTCAAGTATTTCACTTTCTTCAAATCCACGTTCTTTCATATTATCATATGCGTTTAGCGACTCAACATCTCTATATTGATTAATATCATTAAAATGAGGATCGGTCATACCAATTTCTTCACCTTGATAAATATATGGTGTTCCTTGTAACATATGCAAGACCGTTGCTAACATCTTGGCGCTTTCTCGATGATTATGTGGTGTCGAGTCGTCACCAAACCTAGAAACAACTCTAGGTTGATCATGATTACACCAGAATATAGCATTCCAACCATTCCCATCAAATATACCGAGTTGCCACTCCATTAAAATTTCTTTCAATTTATGAAAGTCTAACTTTGCATTCGTCCATTTTTCACCATTTACATAATCTACTTTTAAGTGATGGAAGTTAAATACACTGCTCAATTCTTGACGTTCAGGGTTAGAGTACTTAATACAATCTTCAATAGTTGTAGAAGACATTTCCCCGACAGTCATCATCTCTCGATTACCGAAAGTATGCTGGTTCATTTCATGTAAATATTCATGTACACGCGGTCCATCAGTATAAAATTCCTTACCAATATATTGCGAATCTTTAAATTCACCTTTAGAAATTAAGTTTATGACATCAAATCTAAAGCCATCAACACCAAAGTCTATCCAATAATTTATAATGTCATATAGTGCCTTTCTTACTTCCGGATTATCCCAATTTAAATCTGCTTGCGTCACATCGAACAGATGTAAATAATATGATTCTGTTTTAGGATCATATTTCCAGGCATTGCCCCCAAATTTAGATTCCCAGTTTGTCGGTGGTTTATTGTCTGCAGAGCGTCTAAAGAAATAATAATCTCTATATGGACTTTCTTGATCTTCATAGGCTTTTTTAAACCATTCATGATCCGTAGAAGTATGATTGATTACAATATCCATCATGATTTTCAAGTTACGTTGGTGCGCTTTTGCAATGAGTGTCTTTAAATCTTCAATTGTCCCAAATCGCTCATTGATCTTATAGTAATTACTTATATCGTATCCGTTATCATTCATCGGAGACTCATACACTGGCGTTAGCCATAAATAATCGACCCCTAAATATTGTAAGTAGTCTAACTTTTCTATAATGCCTTGAATATCTCCTTCACCACTACCCGTTGTATCATTAAAAGACTTCGGATAAATTTGATAGACGACTGATTTTCTCCAATCATTTTGTTCCATATTTAAAACCACCTTAAGTTATTATTTGAAAAAAACTCGCTAATATCATTTAGCGAGTTTAATTGTTGGCTGTCACGCCCTATTCATCGACAAGTTCTTTCGTTTCTTCTTTACTAAATCTTGATAAAAAGACTGTAAGTATAAATGGTACACATATCGCTATAATGATACAAATACCATATACTAACCAATATTCTTTTTGTATAGAAATAATTGCCGGTACACCTCCGACACCTACATTACCTAGCACTCTATTAGCGCCTATAAACGCACCCAATACACCTGATGTAATGATAGATGCAATAAATGGATATTTTAATGGCAAGTTCACACCAAACATCGCTGGTTCTGTCACTCCTAAGAAACCAGATATACCTGAAGTCATTGCTAAGCCTTGCTCCTTACCCATTTTTCTTTTTTTATAAATATACCATGCACCAAATGCCGCAGAACCTTGACAGATATTAGAAATAGCAAGGATTGGCCATAAATACGTTCCTTCAAGTTCGCTTCCCATCAATTGGAAATCCACTGCCAAGAACATATGATGTAAACCAGTGATTACTAGCGGCGCGTAAAACAGACCATAAATCGCTCCGCCTAACCAACCTGCATGTTCAAAAACAAATGTCACACCGTTTGTGATTCCAGTTCCTAACCATAATGCAAGTGGCCCAATAATGATAAATGACAAAAATCCTGTTATTAATAATGCAACAGGCCCAACGACTAGCATTTTAATAGAATCATGCACTACTTTATTTAAGGCCTTTTCAATCTGCGCTAATACATAAGAAGCCAACAGTATCGGCAATACTTGTCCTTGATAATTCAATTGTTTAATTTCTAAACCGAAGATATGCCAAGTTGGTATATGACCTTTAGCGATATCATACTGTGACACAAGTTGCGGGTTCATTAATACTAATCCGAGTACCAAACCTAGAATTTGACTGCCACCAAACACTCTCATACTACTCCACCCAATAAGTGCCGGTAAGAAGATAAACGCTGTGCTTGCAATCACATTTATAATATTAGAAAAGTCGCCAAGTTGCGGAAATTGTTCAACTAATGGTTTTGGACCAAACAAACCCTTCATCGTCAATAAGTTGTTTATTCCCATTAACAAACCTGCAGTAACGATTGCCGGCAAGATTGGTATAAAGATATCTCCCAACAGTTTAATCAATCTTTGAACCGGGTTACCTTTTTTAGCTGCTGCTGACTTTGCGTCTTCCTTCGAAGCTTCAGTCGTACCTGTTACTTCAACAAACTGTTTATATACTTCATCAACAGTTCCCGGACCAATAACAATTTGGTATTGATTGTCCGCCTTAAACTGCCCTTTAACTAAATCGTTGTTACTCAATCTATCTTTATCCACTTTATCATCATCTTTTAAGACTAATCTTAAGCGTGTGACACAATGCGTTGCTGTGTCCAAATTTTCTTTGCCCCCAACCGCTTCGACTATATCTTCTACATCTTTCTTTTTCACAGCCATGATGATCCACTCCCTTACATTTTGTAATTAACCAAAGTATAACTTGTCTATACAAGTTTTGTAAAGGCTTTCATTTGAAAATGTTTTACTTATTAAAATAAACCTATTGTAAAACAATAACAATTTATAATGTATAAACACTTTTTAAGCGCAACTGGAACCATCAAGATTACGACACTTAATAAAAAGCTCAAATGTAAATAATATGATTAACGATATCTTCGACTATAGAATGTAATAGCTTTAACATGGATAGTTCGTTTCATAGACGTGTTCAATTTGTTATACATCTTTCACTGCAGACAAAAAAAGACCACCACTTAATACAATATTAAGTGGTGGTCAAATCTATTTATTAGTCTTGGTTTTAAAAAACAATGGCGGAGGAAGAGGGATTCGAACCCCCGCGAGCCGTTAAGCCCCTGTCGGTTTTCAAGACCGATCCCTTCAGCCGGACTTGGGTATTCCTCCAAACGAACACAATAATTATAATATTATAGCCCGTCATAAAAGTCAAACATTTTTTGTGTTACACCAGTGTTTTTTCTTTCAAATATTCATCAACTGAATTCGCTACAGCTCTACCCTCTTGAATCGCCCATACGACAAGACTTTGACCTCTTCGTGCATCACCAGCAGCAAAGATATGAGGTTGATTTGTTCTAAAATCTTTATTATCAGCAACGATTTTATTACGTTCAGTTTGAATATCAAACGCATGAGGAACTGTTGTTTCTGTACCAATAAAGCCAATAGATAATAATACTAAGTCAGCAGGCCAATGGCGTTCTGTACCATCAACAACGACCATGCCTTCATCCGTTTCTTCTAAAATTTGAGTATAGACACCTTTAATGTTACCAATGTGATCCACATCATAACGCATTGTTTGTACACCGTATGCACGTGGTTCAAAACCAAAGCGTGATTGATATTCTTTATGTGCATAATCCATTTTAAATACCGGCATTGCCAATGGCCAATACGTATTTTCATCAAATTCTATTTCTTCTGGTTGTTTTGTGTATTTGTTAAATTGAACAATTGACTTGCAATTTTCACGTAATGCAGTTGCAACACAGTCTGCCCCTGTATCACCGGCACCGATAACAATAACATTTTTGCCTTCAGCTGTGATTGTAGGTTCACTCAATTCACCATTCAATACTTGCATTTGTTCAGTCAAATAATCCATAGCAAAGTGAATACCTTGACCCATACGTCCTTCTAATGGTAAATCTCTTGCATTTTGCGATCCTGTACAAAGAATAATAGCATCGTGACGTTCATTTAATTCCTCTCTACTGATGTCGACACCAATTTCTGTATCAGTTACAAACTCAATACCTGAATCTTGCATAATTTTAATTCTACGACGAATCACATCTTTATCCAATTTCATATTTGGTATACCATACATCAATAGACCACCTGCTTCATGCGCACGTTCATAAACAGTTACATTGTAACCTAATTTATTCAACTCATCTGCAGCAGTCAAACCAGCTGGACCACTCCCAACAATTGCGACCGTTTCATTTTTTCGTTCAGTCGGAATTGTCGGTTGTACCCATCCATTTTCATAAGCTTCATCAATAATTGTTCTCTCAATACCTTTAATAGCTACAGATTCACGATTAATCTTCATGACACATGACTGCTCGCATGGAGCTGGACAAACACGCCCTGTAAATTCCGGAAAATTATTTGTTTCGCTCAAACGTTCATATGCCGTTTTAAAATCGTGTCTATACACGAGATCATTCCATTCAGGAATATAGTTACCAATAGGACAACCTATCGTCTCTCTACCAAATGGTTCACCTGTCTGACAAAATGGTGTGCCACAATCCATACAGCGTGCCCCTTGTTCAGCCGCTTCCTCATTGGTAAATCTTTGTTGAAAAGCTTCGTGATTATTTAAACGATCAACTAGTGACAATTCATGTAGTTGTTGTTTTTCATAATTCATAAATCCTTTGAATTCACCCATGATAAATCCCCCCTCTACGATTAATAAACGGCACTCAATTGTTGTTCTGATTCAATATGTGTGCGTTTGTCATTAAATGCTTTTAATAAAGCTTCATCTAATTGACTTGAATTACGTTTTTGTAAATCTATTTTTTGCATCATTAATTTGTAATCTTTAGGTATCACTTTTACAACTTTATCAGCAATATTATCAAAATCTGCTAATATCTCTTTCGCTTTGGTACTATCGGTATATTTAACATGTGCTTCTAGCATCTCTTTTAATACTGAGCGTTCTTCCTTTACCGTAATAGCATCGAAATCAAGCGTATCTAACTTATGTTCTCTCTTAAACTGTTTAACGTCTGATGGGAAGATATAACTTACGCCTCCACTCATACCTTGGCCAAAGTTCTTACCAACATCACCAAGGATCACAATACGTCCACCAGTCATATACTCTAAACCATGATCTCCTATGCCTTCGACAACTGCTTGGACACCACTATTACGAATACAGAAACGTTCTCCTGCTTTACCATTGATAAATGCTTTACCTTCAGAAGCACCATAGAAACAAACATTTCCGGCTATAATTTCTTGTTCGCGTTGTTTATTAGGTGCATTGATAATAATTTTACCGCCAGATAAGCCTTTACCTACATAGTCATTGGCATCACCAGTATGATGCACTGTAAAGCCTTTTGGTGTATATGCCGCTAAACTTTGACCAGCATGGCCAGTTGTTTTAGCATAAATAGAATCCTCAGGTAATCCTGCTGTACCATGCACTCTTGTTATTGCACTGCCCGTAATTACACCAACGTCACGCTGTTCATTATTTAATACATATTCACCTGTAAATGTACCACCTTGCTCAATTGCCTCTTGCGCTTCAGGATATAGTCTCGTCATGTCTAGACTGACATCAAGATGATGATCTTGTTCAATTTTCTTAAAGCGATCACCTTCATGCTGATACAATAATGCTTCAACATCCATCGCCGCAGCTTTAGGTCGACGCGAAGCCAAGTTGCCTGTACGTTGTAACAAATCTGTTCTACCAATTAATTCTTCTACTGATTTCAAACCTAATTCTGCTAATACTTCTCTTAGCTCTTCAGCGATAAAGTGCATAAAGTTAACGACATGATCTGCACGACCATTATACAAAGCACGCAAGTCTTGGTTTTGTGTTGCTATACCTACTGGACATGTATCCTTATGGCATACGCGCATCATAATACAACCTAACACCACAAGTGGTGCCGTTGCGAAACCAAATTCTTCTGCACCAAGCGCACAAGCATAAGCAACATCTTTACCAGTCAGCAATTTACCGTCTGTTTCCACTTTCACTCTAGACCTTAAATCATTCATCATTAAAGTCTGATGCGTTTCAGCAAGACCAATTTCCCATGGCACCCCAGCATGTTGAATACTTGTTTTAGGTGAAGCACCTGTACCACCGTCATAGCCACTGATAACAATTTTATCGGCGTAGGCTTTTGCAACACCTGCAGCTATTGTGCCGACACCTGTTTTAGAAACAAGTTTCACCGTGATATTCGCTTCTTTATTCGCATTTTTCAAATCATGAATCAACTGAGCCAAATCTTCTATTGAATAAATATCATGGTGTGGTGGTGGTGAAATCAAACCAATACCAGGTGTTGACCCTCTAACTTCAGCAATCCAAGGATATACCTTTGTGCCTGGCAACTGTCCACCTTCACCTGGCTTCGCACCTTGAGCTACTTTGATTTGTATTTCTTTTGCATGTTGTAAATAATCACTTGTAACACCGAATCTACCTGATGCAACTTGCTTGATGGCACTTGAATGATCGCGACCTTCTTCATCTATAGTATAGCGTTCTGGGTTTTCCCCACCTTCACCACTATTACTCTTACCACCCATACGGTTCATAGCTTCTGCTAATGTTTGGTGTGCTTCTTCCGAAATAGAACCATAACTCATCGCTCCAGTGTTGAAACGCTTAACAATCTCACTTGCCGGTTCTACTTGACTAATATCAATTGGTTCTTGTGTCTTAAATTCCATTAAATGTCGGATATGGTCTGTACGTTTATGATTTACTTCAGTTGAAAATTGCTTGAATTTTGCATAGTCATTCGAGCGACAAGCATGTTGTAATAAATGAATTGAAGTCGGATTAAACGCGTGATGTTGACCTTGCTGACGCCATTGGAATGTACTACCTGATTCAATATATTCACTTTTCGGCGTTTGTCTCGCTTTATTCTCACGGTCTATCATATCTATTGAAATACCAGATAATTTAGATTGTGTTCCCGTAAAGTATTTATCAATTACTTCATCAGATAAACCAATAGCCTCAAAAATTTGAGCACCTTGGTAACTTTGCACTGTTGATATACCCATCTTAGCCATCACTTTAATGACACCTTCAGATAATGTATCGGTATAGGCTTGTACATTTTCAGCAACTTCACCATCGATACGTTTATTTAGCACTAATTGTTCTATCGTTCTTTGTGCTAAATAAGGTACGACTGCATTTGCCCCATAACCTAATAAGCAAGCAACATGATGCACTTCTCTTGTTTCACCTGATAAAGCAACCAAACTTGTACGCATACGTAAGCCTTCTCTTATTAACAACTGATGAATATGGCTAAGTGCTAACAGCATAGGCATTGCGTAGCCATCTTCAGACGCAAGTACTCTATCGTCTAGCACCAAGATTTCATTACCTTCTTGGACAGCATGAATTGCTTGTTCACCTAACTTTTCCAATGCTGTTTCAAGATCTTCATTATATATAGTAGATAAATGTTTCACATTAAATCTACTATTTTCAATCGTTGCTAATTGACTTTCAGTAATGACAGGTTTTTTCAGTTGAATTCTGTTCAAGACATCTTCATTTGGCTCTAATAAATTACCTTCACTACCAAGATAGCTCAACTCACTTGTTACTATTTTTTCACGATAAGCATCAATTGGCGGATTGGTAACCTGTGCAAAAAGTTGTTTAAAGTAGTTAAACAACGACTCGTCCTTTTCATTTAACACAGCTATCGGCACATCGTAGCCCATCGCACCGATTGGATCTTTCTTACTTTCTACCAATTCGGTCATGTATTTGTCCATTTCTTCCTTAGTGTAAACAAATTGCTTTTGTAATTTAGTTAATGTCTCTTCTGACCATTGAGAAGATTCATATTTCACTTGATCTAATTTTAAATCTACGGAAAATTGCTCCAACCAACTTTCATACGGCAATTCATCTGCGATACGTGCCTTAAGTTCATTATTTTCAACGACTTTATTTTCTTTGAAGTCTACTAGTAATAACTTACCTGGATTTAATTGACCTTTAAAGGCAACATCTTCCTCCGGTACATCAATTACACCAACCTCTGATGAAAAGACGATATAGTTATCATTCGTAATTGTGTAACGTCCTGGACGCAAACCATTTCGGTCAGTTAATGCACCAATTTTATCCCCGTTACAGAAAGAAATCATCGTCGGTCCATCCCAAGGCTCCATTAAATAACTATAGAACTCATAAAATGCACGTACATTCGCATCATTTGCCTTATTATATAACCATGGTTCTGGAATCATCAGCATAGCAGCACGTTCAGGTTCCATAGCTAATGATAAGAATTCTAATGCATTATCTACAATAGCAGAGTCACTACCATCTTCATCAACTATTTCTTTAACTTTATCTTTTTCAGCACCAAATACAGTTTCGATTAATTCGTTTTGTCTTGCTCTCATCCAATTGACGTTACCCTTAATCGTATTGATTTCACCATTGTGCATTAATAATCTATTTGGATGCGCACGTTTCCAACTTGGAAATGTATTAGTACTAAATCTAGAATGCACCAAACCTAGCTTAGAAACATAAGCTTCATGATTTAAATCCAAGTATAATGCTTTAATTTGGTCTGAACGTAACCAACCTTTATATACAATTGTTCTATTAGACAAACTAGTAAAATATAAATCCAAATCTTGTTGATTTGCATAATTTTCGATTTGTTTACGAGCTAAAAAAAGCATGCGTTCTACATGTGAAACATCATTTAAAGCAACGAATACTTGTTGAATATGCGGCATTGTTGCTGCAACGTGTGGTGCAATCGCCGTCACATCTACTGGCACATCTCTATAGCCAATTACTGATAAACCTTCCGCTTCAAAATGCGCATTAAATTGTGCTTCATGATTAGAACCGGCTATTTTTTCTTTAGCAAAAAACATACCTACTGCGTAATGACCTTCTGCTGGTAATTCTAAATCTGTATATTTTGAAAAGTAGTCATAAGGCACTTCAGTCATAATACCTGCCCCATCACCTGTAACGCCGTCAGCTCCAACACCGCCACGATGATCTAGTCTACGTAACATTTCTAATGATTTTTCAACGATATCATGATTTCTGTTATTATCCATATTGGCATAAAATCCTATACCACATGCATCATGTTCTTCACGACTATCATATAAGCCCAATTTTTTATTATATTCGAGCATGATGTTCACCTCTTTTACGAAAATTCTGAATATTAAATAAGTAAGTAAACTATATAGCAGTAAATTAATCTGTTCAATATATAAATTAGATGATATCATTCTAATTAATAGAACAATAGTTAATTAATGGGGGATTAAATATTGGAGATAAAGCAATTAAAGTACTTTATAGAAGTTGCCAAACGTGAACATTTATCTGAGGCAGCACTTGAATTAGATATCGCACAATCCGCAATTAGCAGGCAAATTACTCAGTTAGAAGAAGAATTGCAAGTTACATTATTTAAAAGAGAAGGTCGTAACATTTATCTCACAGATTCTGGCAAACAATTATTTTCAGAAGCCACGAAAATTATTGAACAATTAGATGAAACAAAACGCCTATTTCATGAACAGTCACGCTCAAACCACTATATAATTCGTATTGGCTATGTCGAAAGTTATATCTCTCAAGTATTAACTTTATTAATTCAATCATTTGAGAATAAAAGTGAATCCATTATCGAACCAATCTTAATGGAAGAAGGTGAAATCATTAGCTCCTTATTAACAGATCAAATCGATATTGGCTTTACGGATTTAACTAACGACATCAAACAGAATCAACGCCTAAAGACTAATCCATTGTTCGAAGAGAACTATCATATCTACGCACCTAAAGATGACCCCATCACAATGGCAACCAATCCACCGTTAGTTCAATTTTCAACTAAATCAATTTATGAATTATATCCATTACCAAACAATATTCGACAAACATTAAGCAATATAGTAGAAAAGCCAATCCGAACTGTAACACATCCGCAACTCGCTCAATATTTATTAAATCACGAACGTGGTTATATTATCACTGCAACGTATCATTTTTTAGAGCGTAACCCTAGCAAATGGGTTGATATACCATTGAATCACACCGAACTTAAACGTACAATTTGTAGCGTGATGCGTAAAGATAATCGAAAGAATGATATACAATTGATGCAATCGACAATCGAACAATTGTTGAGTAGAAGTGCAACCTATCATTAAATTATTATAACGATTAATCGAACATATAAATCTTTGAATTCATTTTTTTACGGGCGTATAATCACATTGTCTATAGAGAGAGGATTGGAATACAACTATGAAGATGAATTCATTTTTTAAACACCCCTTCAACTGGGTTATCTTAGTGTTTTGTGTCATTTTCATCGGCTTATTTCTATTTACTTTTGTAAATGATAAATTCTACCACAATACAATTGGAGAAATTACGAAAGTGGAAAACAAATCAACTTCCAAAGTAACCGATGAACATCACAATCGTGATATCAAACACAAGCAATTATTGACGATTAAAATTTTAAATGGACAGTTCGAAGGTAAAACAGCAACCATTGAAAATACTTACATAGCTTCTCAAGCCGATAGCGAAGCATTTTCAAAGCATAATAAAGTACTATTGCACATTGATAAACAGCCAAATGATGCCTATATTACTGAGAAGAAACGCGACAGTCTCACAGTTGCAGTTACTGGCATCTTCTTGTTAACCGTATTGCTTGTTGGTAAAAAGATTGGTTTACAATCTTTAGTATCTTTAGTAATCAACTCTGCCGTAGTCATCTTAGCTATTATGATTCACAATCATTCACCAAATGTCAGTTTATTCTTATTAGTAAGCATTGGCATTATTATATCTACAACTTTGACATTACTACTGGTTACCGGATGGCAATGGCGAACCTTAATCACCATAGTCAGCACCTTGCTTGGTACTTTCATCTGTATTGGTATTACTCAGTTAGTTATCGAACTGACAGATGGTAAGGGATTGAAATTTGAAACAATGAGTTTTTTAACCTTACCACCTAAAGAAGTATTTCTTTCTTCAGTTCTGATAGGCTCTCTAGGAGCAGTAATGGATGTCGCCATTACTATTGCAAGTGGCATGCATGAAATCTTGCGTCGAACACCTGATATCAGCATGACTAGATGGGCATTGGCTGGCCGAAATATCGGGCAAGATATTATGGGCACCATGACAAACATTCTATTATTTTCATATTTGTCAGGCAGCTTAGCAATGCTCCTCATTTATTTAAAAAATGGTAATACGATTACCTATACAATTTCTATGAACTGGTCATTAGAAATTTCGAGAGCGATCACAGGCGGAATTGGAATTGTCTTGACCATCCCAATAACCATTGTATTGATGCAATTATGGTTTAAACTGCGAGGTGCGAAGTGATGAGTGTCACTACAATTTTAGGTATTATATTATTGATTTTGATGTTGGTTTTCGGCGGTAAAAAAGGACTCGTATCTTATCTGACATTATTTTTAAATTTTGTCATTTTATTATTATCGATTATTGTCATTATGTTTGGCGCACCCATTTATATCGTTACATTGGTTTTCTGTATCGTTATCGCTTGTTGTAATTTATTTGTACTCAATAGTTACAATACAAAAACAAAGGCTGCATTCTATGCCACGATCCTAACTACAGTGATATTAATCATCGGTATTTATCTTTCAGTTGCTATTGGCCATTTGCAAGGTTTCGCAACCGAACAACAAGATGAAACTTATATCTTTTCCATGAATATCGGTATTGATATGGTGAAATTTATGGTATTTACCATTGTGCTTGCCGTAATCGCAGTTGTTATCGACTTAGCCATAACTATTAGTTCTCCAATGTATGAGTTGAATAGAGCGAACCCTACACTCAGTCAAAGCGATTTATTCCATTCTGGTATGCGTGTAGGACGTGAAATATTAGCCACATCAGCAAATACAATTTATCTAGCATATTTTGGCGGACAACTGACATTGTTCTTTTGGTTCTTCAAACTAAATTATTCATTTGGACATATCATCAACTCAAAAATCTTTGTTCAAGAATTTATTTCAATCTTACTTGGTGGTATCGCTGTTGCAATCAGCATTCCTATCACTGCATGGTTATCTGCAATATTAATCAAGCAGCAACAACGCCATGAACAAGAAAGTGAATCTTAGTTATAATAAAAAATCGTCTCTCTAGCTTATTCCTTATGCTCGAGAGACGATTTTGTTCATGTTGTATTATTTTGTATTGTTCCGTCACCATACTCCCGTTATGATTCCCGTATTTATTTGAATGCGCTCGTTGTAATACTGTCCATTAGGTAGAATATTCCCTTTTTACATTTCATATATTTATGGTCGTCTATTAAACTTATTCAACTCTCCACTGAAATAATCCCTTTCTCCAAATTCACCACTAAAATATGCACGCTCTCCATGAACTACATAATCCAAGCCTTGAGCTTCTTCCACTTCATCTGTTCCTAAAGCACTAAATAGCCCGATTACTTTTGCAATAACAAATGTGAGTACACCACTAAATATAATCGTTACGACAACTGCAACAATTTGTACCCACACCGTTTCAATTCCCCCACCAAATGCCAAACCATTAGTCACACTTTCATTCACTTTATGTGATTGGAATACGCCCGTTAATATAGCGCCTACCACTCCGCCGATACCATGAATGCCAAATGCATCTAAAGCGTCATTATATTTCAATTTAACCTTTATATAATTAATTGCAAAGTAGCAACAAATTCCTCCAATAAGTGCGATAATAATTGCGCTCATATAGCCAACGAAGCCTGCAGCTGGCGTAATTGCTACCAAACCAGCTAACATTCCTGATAACATTCCAATTAAACTTGTTGTCTTTTTCATGATATGCTCCATTACAGACCAGCCAAGTGCACCTGCACTGGCAGCAATGACCGTATTCACAAACGATGTCATCGCAATACTATCAAATGTCAAAGCACTTCCTACATTAAATCCATACCAACCGACCCAAACGAGAATGGCACCTATCAGTGTAATGATTAGGTTATGTGGCGGACGTTTATCAAAGTTTTTCCCTGCACCTATCATAATCGCCAATACCAACCCAGATACACCTGATGTAATATGAACCACTGTACCACCCGCATAATCTATAGCACCTAATTCATCAATCCAACCGCCGCCCCAGACCCAATGAGCAACTGGACTATAAACTAAGATAACCCATAAAAATACAAATATTAAGTACGGAATAAACTTCATCTTTTCAGCAATAGACCCAGACAATATAGATACCGCAATCGTACAAAACATTAATTGAAATAACATAAATAATGCCAATGGTATATGCGGTGAAATATCTGCTTGTGTGTTAAAGCCAACATGTTGTAATCCTAAATATGTAACATCCCCTAGGATTCGATTTCCTGAACCAAACCCTAAACTAAAGCCAAGTATAATCCAAGCAAAAGTCACCACAACAATCGCCGACATACTTTGCATTACAGTATTCAAGACATTTTTCGATTGGACTAATCCACCATAAAACAAACTCAACCCAGGCGTCATCAACCAAACCAATAAAGTACATAAGAATAAAAACAGCGTATCATTTAGATTCAATTTACATCACTCCTTTGCAATGCATCATACCCCCAAATTAAAGCAATAGCAAAAATGCGTCATGTAAAATAACACTATGTGTTAGATTTCATGACGCACTTTAACGAATTATACTATTTTTTTCATCATATTATAGACTGGTCGCCCTTCTAATAAACTGTCACCTACGTGTTCATAATTACAAGCAGCATATAATTTTCGAGCGATTTCATTATCATTATTAACAGTTAAATAAATAGATTTAACATGTGGGAAATAGCTAAGTACATACCTTTCAAGTTCTTCTATTATGCATTTGGCATACCCCATACCTCGATATCGTACATCAATACTAAACGATCTAAAGAAGATGCTTTCAGCAACATTGCTTGAATACGGACGTACACCATCACCTTCGTGTAACGTAAAGAACCCAACACATTGCTGTTGCGCATTAAAAACCAAGGTTGGATGTCGCTCTGAATCCATTTGTGCAAGTCTAATATTTTCTATAGGCGTTTTTGTAAATTGATTGTCTTCAGCTTTTAATGTTATACCTTCAACCGCTTCATATAAATCTTCATTATACGGTATTAAAGCAATGCCACTTGGTGCCGCTACAACATTGTTGCTTTCTCTAGAATAATCAATCCATTTCAATACTGCAGGTGCAATTTGATCTCGTGCCGTAACATCAACCCATTGCATATCAGTAATTTCTTGAGCAGGATTTAATTTCTCCCAATCTACATCTGCTATAAGTCTAAATAAGTTCAACTCTGTTTGCGTATTCGGCTGAGGATATGCATCACCTATAATCGTAGTCATATACTCTATATCAGTTTCTGCAAGCGTCATTTGTAATTCCTCTTGTATTTCTCTTTGCAATGCCTGAATATGTAATTCTCCAGGGTCGATCTTACCTCCCGGAAAATAATATTTTTCACGATGCCTAGCTTGCACTAGTAATAGTTGGTCATCCTGTTCTATGACTAAGCACACACATCTAATCATCACTTTACACTCCTTCATACATCCTAGGTTTATTAGACAAAGTATTTTTAAACAATTCTAGCTTATGTTATCATACTTCAATATTCACACGTAGCAAGTTTTTTAAAATAACCTTAATTATCAAACTTATTTTATAGCAAAAATGCTATAATATTGAGCGATACTTATTAATACAAACAATGGAGGCTTCTAGAATGGCTAAAAAAACTAAACTTAATCGTATTTCTAATACTGTCAATTTTGTTGGCGTAGCTGTCGAAGGATTTAATTGGTATGCATATCAATCTAAAAATAAAAAATTAATTTATGCGAGCATGGCAATTTCGAGCGTCAGTGCTGTACTTGATTTTTATACTGCCTTAAAATCACCGAAGAAATTCGCCAAACTATTTTCAGCATTTACTTTAACTAGCACATTATTCACAACTGCTAGACGTATTAAATCTCTACGTAAGCAAACATCTTAACTCTAAACAACTATGTATTCGAATGAGCATAACAATAAATAAGACTCCTAGCACTAAGTGAATACATCATTCACCTAGTAGTTAGGAGTCTTTCTTAAATATATAGTAATTAATGAATATATTTATAAGCGCTCACTTGTGAAGCAGGAATCGTTCTATACGTTTTAATACCTGGAGAAGCACTGTAATTCATTTCTGAAACTGTAATGCTGCCATCAGAATTTTTAGATTCTACAAAAGCAACATGACCATAATATCCAGCATCTGATTGTAATATTGAACCAACTGTCGCTTTATGATCTACTGTGTAACCATCAGCAGCAGAAGCAGTATCCCAATTATTTGCATTCCACCAATAAGTACTAATACCTTTACCAATTTCTGCTCTTCTGTTAAATACGTGCCAAGTACATTGACCCCAATCATACAAATTAGAATGGTTAAATATAGGGGTATTATAGCTAGTTGAACCTGATGTCGAACCTGAACTTGATGAACCGCTTGTAGCTGTACCTGAAACTTTCAATCTTTGTCCTGGATAAATATTATAATTCGATAAGTTATTTAAGCTCATTATTTTTTGATATGTTGTGCCATATTTTGCAGCAATTGCAGATAATGAGTCTCCTGATTTTACTGTATAATACGTCGTTGAACCACTTGTACTCGTTCCGCCAGTGCTTCCTGTAGATGTTGACGTACTACCTGAAATCTTTAATGTCTGACCTGGGTAAATGTTATAGTTTGATAAGTTGTTTAAACTCATTATTTTTTGATATGTTGTACCATACTTTGCAGCAATTGCAGATAATGAATCCCCTGATTTTACTGTATATGTAGTTCCTGATGAAGTACTTGTTGATGATGTACTTGAGCTTGTAGTCCCCGAAACTTTTAATGTTTGGTTAGGGAATATAACATTTGAAGATAAATTATTTAATGATTTCAATTTAGATACTGAAATATTAAACTTATTCGCTATTGACCAAAGTGAATCTCCGCTCTTCACCTTATAAGTTGTAGCAGCTTCTGCGTTTGATGTTGTAGCAACCGCAGCTAGCGCACTACTCCCAATTACCGTTGCAAGAATTTTTTTACGCACTAATTGTAAACCTCCCAATATATCTCTTTCATCTTGTGTACAATTTTTCACTACTTAATTATACAACTAGAAATTGTATTTTAGTATAAATTTTATATGACATTATTATTACAAAGATGAATTATTCTAAATTCACACTAAACATACACCACGATTAACTTTGTCTATGCTTCATTTCAAAATATTACACTAATTTCATAGCATTTTGTAATATAATTCCGAATATCTTTATCACAATTTAATTTCCATTTTTAAATTCAATTATAAAAAACAATAATTTGACTATCGATTCTTTCATTTTCCTTTAATAAAAACAGATACGGGTAAAGAAATGTATAACATCAATAGAAAGAATAACAACTTGCATTATGTTTTTACTTATCTTAAAAATAATTAAACTTTTGCAGATATAACTCGAATCATTACTGGGGGGTAATTATTTGACTGAACAAAGTGCAAATAAAGATTTACGTATTAGAAGTAAAGCTATAAGTGAAGGTGTTAGTAGAACGCCAAATCGTTCATATTTACGGGCATTAGGCTTCGAAGATGAAGATTTCAATAAACCGATGATAGGCATTGCGAGTACATGGAGTGAAGTAACACCATGTAACATGCATATCGATAAGTTAGCACGCGCATCAAAGCAAGGTGTCAATGAATCGGATGCATCCGCACTTATTTTCAACACAATTACAGTGTCCGACGGTATCTCGATGGGTACAGATGGCATGCGTTTTTCATTACCAAGTCGTGAAATAATTGCAGATTCTATCGAAACAGTAATTAGCGCTGAAAACTTAGATGCTTTAGTTGCGATTGGTGGTTGCGATAAAAATATGCCTGGCTGTATGATAGGCATTGCGCGTTTGAATTTACCAGCCGTATTTGTTTACGGAGGCACCACTTTACCTGGAAAATTAGATGGCAAAGATGTAGATGCAGTATCCGCATTTGAAGGTGTGGGACAATATAATAACGGAGAAATTGACGACGCAGCACTGCATAAAGTAGAATGTGCAGCTTGTCCTGGTGCTGGATCTTGCGGCGGTATGTTCACTGCTAATACAATGGCATCTGCGATTGAAGCGATGGGTATGAGCTTACCTGGAAGTGCCTCGCATCCTGCTGTTTCTGCAAATAAAGCAAAGGACAGTCGCGCTGCAGGTAAAGCAGTTTACCGATTGTTAGAGCAAGGAATCTATCCAAAAGATATCATGACTAAAGAAGCATTCGAAAATGCTATAACAATTGTAATGGCGTTAGGAGGCTCAACCAACGCAATTCTACACTTACTTGCAATCGCACAATCAGCAGATGTTGATTTAACACTCGATGATTTCGAAAAGGTTCGTAAACGTGTGCCACATATTGCCGACTTACGTCCTAGCGGAAAGTATGTAATGGCGCATTTAGATGAAGTTGGCGGTATCCCAGCTGTAATGAAGTTACTTTACGACAAAGGCTTGATTCACGGTGATTGTATGACTGTTATAGGTAAAACAGTAGCAGAAAATTTAGCTGACCAAGAGCCATTAACGGACAATAAATCAATTATTGATTTCGACAATCCAAAATATCCAACCGGTCCACTTGTTATTTTAAAGGGTAACCTTGCTCCTGAAGGTGCTGTAGCAAAAATTTCTGGTTTAAGTGTCACATATATTAAAGGTCCTGCTCGTGTATTCGATTCTGAACCAGCTGCGACGAAAGCAATCTTAAATAATCAAATTAATGAAGGAGATGTTATCGTCATTCGTTATGCTGGTCCAAAAGGAGCACCTGGTATGCCTGAAATGTTATCTGCTTCATCAATATTAGTAGGAAAAGGATTAGGCGAATCTGTAGCATTGGTTACAGATGGTAGATTTTCTGGTGGTTCCCACGGCTTAGTTATCGGCCATGCCGCACCTGAGTCTCAAGTAGGTGGACCTATGGCATTACTTGAAGAAAATGACATCGTTACAATTGATGCCGAACGATTAGAAATTAGCTTTGATGTTAGCGAAGATGAACTCAAGCGCCGTCGCGAAAAATGGCAAGCACCACCACTGAAAGCAACTAAGGGCTCTCTAGCAAAATATGCTAAACTTGTCTCTTCTGCATCCAAAGGTGCAACAACAGAATAATTACCTTTATAATCAATATACTTTCAACATCACACATTAACTATCGCCTTCCAACGGTTGTAGTTAATGTGTTTTTTTATTAAATAAATTTAGAACAATACAGTTTCGAATTCAAAACTGTAAAAAAATGTAAATTTTATTCAATTTCGCATAAAATATCACATCTTAAGAAGTATGCAACACAATAAAACTCAATTATATTAGACTTAAGTTAACAAAGATAAAGAGGGGTGAAACAATAATGGAATTCATCATCGATATCATCAAAAAATTAATCGAAACTTTCTCTAAATAATTTATAGTTAATCATACTTAAATAGCTGACACATTTTGTTTCTCGACTATGCAAGTGTCTGAGACATAAAGTTTTCGGACAAGTATAAGTAGGCAATTTCTATTGAAATAATATAGAAATTGCCTTTTTCAATATTATTTTGAAATGATACGGATTAATACCACGAGTATGTTGGTGAGACTCCTGTGGCTCTTGAGGGAACAGGAGAAGCTGAAGACTACAGGCTGAAGCTGTCCCCTAGGAAAGTGAGCCAACAATACTAGATATTGAATAAAATTGGTAGTAGATAATATTTCAAATATTTAATAATTGGTATGGCATCACTATAAAGTTAAATTTAGTAAGAAAATTTAAGCAGATGGTAATTAAACATCACAAATCATTTTAAAGTATGTTGGTGAGACTCCTGAGGGAACAGGACAAGCTGAAGACTACAGGCTGAAGCTGTCCCCTAGGAAAGCGAGCCAACAATACGAAGATACTCAATAAAAATAGGGTAGCTGTGATTAGCTACCCTACCGATTATAATTATGAAAATAATGTCTTAAGTACATTAAATAATGAACCTAATAATTCGAAAATATCTCCAGTCATGTTAATCCCTCTCTCTTAATTTATATTTGTTATTTTAGGCGTCTAATTGTTCACTTCTTACTAATTCATCGGCGATACCATGCCAAAATTGTTGTAATTCCACGCTATCGTGAGTTGGGTCAGTAGCATCTTGTCCAACAAAGTCAACGTGATCCCAACCATGTCTTACTGGTGTTACTTGCCAAACACCTTTTTGAATTTCATCAGTAGCATCAACATATGCTTGATTATTTGGATGTTGAGATGAAACAACAGATACAAGCCCATCATTTTCTCTCCATGACGTATTGGCTGTTTTACCAATGATATTACCAGTAAGCGTAAATGGTAAGAACATATTTAAATCAGATTTCTGACGGCCAAATAATGTCGGTCTTGTAGATTCACCTGTATATGTTTTATAGACGATGTTTGGATTGAGAGAAGTATTAGCATTTAATTTTGCAGCACCTTCTGTACTTAAATCATATAAACCATTGTCTTGCGTTTTCCATAATTTACTATTTTGTACACGTTTAACGTAATCTAAATAAGATTCGCCCTCTTTTTGTTTTAATCCCCATTGGTTTAGACCAAAATCAGAATGTGAATCTGTATTACCTTTAAATTTCACATAATCATAAACAACCTGTCTAATAAATGCTTCATTACCTAATTCATCTGACGCAACTGTTCCATTATGTGGCGTACCAAGCGTAGTAATCGAAGTAATCATATTATCATTACCACCTTGATAAAGTGGTGAAATTTCACCACCGTGTTCTTTCTGGTAAGCAATTTCCTCTGGATTACCATTGCGCAGTAATTCTTCTAATTGTCTAACTGTTTGACCACCCATACTATACGCTACCAAATGTACTTTTTGCCCTGGTTGCCAATCTTTATAGACACCCTCATATGTTTTTCCGTAACGTTCGTGTCCATATTTTTCAGCGTGAGCAGCACCGTAATCTACTGTTCCACCTTTAATGTAATAATACAATTCAACAGCTCTGTCATAGTTACTACTCAACGCCCCAATACTTGCTTCATACGTTTCATAACCATTGTCTTGTAAATCTTGTCTAATGTTTAGTTTATCTCCACCCCAATAATGTGAAAGGATTGGTGGATTTATATCATCTGTGAAACCGTTGAAACCATGCACTAAAATAATTGGATCATCATTCTTATATTGACCTTGTTTTGCTGTTTTAGTAGGTTGTTCATTTGTTTGTTCACTTGTTTGTTGTGTTTGTTTTGGTACAGTAGCTACTGCACTGTCTTTGAGTGCTTTTAGTGTTGAAGTAGAATCTTCATCTTTACTATTATCCTGTGGGCTATCTGTAGATTGTAATTCACTTTGAAGTTGTTCAAGTGATACAGTATCATTTTGTTGATCACTATCAACCTTTTCTGACATAACTTGTTGGTTATCTGCTTCCACGGCAGTATTATCTTGGGTCGCAACTATATCTTCATTAGCTACATTTGCATTATTTGTTTGAGTTAATTTATTATCTTGAATTACATTTTGTGGACGTTCTACTTTACTCTGTTGGTTAGTTGAAGTTTGCTCTTGTGTATCTTTCGTTGTTCCTTCTGCCTGTTGATCTTTTGTTGCTGTATCTGCTTTATCTTGTTCGTTATATTCTGGATCCACTAGTGATTCTGTTGATTTTGTTTGATCCTCTTTTGTTGTTCCTTCTGCCTGTTGATCTTTTGTTGCTGTATCTGCTTTATCTTGTTCGTTGTATTCTGGATCTACTGGTGATTCTGTTGATTTTGTTTGATCCTCTTTTGATGTTCCTTCTGTCTGTTGATCTTTTGTTGCTGTATCTGCTTTATCTTGTTCGTTGTATTTTGGATTTACATCGTTAGTGGTTAAATCACTTTCTGTAGCCACATCTTGTGCATTATGTACATCCTTTTGTGACGATGACTCAGTAGTTGCATCTTTACTGTTTTCTTGGTTTATAGCTTGCGTATTATTTTGATTCGATTCGTCTGATAAAGAAGTATTAGTATTCACTTCTTGCTTAGATGGTGTAGCGTCAACTTGTTGTTGGCCTTCTTCTTCAGCAGCTTGTGCAGTTCCTGCCCCTAAAAATAATAAAGCTCCAATGAGGATTGACGATGCACCAATACTAAATTTTCTGATACTGTATTTATTTTGTTTTTTCTCCATCTTAGACACCTCTTAAAAATATTCAAAATTACACTCTTAAAACCCAACGCATTTTAAATAAATAAATTAACGATGAAGCGTGGTAATAATTCAAAAAACTTTCCGATGAGAGCTTCCATAATTTTACCTCCTTTAGAAAACGCTTACATTTACAAAGAAAATTTTTATTTATTAAAAGTGTTAATCTATAATTTATATATTCGTATACTATAATTAACAATTAATCACTTCTAATAAATAATTTATTAAAATTGTACTAAACTGATAGTTAAATGTCAATAAAATGACACAATTTAATTTTATACAACTATTACCTGTTTATTGCTGATTGAAACAACATATTTAGCTAATTTCATTTGCAACGATTGATTCAATATACTTCATAATCATTTTACTGAAGTAAATTCTTTATTAATAAACTACTACAAAGTTTTAGTCGCATTTAACCGTCATTAACTGCATATAAAAAAGTGCCAACAAAGCGCAATACTTTGTCGGCACCTACCTATAACTATTAATAAAATAGAGTGTTATCGTTAAATAAATTGAACAACAAATATCAAAATGATTACAATCGGCAATACAAATTTTATTAAGTAATACCACGGTGCAAACAATTTAAATTTATCTTTACCAAAGTGTTCAACTAAATCTTCTTTGCTAAGCACATGACCTACAACGAGCGTTGTCCCTAATGCACCTAATGGCATTAAAATATTTGATACTAAGAAATCCATATTATCGAAAATTGTACCCGCTGCAAAATGAATACCACTCAAACTACTGAAGGATAGTGTTGCTGGAATACTGATAATAAATACTAATAAACTAGCGTAAAATGATACCGATTTTCTTTTACTGTTATCATTTTTAGTGAAGTTAGATACGTTCAACTCTAATAATGAAATAGAAGACGTTAACGCAGCAAACAAGAATAGTATCAAGAAGATAAAATAGAATGTAGAACCAAGAGCCATTTGATCAAATACTTTTGGCAATACTTTAAACAATAAACCTGGGCCATCCGTTGGCTTGTAACCAAATGCTGCAATTGCTGGGAAAATAGCTAGCCCTGCAAGTACTGACACCAATATATTCATCGCTACAATAGATACTGCAGATGTTTTAATCGGCATCTCTTTTGAAGCATAGCTCGCATACGTAATCATACCTGTAGTTCCAAGTGAAAGTGTAAAGAATGATTGACCTAAAGCAAACAAGATACCTTCCATAGTGATATCTTCAACACGAGGTTGTAATATAAATTTCAACCCTTCCATTGAACCACCTAACGTCAATGATTTTATAACTATGACAATTAAGAAGATAAATAGTAAAGGCATCATAAATTTCGAAGCTTTTTCTAGTCCTTTTTCAACGCCCATCATGACTATAATCATAGTTAACAAGATAAACACACCTTGTCCTATTATCGTCAATAACGGACTTCCAATAATGGATTCAAATTGAATATCTCCAAGTTTACCACCTTGGAATGATAATAATTGCAGTGCTACATTAAATATATAAATGATAATCCATCCACCAATAACACTGTAAAAACCAAACAATACAAAAACAGCTAAATTACCGTTCCAACCAATGATATTCAACCATCTTTTTTGTGTTAATTTCTCATAAATTTTAGTGGTATATGTTTGTCCCATTTTACCAACAGTAAATTCCATAACTAATAATGGTAAACCTACAAAAATTGTAAATACTAAAAACATTAATAAAAAGGCGCCACCGCCATATATACCTGCCATATATGGGAATTTCCACATTGCGCCTAGTCCTATTGCAGAGCCTGCACTAGCTAATATAAAGCCAGTCGAAGACTTCCATTGTGATTGTTTACTCATAACCCTACATCCTTTATGTTTTACAAAACTTTATTGCGTTAAAGCGTTTTAGCGATATAGATTATACTATATCATTTTTCTACTTTCGGCTCAATAGCGTTTTTATTATCACAAAAATGACATACCTTCATTTACTCTTTTATAGCCCTAATTCTCGCTGAAAATGTACAATTTGTGACTATATGTAGTTGTAATACTTTAAATATTAGAAATTGTCTGAAACTTCATTGAATTAAATGGTATTCTGTGTTAAAGTATTTTGTGTTTTGCGCAAGTAAATATCCTTGAAATTGAGGTAATCATAATGAATAAACTAATATTAATGTCTGGTCTCATGTTATTTTCATTTTTCTTTGGGGCTGGAAATTTAATTTTCCCACCGATGCTTGGCTACACTGCCCAAGATAATATGTGGATTGCGATGGGCGGCTTTGCAATAACTGGTATTTTATTACCTTATTTAACCGTCATTGTTGTCGCATATATGAATGGTGGTGTGGAGAGTATTGGTAATAAAGTACATCCAATATTCGGCACTATTTTTGCAGTATGTATATATTTATCAATAGGTGCACTTTACGGCATCCCAAGAGCTGCCAATGTAGCATATGAAATAGGTACGAACCATGTTTTACCTGTACATAACCATGCAACTTTAATCATATTCTCTGTTATATTTTTCTTTGTTGTGTACTTTATCGCATTATATCCTAGCCGAATTATAGATAATTTAGGAAAATATTTAACACCCATATTAATTATTATAATTGCGATCCTGTGCATACTCGTTATTTTTAATCCAGAAGGATCAATCGGACAAGCAACTGGTGACTATGCGAAAACACCAGTCGTATCAGGGATCTTACAAGGTTATTTCACAATGGATCTCGTAGCCGCATTAGCATTTTCAGTTGTGATTGTACAAATGTTTAAAATGCATGGCATCGAAGATCATCGTACATTAGTAAAAAATGTAATTAAAGCAGGTCTTATTTCTGCTATCTTATTATTATTAATCTATTTTGCACTTGCTTATGTGGGAGCAACAACGAGTCAGGCTGGTTTCAAAGATGGCACTGGCATTTTAACTTTCAACTCATTACGTGTATTTGGCTCACTAGGTAATTTAATTTTCGGTATCATTGTTATACTCGCATGTTTAACAACTTGCGTCGGTCTAGTCAATGCATGTGCGGCTTTCGCCATGAAAAAACTGCCTAAAATTTCATATAAAATGTTTGTACTGATCTTTTCATTATTAGGTTTCTTAGTTTCTACACTAGGTTTAGACTTAATTTTACAAATTGCAGTACCACTATTGACGTTCATCTACCCAACTTCTATCGTATTGGTAATTATTTCATTAGTGAGCATTTTCATACCATTTGATTTAAAATTTGCGTATATTTTACCAACTATAGTCACTTTAATTATTTCAGTATTACAAATTGTTAGTGACTTTAAGTTAAGTTCAGCCATCTCAAATTTATATCATGCATTACCATTAGCCGATATCCAACTCGCATGGTTATTGCCATTTATCATATTACTTATTATCGGCTTAATTATTGATGCATTATTTCAACATAAAAAAAAGAAAAGTAACGGTTTAACCACCACAACAACACAATAGCTTATCTAACTGTCTATTTCGGTAACACGCTCAAACTAGTGCGCAAAACAAAGCACTTAACCGTGGCATTTAGAGCAACTCTTAAAGGTATCAAGATCCTTGAATGACTCATTTAACATATTCAAGACTTGATACCTTTTGTCTATCTATTATGAATTAATTTAAACAACATGATTGCTCTACATTATTTGAAATCACGCTATTTACCATAAGCATTGTCACTAGCCCATTCTGTTATGCTATAATCAAAGCAATATTACACATTTACATGTAAAAATATAATTATTTCACTTTAAAAGGAGCTGACATTTACTTGGACTTATTTAAATCATTTCTCAATACTTTAGAAACAGATTCTCAAAAAGACACCATGATTCAAGTATTTCAATGGATGAATGACTCATTTCCAAAACTAGAGACAACTGTGAAGTGGAACCAACCTATGTATACTGATCATGGCACATTTATCATAGCGTTTAGTAAGGCCAAACAACATTTCTCAATCGCACCTGAAGCGAAAACTATGTCCCATTTTTCTGAACGCATTACAAATGCAGGTTATTCACAAACCAATAATTTATTCAAAATAAAATGGACACAGGATATTGATTTTAATTTATTACAAGATATTATCCAATTTAATATTGATGATAAACAGAACTGTGATACGTTTTGGAGAAAGTAAAGCAGTATAGCGTCTTAAATGCTAAGTAATGGATATTTCACACTTAACATGCTAAAGGCAAAAATACGCTACTAATAAATAAAAGACAATTACTACTTTATCTTCACCGATAATAGTAATTGTCTTTTTGTTAAGCTTAGATTCAAACCATTAAAATCCATGATATTTATACTCATTTGTATCTTTTATTCATAATCTTCTAAGAAAGCAATAATATCCCGTTCTACATCTGCGCGCCCCTCTCCATGCGTCATAAGATGTTTCGAATGTGGATATCCAGAAATTTCCTTGTCATTATGTTGAATATGTTCATAAATGTAATTTGCACTCTTTGCATAGGACTGCTCGTCTTGTTCTCCATATTTAATTGCAATCGGTGCAGTAATATCTTCTAAATTTGCCATCACTTCATCTACGAGCAATTTAAATTTCTGTAACTGTGCATGATAACTTTCAATCATCGTCAATTGTCTGGTTACCTCTTCCTCAGATAACCCTACTAAATCACCCATACGTTGGCAATAATATGTTAAGCGTGCTTCTAATCCTGCGTCATCTTTACTAAATGGTGTCGACATGACGACTACTGAGTGTACATCAGTCGTTTCCGCTAATTTCAACGATAAGATACCACCTAACGACACACCACAAACACTGATTTGTTGATACCCTTGCTCTTTTAAAAAGCGATAGCCTGCTTGTGCTGTTTTCAACCAATCATCCGTATCGTACTCCAGTAAATTTTCTAACAACAAACCATGTCCTTCATATGCAGGTACATAGCACGTATAGCCTACTTTATGTAATTTATTCGCTAATAATTTCACATCTCTTATCGTACCGGTAAAAGAATGTAACAACAATATCGCATGACTTGCCTCTTGTTGTTCTAAAAATAAAGAATTTGGTGCTTTTACATTTATCATCTTTTGTCACTCCAAATATTAATTTCATATACAAGTTTAAGCTAAAAAATTCAATCGCACAAAACAATTCACATCATTTATTGATATGACAATAAATAAACGTTGCTTCAATTTGAATGTTCACACTAAATTAAAGCAACGATATATTGAAATGTTTTAATACAAATTATTTTAAAGACTTAAAAACTAGAAAAATTGTAATTCATAAACAGATTTATCATTATACGTATTAAAGCTATCAATCTTCCCGTTCAAGTGTAAATGTTGTTCCTTTCTACTCACATTATGTTTATATGTTATCTTGATATTTAAATTTGAATCATAGCCTTCATTTTTTATAGTATTTTCTATTTCAGAATATACATCTTTATTTATTGGCAATAAATAGCCCTCTTTACTAGGTAATATATTAATATATTTACGTTGCAATACATCATCATCACCTAGGTAAATTTCAACTTTTATATTTTTAGCAGCCCCACCACCAAGATTATATAATTTCATATAATCTTGTTCAGACTCACTATCAATACCTGTATTGGTAAGTTGTAATTGATCCTTCTCACGTGTAACAAGAATCTGATTGAAGCTTAACGCCGGTATAAAACTAATCTTCATTTGATAAAGTTGTATACTTACTGATACAAAGTAAAACAAAGCCATGACAAAAGTTCCAATCGAGCCAATCGCCGATATAATATTAATCATTTATTATTACCTCCATGACATAAATTTTCTAATATTCATTATAAAATCAAGCGTTCCCCACTTTTTAGAACTTACTTTTTTAAAAACATGGTTAATTTGTACGTTACCATGCTACACACCATATATCATTATCATTTGTAGAAAGAATCAACATATACCTTTTAAAATAAAAATAATTTATTAATTTAATAATAATATGATAACATATTTAATGTGTAATTAAATTTTAAAATACAGGAGAATTCAATGGCAGAAAATACTTATTTTTTCAAATGGTTTTTTAAAAAAGAATTATATATTATAACTTTCACTTGTATGTTCATTTACCTTTTATCAGTCTTTTCTAAACCTGTATATGCTGACAGTTATGCTTCAATGACCGAACTGATGAATGATACGGAACAGGGGATTGACTGGAATTTATCGTATGACAAGCGTTTTGGCAATACAATAATTGCAGCTGTACATGGTGGCAATATTGAACCTGGTACAACAGAGCTTTCTAAATTAATCGCCAACAATGGATTTTATAATTATTATAGTTTTGAAGGTATTAGAACGACAAATAACGGGGAATTGCACGTAACGTCTACAAATTATGACGAACCCACTATTTTAGATATGCAACAACAAATGACTAAATCCGTTATGATACATGGCGCTAGTGGTTCAGACTCAGTTGTTTACATAGGAGGAAAGGACGAGCCTTTAAAGAGCTCAATCAAGAAGCAATTAGAACTCAGAGGATTTAATGTCCAACCTCCCCCTCGATATTTAGAAGGAGATTCCGATGCCAATATTGCGAATCGTAATGCTAAAAATGCAGGCGTACAGTTAGAACTATCATTAGGTTTACGTGCTTCATTTTTTAATAATGGGGATTTAACACGCTTTTCAAGAGAAGATGAAACAAATTGGAGCCCTATCATGCATGAATTTGCTGACGCGATAACTGTAGCTATTTTGCAAAATTAATAATATTTTTCATTCACTTCGTCATATACGTGTGTATATCATTTTTGTAATATTCAAACAAATAAACCTTATTAATTCATCAATTTTGACGAATAATGCTTGTTACCATTCATGTATAATATAAAATGACGGAATTTAAAGAAAATGAGGTTATAAATATGGATGATTTGAAGATTAATAAACGTTTAATTATGACACCAGGTCCTGTAAGTGTAGACCCTCGTGTTTCTCAAGCAATGTCTAATTCTATATTAGGTCAGTTCGACTATGAGTTTGTTGGCATAATGAATGAAACAATGGAATTGATACGCCAATCTTTTTTGACTAACAATCAATGGTCATTCCCAATTGACGGTACAAGTCGTGCTGGACTAGAAGCTGTCATTTCTAGTGTTGTTAAACCTGGTGATGATGTACTCGTCCCGATTATCGGACGTTTCGGTTATTTATTCACTGAACTTGTCACTAGAGCAGGTGGTGTTGTACATAACATTCAAAAACCTATGGGCGAAGTATTTGAACAATCTGAAATAATAGCTGCATTAGATGAAATCAAACCAAAAGTATTGGCTATTGTACACGGTGAAACATCTACGGGACGTCTTCAACCTATTGATAAAATTGGTCGTGCATGTAAAGAACGTGGTATTTTGTCAGTAGTAGACGCAGTAGCAACGTATCAAGGCATGGTTATCCCTGTTGATGAATGGGAACTTGATGCAGTTGTTGGAGGCGTTCAAAAATGTTTATCTATCCCTTCAGGCATAACACCAATTACCTTTAATGAGCGCTTTAGCGAAGCAATTAATCGTCGTAAACGTGTCGAACTTGGTATACGTTCTGATGAAGTAGTCGAACAAGAACCTTTCATCCGCAGTAACTATTTAGATTTAACCCAATTACAAGACTACTGGAGCCCTAAACGCTTAAATCATCACACAGAATCTACAACTTCAATTTATGCATTGAACACAGGATTGAAGCTTGCACTTAAAGAAGGCATCGAAGCTCGTGCACAACGTCACGCTTTCCATCAAACAGGTTTGAAAGCTGCACTTAAAGCACTCGGACTTGAGATTTATGGCGATGAGGAAAATGAAATGAAAATGGTAATCTGTATAAAGATACCAAATGGTGTAGATGATGCTACCTTTAGAGAAGGTTTATTAAAGCACTATGGTATTGAAATCGCTGGTTCATTCGGAGATCTACAAGGTAAGATTTGGCGAATTGGCATAATGGGTTATGCTGTAGAAAAGCAAAATATATTAACTTTCTTATCAGTATTTTCACTTTATTTAGCACAACAAGGTGTAACTAATTTAGAACCTGAAAAAGCACTTACTACATTATTACAACATTACGCAACACAAGATTAATCATTTTTGATTTACATCACACATGTACGTCTCGTAGATTAATTATGTGAATTACCCGTTTTAAATTTAAAATAATACGCGCCCTTAAATGAAATTAATCGTTCATTTAAGGGCGCTTTTAGAGCTATAATATACATATCAACTGAACAATGCTCAACAATGTCTAACCAAAAGCTAAACCAAACATGATTTTAATACTGATCATACTATTACCATTCACGGTAAAAAATGCTCACCAAGAGCTACTGTAGTATTGTATAGTGATGCTTCTTGTGAATTACACATAATAAATAAGCCACCCACTTCCAAGTATCTGATGTGAACCCCAAAAGTTGGACTAAAAATCTAACTTTTGGGGTGCATTACAATCTTTAGAAAGTGGGTGGCTTAATAAGTTGTACAGTAACCCTATCGAATCACAACAACCTTACTTCGACGTAATATCGCTATTACATTACAAACTAATTAATTTATCAACTTGACTCTTTTGTTATAATGATTCATCTTCTATGACACGTCTCTTAGAAGCAGGATAACCAAATGCAAAGAATAGCACTGACATTACAAGCAAGGCAATGATTCCAGAAATCCAACTTCCTGTTGCATCATGAAGATAGCCGATTAAAAATGGACCTACGGCAGCTATCAAGTAACCTACTGATTGACCAAAACCAGATAAAGAGATGCTGCCCTCACTTGTTTTCGCTCTAATTGAAAAGAATGTCATACATAAACTGAAACAAGCGCCCATCGCAAGACCAGCAATAACAATCCCTATAATAAGTAGTACTAAAGATTGTGTGAAGAATAAGCTAAATCCTACTATGAATAGTAACGTAATAATAATTACTAATATGCGTTGATCCTTTAACTTAGAAGCAATAATCGGAAAAGTAAAGGTCATTGGTACTTGTGCGAACTGATTTAACATGAGTAAATAACCCGCAGTTGATGGATCTAAGCCTCTATCTACTAATATTGATGGCACCCATGCAACAACGGTATAAAACACCATTGATTGGAAGCCCATAGTTAATGCCACCATCCACGCTAATTTAGAGCGAGTGATTTTAACTTTTTTTGGTTTAACCGTCTCATTAGAATCCATAGCTGCACGTTCTAATGTTGCCCCTTTTCGAGCTTTTGGCAACCATAATATAATGGCAATAATTGCCAAAACAATCCAAAATGCTAAAGACAATCTAAATCCTAAAGGTGATATTTGTGATAATGGAAAGCTCAATCCTCCGCCTAAACCTGCAGTAAAATTCATCGTCCCACTATAAATTCCCGTCGCCACACCAATTTGCAAAGGAAAATACCATTTTACATAACTAGGCAACATCACATTCCCAAATGCTATGGCAATACCCAATACAACTGTACCAATAATAAACAGTGTAAAATCACCTGCAACACGAAGATAAAGAGCAAATATGAGTAAAATTGTTGAGTACAATATCGTTCGCGACATCGTTAGACGTGCTGTTACTTTAGAGACAACCGGTGATACAATAGCAAAAATAACAAGTGGTATCGTTGTAAGTATACCTGCAACACTATTATTTATCTCCATCACATGTTTTATCTCATCTACTACTGGACCTACGGAAGTAAGTGGTGCACGAAGTGTTGAAGCGATAAATACTATCGCTATAATCACGCCCCAATTCTTATTTATCTTATTTACATGAGAAGGATCAGTCATTTTATATCACCTTTCTTTGTAATCTTGTCATATAATAAGTTAACGAATCGACCAAATACATATACTTTGACCGATTCGTATCCAAATTAACTTTACTTAAGTTTAATTTACAACTTCAGTACTCGCTTCTAGCACGATGCGTGTACCTGCTTTTCCTTCTAATGCTTCAATTGCATCATCTAATGAACAAATGATGGCCTCTTTACCCATTTCTGCAAATTGAATCGCTGCTTCAACTTTAGGTAACATACTACCTGCTGGGAATTGCCCCTCACTTACATATTGTTTAGCCTGTTCTACTGAAATTGTCTCTAGCTTTTCTTCATTCGGTTTACCGTAATTCACATAGACGTTAGATACATCAGTCAGCATTACAAAGGTATCAGCATCAACTTGTTGTGCTAACTTTAAACCAGAGCGATCTTTATCAATGACAGCTTCGACACCATGTATCTTACCTTGGATATCACGATACACAGGTATACCTCCACCACCAGATGAAATAACAATCGCTTGATCAATAAGCGCCTTGATTTGATTCACACCATGAATCACTAGTGGCTCTGGTGATGGAACAACACGGCGATATCCTCTTCCCGCATCTTCTGCCATAACAAAGCCGTGCTTTTCTTCTAAACGTTTCGCTTCGGCCTCATCAAAGAATACACCAATTGGTTTTGTTGGGTTTTTAAATGCTGGATCATCTTTGTCAACTTCTACCATTGTCAATAACGTTACTACATTACTTTCTATATTTAAAGTCTCAAGATGATTCTTTAACGCTTCTTCCATCATATATCCAATAAACCCTTGTGATTCTGCGTTACAAGCATTGATCGGTAAAGGTTCTACAATATCTTTAGCCGCTTCATTTTGAGCGATGATATTACCTACTTGTGGTCCATTACCGTGAGTAACGACTACATTATGTCCTTGTTGCTTTAATTCTGCCATCTTTTTAGTAGCAGCACTGATATTATTATATTGATTTTCGTATGTCGCTTCTTGCTTTGGTTGTAAGATTGCATTTCCACCTAAAGCAAGTACTACTCGCTTCCCCATACGTTCCACTCCTTAACGTTAATGCTACAAACACACCATACAATGTATCTTTCCCTGATGATGACCCTACTTGTATTAAGCGATCAATATTGTCTGGTGTTGGTTCTGTTTGTAACACTGATATTTTCGAACTAAATAGACCTTTTTGTGCACATTTTAAGAAAGTTTCACTGACAAGTGTCGTTAATGTTTCTCTCAGTAGTTGCTTTAAAATAATTAAATTATGATTTCTAATATACGGATTGATAAAATGAATGAACAACATACCTGTTAAAATATCGTCACCTGTTGGCGTTAACCCTTGTCCTCTACCGATAATAAAGCGATAGTAACGTTCCACTTCTTCAGAACTCCCATGTGCTAAAGCGTAAATAAAGCGTCTTAAATATGAACTATTAAAATCACCTTGCTCATATTCAGAGAAATCATATTTAGCAACACATGATCGTAGTTGTGTCACCTGATCGCTCATATGTGCTTCAAATGAAGCGAGTTGCTTCACTTTCCAAACAAGTTGACATTCAGCATCGATATAAATCGTATTCGCACTCACTTTAATTGTTTGCTGTTGATGTACTTTACCTAGTAATTGATCACGTGTTTGCGCATCAATTTGAATACCAAATGGGAATGTACCATTGTCATCTGTTCCAATAAATATAAGTTCCTGTCTATGATTAACGATATTAAATCCTTTTTTAAAAATACTATGCACATAAAATGTCTCACGTTCTTCTAGTATTTCCTGGGCAATACCCCCAATTGCAAGCGCTCTATAAATCACGCCTTAAAGCCTAATTTTTCTGCATAAGCAGTGATTGCTTTTTCAAAACATTCAATTGGTGGGTGTACTGTACCTGCTCCAATTTGACCGTATCCAGCAATTTTATGTGCGATACCTGTGTTGATAACAGGTGTGATGCCTGTTTCAACAACTTTACGAGCATCAATTCCAAGACAAGCACCTTTAAAATTCCATGTTGGAATAACGAAATTCGGATTTTCACCAATACAAATTTCAGTCATATCATTACTAATTTCTAATGCATCTTCAAATCCACCAGTACCAACAAATCTTGTTACAGCAGGAGCTGCAATCATTGCCATACCACCTACACCAATCGTTTCAGTGATAGCTGAATCACCAATATCTGTATTAGCATCATCTGCAGAATAACCTGTAAAATATAATCCTTGTGGTGTATTAACAGGTGCTGTAAACCATTCATCGCCCATTCCAGCAATACGAACACCAAAGTTTTCACCATTACGACACATTGCCGTAACAACCGTACCATGTTCAATTTGACGTGCTGCGTCCATCATAGCTTTACCTGTTGCCATTGCAATATTTAGGAAGAACTGATCCGTATCTGCTAAAAATTGCAGCACTTCAGTACGTTGTGCTGGCTCTACATCTTCCAACGAACTGATGATTGGCGTAACTTCCTTCAAGAATGCTAAAGAGGCAGCAATGTTTCGTTGATGGAATTCATCTCCCATTGCAATTGCTTTGGCAATTAACACATTTACGTTTAAACCTTCATCCATTTGTCTTAAAGCTTTACTCAATACTGGACCTAATACATCTTTCATCCAGTGCAAACGATTCACGACTGTTTCATTATAAGCACCAAAACGTAAAACCGCACCAATACCTTCATTCATTTGGCAATATGCTTCATTTCCACTTTCTCTATTCTCAACGACTAGAACTGGCATATTCGCAGAAGTGATACCACCCATAGGCCCAACGGCATTTACATGGTGACATGGAATTAATGTAATCTTTCCACCTTCTAATAATTGTCTCGCTTCTTGCTCATTATTAGCCCAACCTTCGAACAAAATAGCGCCTACACACGAACCTTGCATTGGATCCGTCATGTTTTCATATTTGATTGGCGGTCCAGCATGTAATAATACGTGATCAGTCAATTCTGGAATTTTTGATTTTGCAGGCACAACATCCACTAAGAAAGGTGCTGCTGAAATCATTTTATCTATTACAGCTTGGTTTGCTTCATCTATTGTTTTGTAACCCATCTTATACCGTCTCTCCTTCGAAGTTATTTAAGTATTGGAGTACTTTCATTAATTTTTCATTTCCACCAGCAATAGGTCTCCAATTAAATTGGACAACTTGTGCATCGCTTGATTGAATTGCTTCAGTAAAACTCTTCAATCCAATGTTAATCACACTAGGTTTAACATTGATTAAATTCATAATTTTATCGTCTACAGATAAATCAACTGGATCTGCATCAATTTGTTTCACTTCTAATTGTGGTTGCTCAACTGTACTTCCAATTAAATTTAATGCTGTACGTACCATTTGATCATTTGTATCACAAACGATAGCCCCTGCAGCTTTTAATGTTTCAATTTGAGCGTGATATCCTTGATAATCATGTTCTGTACCCACTACAGTCGCTAATACTACAAGAGAACGACCGTCTGCTTTAACTTTGTTTAAGATCTTTTGAATTGTAGGTGCAAGTTCACTCGCCATATCATCATGACTACCATAACCAATCACGTTGTCTAACATAATAACTGCAGTAGCAGGATCGTCTGAAGATGTTTCCAACATTTCAATACGTTTTGAAGGATCAATCATTGGATGTGGTTTGCCTTGAGTGTAGATGTCATCACCCAAGTCAATAATCTCGTGGTTACCGCCTTTATATGCGAATCCTTCCGGTGTTTCGCCACTAGACAAATCACCTAATGTATCTTTAACGAGCATTGCAGCTTCAGATGCTAATGTCCCACCAGAATAGAAACCTTTGATACCATCTTGCTTGGCTGTTAGATTAGCTGATATATTTTCAAATAATCTTGGTTTAAAGTTTGGTGTCTCTCCATTTGAAAGTTGCACTGATACACGTGCTGCTTCTTCTAATGTATAAGCATGGTAAATATTTGTTTCCGTATAAGTTGGTTTTGCTCCAAGGAATAAAGTAACTACTGGTTTTTCTATATTTCGTAACACATTAAGTACTTGTTCCTCTACTTCTTTAGCTGGTGGTTTAGAAATTACTGTTATAACCTTTACAGTAGGATCTTGATTCAATGCTTTTATACTGTCTAACATAGTAATTGCCCCGACTTCAGATGATAAATCTCTTCCACCTGTACCGATAGCATTTGTAACACCTTTACCTTCGCGGTCAATGATTGTTGTCACTTCTTGAATACCAGTTCCAGAAGCACCGACAATACCAATATCACCTTCGTTAACAATATTCGTAAATGCGAGTGGTAAGCCATGGATAATACCTGTACCACAATCAGGACCCATAACGAGTAACCCTTTGTCATGTGCTAAATTTTTCAAACGTGTTTCATCTTCTTTTGCTACATTGTCACTAAACATAAAGACATTTAAATTATGATTTAACGCATTTTCAGCTTCCATAGCTGCATATTGACCTGGAATCGAAATCAACGCTAAGTTCGGATTATTAGCTAACTCTAATGCACGAGACCAATTCGAAGCTTCATTGTGCTTTTGCTCTTGATCATTACTTTCTGCCTTACCTTTTAGTTCTGCCTCAACTTCTTGATCGACTTCTTCAACTTTTGCAGCATCTTCAGTGTCAATGACGATTACAATATCGTTCGGCTTAGCATTTTCTAATTCTGCTGTTCCTAGACCTGATGATTTGAAAATATCTTTATTAGCAGGCGTTCCCATCATTATTGAAACTTTATTTACGCCTTCTATCGCTGATAATTTATTCGATAACAACATAAGCACAATCGAATCTTGGTACGTGTTTTCTTTAATAATTGTGTGTAACATTTTATTCCTCCATTATTATTCTGCAAATCTATTTTTGCCGTGATATCTATCGTAATGTACATCTTCTGAGACTAAATAATCATAAATGTCATCGACAATTTCGATGCCATCCTTATCATACTTGTCACTGCGCAATCTTCCTCTTTCGCCTGGATAGAAAATTTCTCCATATCCTTCAGCTGCAGGTTGCGCTTTAAGTTCATCTAACATTGTAGATATATTCTTTTTAAATTCATTTAAATCTGTAAAGAATGCTGGATTAATAACGATATGTAATTGCCCTAAGTCACGCCCTTTAGTCAAGTCCTTATACATGGATGACACGTGGACGCCATGTGGCACACCTAATAAACTACCTGACAAAATATCGACCATCATCATCAATCCATAACCCTTTGGTCCTGCTACAGGTAATAACGCGTGAACATCTCTCGAATCAGTAGTTGGTTCACCTTTAGCATTTACAGCCCATGTATCTGGTATAGATTGATGTTTCGCTCTCGCATCTAACACTTTGCCCCATGCTTGTACAGTCGTTGCCATATCGAACGTAATGATACGTTCGTCATTTGAAGGTGAACTAAACGCAATTGGATTCGTACCAAAATATGGCTCTGTTCCACCAAACGGCACTACCATAGGATCTGATTGACACATACTAATACCAACCATATCTTTCTTGGCAGCCATTTCGACAAAGTAACCTAATGCGCCACTATGAGAAATATGCTTAACACCAACCACTGCAACGCCATTTTCCTTGGCCATCTCAATGGCATGTTCCATCGCTTGCTTGGCAGCTTGATGTCCCGGACCATTATCTCCTTCAAATACTGCTGATGACGGTCCCGTCTGTTCAAATTGATAGTTTGGATTTGTCGTGATACCACCTTTTGCGATACGTTCGGCGTAGTATTCTACTCTGACTGCACCATGCGAATGAATGCCTCGATGATCTGCAAATGTTAGAACATCAGCAACATCACTAGCTGCATCCTCGTTTAAACCTGCCTTTTGCAATTTTTGTTTCATTAAATCAAATAAAGTTTCTTTAGTTAAACGCACATCTTTACCTCCTTCAATCATTTGGTTAATCATTAATCGTCATAAATTTCATTTTATGCAATACTAGACAAGTTCAGTTATTGTCGCTTAACTTGCAATACTGATCGCTTATCTACATATGCTATAACGTTAATAGCTATCTCTAACACGCATGCAATAAAAAAGAAGTTACTCAGGATGTTCAATCATTTACTATCAAAAGATAAAATTCATTAAATCATCCTGGTCACTTCTATATGCTTTAAGTTAATAAATTTCATCCGAAATCAAGTATTCATAAATACTTCGTGCAATCGGTATGCCACTTTCAGCGTAACGCTGCTTTACTGTTTCTTGTATTTCACCTGGGTAATATACTTGATCGAACCCTTGCGCCGGATCGATAGCATGTAATTCATTTACCATTTCAGTAATTTGGTTCAAGAACTGTTGTTCATCACCAAAGAAAGCTGGATTAATCACAATGTGAAATTGCCCTAACCGTCTATATTGACTCAAATCTTCATACATTGAACTGACGTGTTTGCCAAATGGTAAACCTAAGAGACTGCCTGCAAGGATATCAATCATCATCATTAAGCCGTAACCTTTCGGCCCTGCTACTGGCAGTAACGCGGATACTTTATATGGATCGGTCGTCGGCTGACCTTGCTCATCTACTGCCCATGTCTCAGGTATAGATTTATGTTTAGAACGGGCATCCAATATTTTCCCCCACGCTTGTACTGTTGTCGCCATATCAAATAGTAATGGTTCACCCGACTGACGTGGTGCCGCAAAGGCAATTGGATTGGTACCGAAGTATGGCTTGGTGCCACCAAAAGGCACAACCATTGGATCTGATTGACACACAGTCAACGCTACCATTCCCTCGTATGCAGCCTGTTGAGCATAGTAACCTATTGCGCCACTATGACCAATTTCTCGAACACCTACGACACCAATACCATTTGATTTCGCAAGTGAAATTGCTTCTTTCATTGCTTCATACGCTACATAATGACCAACTGTATTATCACCGAAATACGTACCTGTTGAAGGTCCAGTTTGCGTGAATTTGAGCTCAGGTGACAAATTAATTCCTTGCTTCATAATACGCTCAGCATAATATTGCATTCTGACAGAGCCGTGAGAATGTATGCCCCGCTCATCTGCAAACACCATTAAATCTGCTGTCTTATTTGCATAAATCGCTGGCAAACCAGCTTTGGTCAATTTCTCTATAAATAACTGACGTAATTGCTCACGCTCAACGTATACTAATGACTCTTCATCCATCCTTAACAACCTTTCTTAAATTTCTATATCTCTATTAGCATCTTTTGAATAGATGTAAGCAAAAGGTTCATCCAACCCTACTGCGTATGTTGCTTGTGGTGAATAAGCCCCCATGAAAATATAATCACCTTTATCGACTGGCATCCATTCATTATCTAAGTTGTACATGCCACGTCCACTTAAAATATATGCGCCATGCTCTTGAACATGCGTTTCGATATAACCATGAGAAGCACCAGGTTCAAATGATAAAATATGAATATTCATGTCATAAGCAAGTTCTTTAGGAAGTAAATCTATAACTTTCACTTCAGCCATACCTTCATAAGGTTCTTGTTTCATTTCATTCACATTACCTGTCACGATTTCAGGCTCGAAACCTGCTAATGGTTGATAACGTTTTTTGTATAAAAATACACGACTATCATTATTTTGATTACTATTTTCAAATGTCATTACTAAATGTGGTGGAACATATAAATAGCCACCCGCACTTAATTCATACTTTTTATCGCCAGCATATGCTTTGATATTTCCGTATTCAACATAGATAAATGTTTGTACGCCATCGCCACCGAAACCTTGTTTATTACCGCCTTGATTTTTAAGTGTGACAATATAATCTACAAAACGCGCACCTAATCTTGGTGAACCCATAATTGTTACGTCATAATCTTCAAATCCGGGAACGACATTATTTACTAGCCCATCCGGTGTAATTACTGCATAATTATCTTTCTTAATTACTGAGCGCGTTTCTAATAAACCTTCTCTATATCCTTGATTATGATTGATATAACCCATAAATATTCATGCTCCTTTGTCTTTTTGATAAAACCTAGTTATTATTGTTGCGTGTTATTTACATTCTATTTCTTATATATCTCTTGAATTCTAATATATAAAGCGCTTATAAATTGAACTATAAACGCTTCATATATCGTTAAAATATTGCAAAGTGTGACTATTAATTATTCTTCATAAGCCAACTGATACAATACTTGCTTTAATACTTCTATACCTTTAACTAAATCGTCTAACTTTGTCTCTTCTTCTACGTTATGACTTACACCATTGATTGAAGGAACGAACATCATTGCAGTAGGGACATATTTTGCAAATATTTGAGAGTCGTGACCTGCACCTGACGGCATTACTTTACAGTCCGCTTGACCAACAACTTGTTCTGCTGCCTTAGTAATTTCTCCTACTAAACGTTCATCCATCAATGTCGGCGCTTCGTCCATCCATAAGTCTATGTCACACGCCACGCCTTGCTCTTTAGAAATCTGCTTAATACATGTATCAATTTCCGCTGCAAATTGATCAAGCTCAGCTTGATTAATATGTCTACAGTCAATAGAGAACGTTACTTCTCCTGGTACTACATTAACTGTATTAGGGACAGGATCAACACGACCAAAGGTAATCACCAACGGATCGCCTATCTCTTCGGCACGTTCTGTTAACGCAACGGCTATCTTGCTGAATGCAACTACAGCATCTCTTCTTAATCCCATAGGTGTAGTTCCTGCGTGGTTTGCTTCACCTTTTAAATTAATTGTGTAGCGCTTTTGACCTACAATGCCTTCTACGATACCAATCGTTTTCTGTTCAGTTTCAAGCACTTTCCCTTGTTCAATATGTACTTCTACGAATGACTTCACGTCACTATAATCATTGTCAGCCGTTCGATAATCGAACCCTGCTTGATGCATTGCGTCTTCGAATTTGACACCTTCTGCATCTGCAATAGATTCTACTTCTGACTTTTCTGCTAAATTGAAAAAGTTTTTACTTCCCCAAAATGCAAACGGGAAACGACTGCCTTCCTCTTCTGCTAATGCTAATATTTCTAATGAACGTAATGGTTGACCATGTGTTGCCTTCAATGATTCCATCGCAACTGTTGCTGCGAGGACACCGAATTGTCCATCGAGATGGCCACCTTCAACAACTGTATCGATGTGTGATCCCGACATAATTATTTCCTCTGGATATTTACTACCTTCGATACGACCAATTAAATTTCCAACACTATCAAAACGTGTGTCGAAACCTTTTTCATTTAGTGATTCTCTTAAACCATGTACAGCATTTGACCACTCTTTCGTATAGAGTAAGCGTGTGATGCCACCGCCTGCCAATCCACCATAACTAGTGATTTTTTTGTCTAAAGCTTCAAAAGAAGATCGGATGTCCATGTATTTCAACTCCTTTGCTATGTCATATTTAATTATAAGCGTTTACATTTTTGTTATCATTCACAATTCTTACAATAATAAGCACTACTTTTATTCGATTTATACAAATACTTCTACAATTTTCTTTGAGATACTATAATTAGCTAAATATATCTAAAATAGGGGGCTCATCACTTTGACTCAACAAACATCAAGCTGTCTAACGACAGATGGTTTTTCATTACCATACACTACTATTACTGCTAAGCAAGATGATGTTAAAGGGGTTATCGTTTATTATCATGGAGGTGGTCTGATCTTTGGACAACCAAATGATTTAGAACAGGCATATATTGATATACTCACTGAAAATTATCACTTAATACTTGTTTCTTATCGCTTAGCTCCGGAAAGTAATTTAGAAACCATTATCAGCGACGCGTTGCTCAACTTTGATCATGTACAAGCAACTTATCCAGAACTACCGCTGTTCACTTTCGGTCGTTCAGCCGGAGCATACTTGGCGATGCTCGTCGCCTTAAAAAGAACAGTCGCAGGTGTAATTGATTTTTATGGATATGCACGCATACATACACCTGCTTTTTTAACAGCTAATAAACAATTTCAAACACTATCATCACAATTATCACCTAATATCATCAATCAACTTATTCAAAAGGAGCCGTTAGTCACTGGACCAATTCAAGCGAGATATACAATTTATTTATATGCTAGAGGACAAGCTGAATGGATTAATTATTTGGGTATTCAATCGTCTTCACAACAGCAATTTAATATTTCACCACAACAATTAGAGTCTTTTCCACCTACCTTTATTGTTCATTGTACTGGAGATCCAGATGTGCCGTATAGTGAAAGTGAACATATTCATCGCTTTATAGAAGAAAGTCATTTCGAATCCCTATCCTTAAATGAGCATGATTTTGATAGAACATTTAAGGAAAAAGGCATCGCAATTTACCACAAAGTAGTTCAATTTCTTAATCAAGTTGTCCAACATTATGGAGGAGATAACCAATGAATATAGATAACGTAATTGATAATTTCCAAACATTTAATAACTTTGCACGTAATACGTCGAATGGTGGTATCAACCGGATTGCTTTTAGTCATCCTGAACGGTTAGCAGCACTTAAATTTTCAATGCTCTGTCAAAAGGCTGGATTAGATGTATATTTTGACTTTTTTGGAAATGTAATTGCTCGCAGAGAGGGTAAATATCCTCATTTAAAACCCATTGTATTAGGTTCGCATATCGATACGGTGAAAGATGGCGGACAATATGATGGATTATTGGGGGTTTTAGGTGCCCTTGAAGTAGTCGAACATTTAAATGAACATCAAATTGAAACAGACCACCCATTGATTATTATCGCTTTCGCTTGTGAAGAATCGACACGTTTCAATGAAGCTACTTTAGGTAGTAAATATTTAACCGGCAAAATGACTAAAGAAGACATGAAAGATATACATGATAATGATGGCAATATTTTGTACGATATTGTTGCACCCTTGGCACAAGATATGAATGGAAAAACAGCATTATTTGAACGCAATAAAATCAAAGCCTTTTTAGAATTACACATTGAACAAGGTCCTATTTTAGAAAATAATAACAAAGATATTGGTATTGTTACTGACATTGCCGCTCCGCACCGTTTCAAATTACAAATTCAAGGCGTGACAAGTCATTCAGGTTCCACACCAATGCCCATGCGACGTGATGCATTGACCACTGCTGCAGAAATCATTCTAACAATCGAATCCATTGGTAGGACTTATCATGCGCAAGGTATCGTTACAACTGTAGGATATACCCAAGTATATCCTAATACGATGAATGCCATTCCTGGTGAAGTTACATTACTTATAGATATCCGTGGTAAAAAGCAAGCTATCAGAGAACAAGTTGTAAATGAGGTTAAGCAAGCAATAACAGAAATTACTGAACGTCGTTTACAAAGCTATCAATTAGACGATTTAGGGCAGGATCAGCCACGTAGCTTTAATCAACACATCGCAAAAATTACTGAACACAGTTGTATAACTCAAGATTATAGTTATCGTTATATGTATAGTGGTGCTGGTCATGATGCAATGAATTTCGCTCCAATCTGTCCAACCAGTATGATTTTCATACCTTGTAAAGACGGAATCAGTCATTCTCCAAAGGAATCCGTCACATCTGAGCAAATAGCAAAAGGCATACAAGTACTTATCGATACAACGATTGAATTATCAAAGTTAGACATTACATTAGCCACACATGAATCCTAATATAAAAAACCGAGTCCCATTATTGAGACTCGGTTTTTTATTTTTGAAAATATTACAAACTAGTGAGACACTATGAATCATAGAGTAACAGATAGATAATCATATTACGAGGTTGATGATAATGACATATATTAGCTTTATAAGACATGGAGAAACTGCATGGAACACTGCAGGCAGACTACAAGGGCGCACAGATATCCCTTTAAATCAAAATGGCGAACTACAAGCCAAAGCATGCGGAACATTTCTAAATCCAAATGATTGGGATATCATTATTACAAGTCCTTTAAAAAGAGCACGTAAGACTGCTGAGATTATTCAAGACCATCTCAACATCCCTCTTATTGAAATGGAAGAATTTATAGAAGTTGGTTTTGGAGAAGCAGAAGGTTTAACATTTGCAGAGCGAGATCAATTATACCCTGAACGCAACTACCCTAAAAAAGAACACTCTAACATGGTGACTGCTCGCTTTTTAAAGGGATTAGATAGAGTAACTCAACAATACAAAGACCAACATATTTTGATTGTTTCACATGGTGCCTTTATCAATGCAATTGTTTATCACTATACGAACGGACAAATGGGTACCGGAGTGACACGTTTAAATAATGGTGGTATCACAACATTACATCTAAGTGAGCGTTCAGGTGAAATTATTAGTTATAATGAAATCAGTCATTTAAACCCTCAAACACTAACAAATGATAGCAAAATATAATAATTAAGAATCCGCTACGTATAAGCCAATTGCGTATTGTTAACCACAATGTAATAAACTAGCCTGTGATATCGATCGATTTAAGATATTCTTGTAGTTACATCATATCAACAGTCAATGTAATGTATACAAAAAATCCTTTAATACCCACACATAATGTGTGTTATTAAAGGATTTTTCACTATATATTAATAATTAATGAAACGACCGCTTCTGATATCTGCGACGCCTGTTTCTTGATTATAAATCTCTTGACCTCTTAATATTGTTCGAGTCACTTGTGCTCCAATTTCTCTACCAAGATATGGGCTCATTTTATTACGATATTCTAAATCTGCTTCTGTCAAAGTATAAGGTGAATCAGGTTTGATAAATACAAAGTCTGCATCTTTACCAATTTCTATACTACCCTTATCATACATTCCAAAGCGTTTTGCTGGTTCAGTGGCAATAATTTCTGCGAAAAGTTTCAATGTCATATTACGTTTTTGTACACCTTCATCATAGAGTACATCGACATTATTTTGTAATCCTGCAATGCCACCCCATGCTTCAAAGGCATTATCAGTTGCTTTCAAGTCTGGTGTACACGGTGAATGATCTGATGTAACAAATCCGATATCACCATTTAATACACGATTCCACATACCTTCAAGACGTGATTTTTCACGGATTGGTGGAGAGCATTTTACTACAGGACCAATATCATCTAACTCCTCTTTATAGAAGTAAAGGTAATGTGTACATGTTTCACAGGTAATATCAACACCTTCTTGCTGTGCTTTAACAACCTCATCTACACCTTCTTCACATGCAACGTGAACAATATGCACACGACAACCTGTTTCTTTCGCAAATAAGATAATTTTACGGATTGGTTCAACTTCAGTAAATACTGGTCTTGTGTCTACATAAGCACTCAATGTTGTTTCGCCATTGTCTTTAGCAATTTGTCCTAAACGATCTGTAATGGCCGCATTCTCAGAATGAATTGATAAGATTTTTCCTGTCTTAGCAATTTGTTTCATTCCTTCATACAATGAATAATCATCTACATCTTGGAAGTCTCCTTCAATAGAACGGTCTCCACAAGTAGCAATAAACGCTTTATAACCAATGACACCTGCTTCGTCCAACTCTTGAATACCACCATTTAAATTGTATGGCACTAACCCACCATAACTTGCCACATCTACTGCAAGTTCATCCTTACCTGCCTCAAATTTCACTTCAATAGAAGCTTTATCTGTTGTCGCTGGTACTTGGTTTAACGGCATTTCGATAAATGAAGTTACCCCACCTTTAGCAGCGGCTTTAGTTCCAGTTTCATAACCTTCCCAACCATCACGGTATCCACCACCTGGTTCAGTAATATGCACATGTGCATCGACCATACCTGGAGATACTATTTGATTTTCGGCATCGATGACTTTCGTAGCCTCGCCTAAGTCATGTCCAATTGCAGCGATTTTTCCATCTTTAACTCCTACCTCGACATTTTGCTCTCCATTTTCTAAAATTACTAAACCATTTTTGATAATTAAATCAAACTTCATTATACTTCACTCCTTCTTTTTCTTTAGAAAATACCTTTAATAAATAGTGCAAAATAATATAAATCACACTAGAAATTATGAAACCGATAAACCATGAAAAATCAGAAATAACCTTAAATGCTGGTAAAAATCCTAATAATGAAATTACGACACCAACAATAGTTGCTATATATGCTGAAATGTTAATACGTTGAATATTGATTTCTTTATCAAACATATCAAAATACAATTCTTCTAAATTAATTTGACATCGTGTCACAAGGTAGAAGTGCACAATCATCACACCTGCTACCGGACCTAAAAATGCCCCGATTGCATTTAGAAATACTACAATACTGCCTTCATTTTCCATCATCTTCCAAGGCATAATAAGTACACTTGCTACACAAGCAATAATGACGCCTCTACGGTAATTCACAATCTTAGGCATCAATGCACTCAATTGATAAGCTGCCGGAATAATATTGCTTGTCGCATTAGTTGAAATCGTAGTCATCAACAATACACCCGTAGCAATAAGTATTGCCCAGAAATTGCTCCATTCATTGATGATAGTTAAAATATTCCATTCTTGATGTCCAAGATATATAGAACCACCAATGATAATAAAGACACTCGCAAACGCAAAGAGAACATGCGCTACAACAATACCTGATATTTGACCGATAACTTGAGCTTTAGTAGATTTTGCATTTTGTGTAAAATCTGCAACGCTGGAACCAGGACCAGCCCATACACCTAACAACGAGTTAAATATCAAGAAGAATGATAAGATTGCTGGATAAAGTATGCCATCTGTCTTAGTCGAAATATCATAATTTAGGATATTGCTGACGCCACCCGAAACAGTGATGCCCCATATCGCCATGCCTCCAAACACGATGTATATTAATGGATTTAAAATGGCTGTGAATTTATTAAGAATCTCACCACCACCAAAGCCAATTGCAAAGCTAATTGCCCAGAATATAAGGAAAGCGATCAATGCTGGAATTGTAATTCCTAAAATTGTCATCCCATGTCCAATATCACTAAAACCTGGAAAGATCTTATTTAATAAAATATGTAACGCTTGCGAACCAGCAAATGTTTGTAATCCAAACCATGCAATACCAGCAATCACACCACGTAATACGCCTGGCAGTTTCGCACCGACATCACCATATGTAGAACGTAATTGCATAGAAAAAGGTATGCCATATTTAGAACCGGCATATCCATTTGCGACTAATAGTAATGCAATAAAGAAAGAACTAAAGATTAATGCAATGATGACTTGCAATGGCGATAAACCAATTAATAAAAACCCTCCAACCGCTGTATAATTCGGTATATTATGCACGGCACCCATCCACAAAGTAAAAAAGTTGAATGCGGAATTGTTTCTTTGTGCCGGCGTCTTCGGTATGATGTCTTTGTTGTAACCGCGCTTTTCGAAAAAGCTTTGGTCATGCGACGTAGCCTTCCCCACTGTTCCCATTATTTAAAACTCCTTTGCTATAATAAACTTATAACTTTTTTGTATAATGCTTTATTAATAGTTTATATCTAGTGTAAGCGTTTTTCTTTGTTGACTATGACATATCTTCTAACAAAAATTATATATTTCGAACAAAAAAGTGTATAATTCATAATGTATAGAGTTATTTTTATCTCATTTACTAATGTTATTAATATGTAAAATTTTCTTATAAATATACTATATTATTACTTTTTTCACAGAGAAACGCAATTATTTTTGCAAATTTTCTAAAAATTTTAACTACTATGGAGACGGAGGTAAGCACATTGACTACACTTAAAGAAATTCTATCCGTTCCTCAATTTAAAGGCTTAGAACTTATAAATAAAAATGGGGACTTGTCGTCTGAGGTTACCAATTTAGATATAACTGAGAACAACGATATTAAAAATTTCACCTCAGAAAATTCATTTATATTAACAACTGGCGTTTTATTCCAAGAGAGTCAAGCAGGCTTAAAGAGATTAATCAAAGATTTAAATGACATACACACGGCAGGACTGGGAATTAAAGTTTCTAGGTTTCTACACGAAATAGATCCAGAAGTTATTGCATATGCAGATGAACTCGGATTCCCATTAATTGAGATACCAGAGGGGTGGAATTTAGGAGAAATTACACATGAAATTTCCTCATTTATTTCTGATTCAGAAACAGGCAAATTAAATTATGCTTTGCATATTCAACAAGAACTCAATCAATTGTTGATTAAAGGATTCAGCATCAAATCGATGATAGAACGTATGAGTAAATTATTAGGTGTTCCAATCATCTTATTTGATCCCTTCAAAGTACCAGAAGCGGTCAGTCATCATTACCAACAAAACAAAAAATTGACTCGCGCGCATATTAACTATTTTCATAATCATTATCACGAATACCTAGAACAAGATAAAAATAAGCAAGTATTCGAAAATAAAGATCATATTATCTTTAAAGTATTAGGCTATACTTATTTCCCTTATTACCTTATGGTCTCTCAAGTCGACAAATTGTCCTATCCGTTTAGTCTATTGACGATCGAACAGGTTGTAAGCGTGTTAAGTTTTGCTTTATATAAAAATACTAAAATTGAAGAAGCTGAACAAAATGACATTAATCGCTTTTTCGAGTCACTTGTCAATAATCGGTCAGATCAAGCATTATCTATCAAAAAGCATGCGGACTTATTACAGCAATATCACATATATCGCTCTAATTATTATCAAATTATTATTTGTGCCATTGATTCGGAGAATACATTAGAAAATAGTTACTATATAAATGAGCGTCAACAACTCACACTGTATTGGCTTAAGCATAAACTGACAGACATCGATTCCTATACAAGTATTTATAGATTACCGAGTAACGATCGCTTCGCAATATTATTACAAAGCAAGCATCAATATTATTATGATTATTTACAACAAATACAACAAGAATATCCTAAGCATTTTGACGGTAATATCTCCTTTGGTATCGGTAATGAGGTCACTGAATTCACCCAACTGGCATCTTCATTTTTTGAAGCAAATGAAGCTTACGAAAATGCCTTATTAAATAATCAACGAGAATTTATATCTGACTATCATTCAAAGGATATCAAAGAGTTACTTCAACTGATTCCTAAAGAGAAACTACAACCCTTTGTAAAACACACGCTTGGACCACTAAGTCATCCTTCAACTAAGAAGGATTCAGAACTTAAACAAACATTACAAGTCTACATGGATAGCCAATGCGACATTACAAAGACAGCAGAAAAAATTTATATCCATCGTAATACAGTGAAATACAGGATTAATAAATGTAGTAATATGATTGGTACCAATATCGAGGATCCAATTCATTCCTTAAATATCAGAATTGCATTATATGTTTCTGAAATCATGGACTTTGAATAGTGTAGCTAACACGGCGTTGCTCTCAAAACTCGAAGTATGTAACTCGTTTAAATGTGCCTATGTTGCAACATTTAGACATCTCTCTACTTCAAATAACTTCATAATTAATATACTGAAATCAATTAAAGCACCAGTAGTCGACCTGTAAATTTCACATTTACAAGTAGCTACTGGTGCTTATTCTTGTTGTTATACCACTGTAACGCCATAGATTCTAAGCGTTTCATATACGCATCTTTACTTTGACAATAACCTTCGCTATCAAATCTGAATGACTTCGCCAATTTTCGCTTTAATTCACCATAATGTTCAACCATATTGTCATACGCCAATAAATAGTCTCTTACAGCCAAATGTCGTTCAATTTGCGCCCGTTCGGATTTAGGAAATACATGGACATGATGCGTTCTTTGGTCTCCCCCCTTTATAAAGAATCTACGGTTTTTAATACCATTTTCAGCTTTTGCAGCGTATCCCAATTCAAACATCTCTGGGTTATAATGATCTACCGCTTTAATATTATTAACTACAACCAATATATCAATGATGGGTTTTGCGTATAAATTGGGTACGGATGTACTACCAATATGATATATATCAACGACTTCATTGTTAAACAACTTTGCTAATTGCACCTGCTCCCTACTAAAAGCTTCCTTCCAAGCAACATCATAAGGCATCACTTCTATTGTTCTCATGTTCATTACTCCTTATCTACGCTCTATACAATATAACTACTGTACTTCGATTACTATATCCCCTGTTTTCATCACTATTACGCTTAATTTGTTTATGTTTTTAAAAAGAATATATTCAAATGAATTTAGATTTTATAAACAAATGGTTTGCTTTGCTAACTTAAATTCGTTACTATTTATTGTTGGGATGTTATAAAAGGAGATGTATTTGTAATGTCGGAGATTGCTTTATCGAGTAAAAAGAGAAATACGATTATTTTAGTTATGCTGAGTAGTGCATTTGTAGCAATGCTTAACCAAACACTACTGAACACAGCTTTACCTGCAATTATTACAGGTTTAAAAATAACTGAAACAACTGCTCAATGGCTTATTACGGGATTTATGTTAGTTAATGGGATTATGATTCCGTTAACAGCATTTCTAATGGACCGATTCCATACCAGACCACTCTATATATTCTCTATGAGTGCTTTCTTGATTGGATCTATTATTGCTGCATTATCACCATCGTTTGGGTTACTCATGTTTGCACGTGTTATCCAAGCTATAGGTGCAGGTATACTATTACCACTGATGCAGTTTACCGTCTTCACGTTATTCCCAGCTGAAAAACGTGGGTTCGCAATGGGGCTCACTGGTATCGTAGCCCAATCCGCACCAGCAATCGGACCAACTTTAACAGGATTTTTAATTGATTCATTTAGTTGGAGAGCGCCATTCCTTGTAGTCGCTACAATCGCTTTGATTGCATTTATCATTGGTGCTATTTTTGTCGAAAGTAATAATGAAACTAAATTAACGAAATTAGATAAAACTTCAGTTGTTTATTCAACATTTGGGTTTGGTTTAATGCTCTATGCATTTAGTAGTGCCGGTAACCTTGGATTTTCTTCTCCGATTGTCATCATTTCGTTAATTCTCGGTATAATTATTGTCGGTGTATTTGTATCTAGACAAATTCGTATCGACAATCCTTTATTGAATATGCGCGTGTTTGCTAATCGAACATTTTCATTATCTGCATTCTCGTCAATGGTATTATTTATCGGAATTGTGGGACCCGCTTTATTAATACCAATGTATATTCAAACTGGTTTAGGCTTATCAGCTATATTATCTGGACTAGTTATCTTACCTGGTGCTGTCGTAAATGCATTTATGTCAGTATATACCGGCAAGATATTTGATAAGTATGGTTTGAAAGTACTTGCTATACCTGGTTTTATTTTATTAATTATTATGACTATCTTACATTGTTTCTTAACTGTAGATACGCCATATTGGTATGTCGTAGTCATTTATGCCGTAAGAATGTTCGCAGTAGCATTGATTATTATGCCTTTAAATACAATCGGCATTAATGCTTTAGATACTAAAAATATTTCACACGGTACTGCTATCATGAATTCATTAAGAATTATCGCTGGCGCTATTGGTACTGCGATAATGATTACAATTATGGCTATCGTTAGAACAAATTATGCCAACCATGCTACACACCAATCCAAGACTGAAATCATGCAACATGCAACCGTACTCGGTGTAGATGCAGCCTTTGCATTCACTACAGTATTGTTGATTATTGGTTTTGTTTTAACTTTAATGATTCGTACTCAAAAAAGATAACATTGCGTCATAATACTAGCACCCTTACGCTATTACGGGCACGTAAGGGTGTTTTTTATATTAATATTTAATTATCTTTACAAACAGCAGTCGCTCTATCTAAGAACAATTGCGCCGCTTTGGAAAAGGTATGATCCTTACGCCAAACAATATTATGTTTAGCCTCTAACACTGGATATAATGGAATAAAGCAAAGATCATTCTCCTCGGATGTATCGATTAAATTTTCCAATGAAATTGCATGACCAATGTTTGCCTTGACCATCAAACCAGCATTGAATGCCAAGTTGAAAGTTGCTACAACATTCGCTTCATCATAACTGTCACCAAGCCAATCTAAAAACTCATTATTAGGTATTGTTTGGTCAATCGCCTGTCTCGAACAAATAAGTGGTTCATTACTAAGTACTTTTCTTTCAATTTGTTTATAGTGCGCAAATTTACTATTCCTTTGCGTAATTAGTCCCCACCTATCCGAAGAGGGTAAATTCAAAGCTTCATACTTATTTAAATTCGCAGGTTGAATTAAGATACCAAAGTCTAACAATCCCCTATCTAAACGATACTCGATGTCTTCTGCATTCCCACTATAAATATGAAAATACACATTAGGGTATTCCTGTTGAATCTCTTTAAATATCTCAGCAATAATTTGTATTCCAATCGTTTCTCCACACCCAACATAAACATTACCTTCAATTTGTTTATCGATATACTTAAACTCGTCTTGCAACTTTTGCGACATATCCAACAACTCTTGAGCACGTTGCTTCAATAACACACCTGCTTCAGTTATATGAATATGATGGTTACTTCTGGTAAATAACTTAACGCCCAATTCTTCCTCTAAATCTTTAATCTGTCTAGAGAGTGTAGGTTGCGTAATATGCAATGAGTTTGCAGCTCTAGTAATACTTTCTTCCTTTGCTACTGTAACGAAATAGAATAAAGTTCTTAAATCCATTTTGAACCTCCTGTTATGTTAATTAAGCATATCTAGACATAGTTATTAAGTAATTGTTATAACTCATTATACACATTACACTACTGATAACAATTATTTTAGGAGTGACAATATTGAACAATAATAGACTAATTATCTTCATTCTGACTTTAGGTGTCTTTGGTATTTTAAATACTGAAATGGGTTTTATTGGACTAATCCCCAATATTGCAACACAATTTAATGTATCAACCTCTACTGCGGGATGGCTTGTATCAGCATTCGCAATTGGCATCGCTATTTCTGGTCCTGTCATGCCATTAGTAATGTCTAAATTAGAACGTAAAAGTATTATGCTACTTGTCCTAGCCATTTTTGTTGTCAGTAATGTGATCTCTATATTTACTACAAGTTTCACTATACTACTGATTGCCCGAATTATTCCGGCCATATTCCATCCGGTTTATATAGCCTTAGCATTTTCTGTAGCTGCCGATTCTGTTGAAAGGAAAGATGCTCCAAAAGCTGTGTCACGTGTATTTATAGGCGTCTCTGCTGGTATGGTAATCGGCGTACCTATCGTCAATTTCTTGGCATCTCAATTTTCATTAGCAATCGCAATGTCCTTCTTTGCAGTAATCAACATGATAGTCTTGATTATGACTTTAAACTTTATTCCAAAAATGGCCAACAACAAAACTGCATCTTACGGTAGTCAATTACAAATGTTAAAGCGACCGTTAACTTGGATTTCCATTATCGTTTCATTGTTATTTAATGCTGGGATATTTGGTGTTTATAGCTATCTCACAGATTTCTTAAATAACGTAACAGGCGCAACACATTACATCACATCTATCGCACTCTTTATATATGGTGCAGCAAATATAATTGGTAATATATTAAGCGGAAAATTATTAACTACCATTCCACAAAAAGCTATATTTAGCCTACCCTTTACATTAATTATGATTTATAGCGCAATGTTTGTATTTGGCTCTCAACTCATCCCAATGTTCATATTGACATTAATATGGGGTATTGTTGCAGGCATTTCCTCTAACACAACACAATATATTATCACTAGCGCAGCACCTGACGCACCAGATTTATCAAATGGCATTTTCCTATCCGCAGTGAACCTTGGCACAACAGTTGGTACATTTATTGGAGGCGTGTTTATCAGTACGTTAGGTTCAAATTATGTATTACTTGTTGGAATTCTAGCAAGCATACTAAGTATTTACTTAGTTACCGTGAGAAACCAAAAATATACAGCCAGTGCTGATTCATTTACTGAACTTCAAACTTAAAAAAGCACAAAAAAAAGACGAGCAATGCTCGTCTTTTTTATTCGTTATTATAATTTAACAACGTTAGCTGCTTGAGGACCGCGGTCGCCATCAACGATTTCGAATTCAACAGCTTGTCCTTCTTCTAATGATTTGTAGCCTTCTTGAGCGATAGCTGAGAAGTGTACGAATACGTCGTTTCCACCTTCAACTTCGATAAAACCAAAACCTTTTTCTGCGTTAAACCATTTAACTGTACCGTTATTCATATTAAATTCCTCCATGTGCTTTTGCACGAATATTCGTAATCTGTCTTAAAAAATCAAAAGGAGTAAATTCAAAAGAATAAAACTACAAATCAATTTCACGAACTAAATTACTTAATTACTATTATAAAGATAGTAGTTCCATTTGTACACCTTTTTCGGATAATAAATTTTAAATTTTAATCAGTAGCTTTATTATATTGCATTAAACGATATAATTTTTTAAGTAAAACTTATCGTTAAAAATTAATGATTCAATGCATAAAGCCTTGTTATATACAGTTTATTATTATTGGAAAGACTTAATTATCTGTTTCGTTTTGTAATACTTTACCATTTTTAGCATCTACTGTAATTTCATGTGTTTCTTGACCTTTACTTAAATCCATATCATAAACGAGCTGTCCATCATCTTTAGCGAGAGACCATTCTCTAATCTCACCATCAAATTCCTTTTGTCCTTTTTTAATAGCTTTTTTATAATCTATTACATCATCATAATGAAATGCTTCTCGTTTATCAATATCATTCTCTTTTTCGCTTTCTTTATGAAGCATTTTACCATTACTATCGGCGATCGCCACTTCAGATTCTTCATTTTGCCCTTGTTGTTCCACCTTATAACGCCACTTGCCATTACTTTTTTCAAATGATATACCTTTTAAGTCTTGATTAGTATAAGTTTGCTGCGCCTTTTTAATGGCATCTGTAGGGTTGGTCTTCACCTTATTAATAGCAATAACTTTGTCACTCGTTCCTTTATTGCCCCCTGTTGCTTCGTCTTTATCCTCTTTGCTTTCATCACTGTTACCACAAGCTACTAATAATACACTCGTTAAAACAATTCCCGATATATACTTCAACTTCATATCAAAACCTCCTTGCATTCATTAATTATTAAATTCCCGAAATATAAATTAGAAAACAATGCAAAAATATATTTTTCTTATTCAACCACAAAAACATATAAAACATACTTTTCAACAAAATAATTAAGTATAAGAATAAGTTATCAATATTCATCTAATAATAACTTAAATCAATTATTATATTTTACGCAATTTAGATATTATTATTTAAGTAGACAAAATACATAGATATTATCAAAAAATTGAATAGCGGAGGATATTTCATGGACGAAAAAAAGGCAGGAATCTTTGGCTGTCTTGGATGTTTAGGTTGCTTTGGGTTAATCATTTTAATCATCGTATTGTTTAGCGGTTGTGCAATGATTATTGATAAAACCCAAAATAATGATTCAGATACCGAAGATAAGAAAACACACAAAGTTGATAAAGATAAAAAGCACAAAGATAAGAAAAATGACGACGACCAGCAAGATGCAAATACGATGGAAAGCGAAAGCACAGAAAATACAGAAGCAAGTGATGAAAGTACCAACGAAAATGATAATGATACAGACAAAACGTCATCATCTCATAATAATGCTTCAAACCAATCTAATACACAAAAAGCTAACTCACAATCATCATCAACCAATGAATCTAATGCTGCATACGCTGATCCAGATGCAGATGTTGATGTCGATGCTCCAGAAAAGAATGATATACCTAGCACACCAAATGTTAATTCATCGAATAATAATTCGAATAATAATTCAAATAATAATTCAAATAATAATTCTGGTGTCGATACGCCTAAACCAGGTGAGATTACTTCAGGAATGCCTGGTTACGATGCAAGTCGTGATCGAGACAAAGACGGTATTATTAATGAAAAATAATTTACACTTTTCAGAGACTACAAACAATGTGGTCTCTTTTTTATTACAATACAATAGAAAAATTAATAGTATTTTTAAAATTCAAATTGATAATGATTCCCAATTAATTCATAATTGATGTTAAGGAAAATATAGAATAAAAGGAATGATTATATGAAGAAGTACATCTTCTTATTTATAGCTGTATTACTCGTACTCACTGGATGCAGCCAAGACAAGTCAACATCCTCAAAGGACACAAAAACCTTTGAAACAAAATCGGGAGAAAAGATTAAGATTCCTAAAAATCCAAAGCGTGTCGTCGTATTAACTTCAAATGGCGGAAACTTCAAAGACCTAGGTGTAACACCCGTTGGCATCGATGCAGATTTTCCCAAATCAAAGTATGTTAATGAAAAAGGGTCTAAACGTGTTGGTTCAGAAGATGTAGAAAGTGTCGCAAAACTCAAACCAGATTTAATTTTAACTTATGACGTTAATACTAAAATCAAGAAATATAAAAAGATAGCTCCGACCATTCCTATCAAATACACCGATTACTCTTATAAAGAAATGCACTTAGCAATTGGTAAGATTTTAAATAAAGAACAAAAAGCGAAAGATCAAATTAGAGATTTAGAAAATCAATTACAGCAAGATGGACAAGATATCAAACAAAAAATTGGTAAAAACAAAACATTTACAGTTATGGAAATTCAGCCAAAACAACTATCCATTTTCGGTGAAAATTTCGGTAGAGGTACACCGATTATCTACCAAGAATATAAGTTTCCTTTCCCGAAAGGTGCCAAAGATGGCTTAGCTAAAAATGGCTTTAAAAAAATTCCTTATGAACAATACAATAAATATGCAGCCGATTACGTCTTGATTCCAACTGATTCTGGCAAAGCTGAAAGCAATGATTTTACAAAATCTGAACTATGGAAAAATCAAGAAGCATATAAAAACAAACATGTTTATTATTATTCAAAGGATGAAGCAACATATTCAAACCCAACTTCATTAGAAAAACTATCTAGTCACTTTAAAGATATGTTGACACACTAGCCTAAATATCTATCTTCAATTATATATAACTATATACTTTCGCAAAAAACGTCAATTTCTATTACAACAGAAATTGACGTTTTTTAGTTAGCGATATTTAATATGATTATTTTTCAATAAAAGCCTTATTTTTATAAACAAAATATCTTCTCACAAATTCAATAACCATCATCCAAACGATATGGCCGAATAACTCAGATAAGTGTTCATGCAAAGGCTGTTGTAATGCATTAGGCACCACACCCATCAAAGGCATAATAATCAAATGAAATGCAATCCAAACTATGACACCAAATACAGCACCATAACCCATTGCCACCTTTGTAGAATAATTCACGAGTATCGCATAAATGAGCGCAAATGCAATAGCAAAACTAAAATGTATAATAAAACTCACCCAAGGCATTGATTGCTCAGAGAATTGATATGTTGAATGTGTAAAATCAGAACTGAAACCAAAATGTTGCAACAATTCCTGTGGTGGATTTGTAGCATTACGTTCCGGTGTTCTTGGTGGAAACATAACTTCCCAACCAAACTTAACGATGCCAGATAATATCCCACCCACAAGTGCAACATACACAATTTGAATAAGGGATAATTTATTTTTTCCTTTCATAAATACATCCTCCTTATATTATTTCCACAACAAAATTTTACCAAAGCAAATTTATTCAATTCAATATGATTTAGATTGTGAATATTAATATTTTGTGAACATTTTCACATTAAAAGAGTAGATGTCTTATTTAGTGATACTTTCGCTAAAATTAAAAGTTCATATAATTACTGACATAGGAGACTGACCCAATTGCAGATGATTTAAACACTTTAATTTTACCCCCAACTTATAAAGTAAAATTGCACATTACTAAACTTAACTTAACTCATTTATTGATTACTTCAGTTTTTAGACTGAACGTATTCAAAACGTATTCAAGGCAAAATAAAAAGAGCTAGAAAGTGCATAACAGCAACGTTTCCAACTCTTTTTTAATGCCTATCTATTATTCCCACTCAATTGTACTTGGTGGCTTAGAAGTAATATCATAGACGACGCGGTTTACGTGGTCTACTTCGTTTACGATTCTGCTTGAAATCTTTTGTAAGACTTCCCAATCGATACGCGCAAAATCACTTGTCATACCATCAATAGAAGTTACGGCACGAATACCCACTGTGTGGTCATACGTACGGTAGTCTCCCATTACACCTACTGATTGGATACCCGGTAATACTGTAAAGTATTGCCAAATGTCACGTTCAAGACCTTCCTCACGAATGACTTGTCGTAAAATCGCATCTGATTCACGGACAATTTCTAGTTTATCCTCAGTAATTTCTCCAAGTACACGGATACCTAAACCTGGACCTGGGAACGGTTGTCTCCAAACTAAATGTTCTGGAATACCTAATTCAATACCTAATTCACGCACTTCATCTTTAAACAATGTGTTGATTGGCTCGATTAATTGGAATTCCATATCTTCTGGTAATCCACCAACATTGTGGTGAGATTTAATTGTTTGTGCAGTCTTAGTACCTGATTCAATTACATCTGTATATAATGTACCTTGCGCTAAGAAATCAACGCCTTGTAATTTAGATGCTTCATCATCAAAGACGTAGACAAATTCATTACCGATGATTTTACGTTTTTGTTCTGGATCAGAAACACCTTGCAATTTGCTCATGAAACGATCTTGTGCATTTACACGAATAATATTCATGTTGAAACCTTCACCGAATTGTTCCATAACCATGTCGCCTTCGCCCTTACGTAATAAACCGTGGTCAACGAAGATACATGTCAATTGATCACCAATTGCTTTGTGTAATAATACTGCAACTACTGATGAATCCACGCCACCGCTCATTGCACAAAGTACTTTACGGTCTCCTACTTGGGCACGAATCTTTTCAATTTCAATTTCAATAAAGTTTTCCATTGACCATTCACCAGTACAATCACAAACGCGACGCACAAAGTTACGTAATAAATCATTACCGTATTCTGTATGACGTACTTCAGGGTGGAATTGTACGCCGTAAATGCGACGTGATTTATCTTCGATAGCAGCATAATTTGTGCTAGGGCTATCAGCGATTACTTCGAATCCTTCAGGAATTTCGATTACTTTATCCGAATGACTCATCCAAACGTTTTGCTCTTCAGGTAAACCAAAGAATAACTCGTCTGTCTTAGCATTAATTACAGCTTTACCATATTCACGTTCATTGGCACGCTCAACTTTACCACCTAGTAATTTAGTAGTTAGCTGCATACCATAACAAATACCTAAAATAGGTACACCTAAATTATAAATTTCAGGATCGATTGTAAATGAATTTTCTTCATATACTGAATTTGGTCCACCAGAAAGGATAATACCTTTAGGATTTAAACGTTTTATTTCTTCAATACTAATTTCATGATCGTGTAACTCACTGTATACACCCATTTCACGAATACGTCGTGTAATCAATTGGTTGTATTGGCTACCAAAGTCTAAAACAAGTATCAATTCTTGCTCTTTCGCCATTTCCATAACTTTAAATCTCCTTTAACTTAGAATGAATAATTTGGTGATTCTTTTGTAATTTGAACGTCATGTGGATGACTTTCTGCTAAACCAGCAGGTCCCATGCGTGTAAATTGAGCTTCTTCTCTTAATGATTCTAAGTTTGCTGAACCAGTATAGCCCATACCAGATCTTACGCCACCCATTAATTGATAAACTGTATCTTGTAAAGATCCTTTATATGCAATACGGCCTTCGATGCCTTCTGGAACGAATTTTTTAGGTGTTTTGTCTTCTTGGAAGTAACGGTCATTTGAACCACTTTCCATGGCACCTAATGAGCCCATGCCACGATATACTTTATATTGTCTACCTTGGAAAATTTCTGTTTCTCCTGGGCTTTCTTCTGTACCAGCCAATAAGCTTCCTAGCATAACAGCATGTCCACCTGCAGCTAATGCTTTAATAATATCACCTGAGAATTTAATTCCACCATCTGCGATAATCGCTTTACCATGTTTACGTGCTTCTGTAGCACAATCATAGATTGCTGTAATTTGAGGTACACCAACACCAGCAACGACACGTGTTGTACAAATTGATCCAGGACCAATACCAACTTTAACCACGTCTGCACCAGCTTCGTATAACGCTTTTGTTCCTGCTGCAGTAGCTACGTTACCTGCTATTAATGTAACTTGTGGGAATTTTTCTTTAATGTGTTTTACTTGGCTTAATACGCCTTTAGAGTGACCATGTGCAGTATCGATAACAAGTGCGTCAACGCCTGCCTCTACTAATTTCTGTGCACGGATATCTGTATCTTTCGCAATACCAATTGCTGCTGCAACTAAGAGTCTACCGTGAGCATCTTTAGCTGAGTTAGGGAACTCAAGTACTTTTTCGATATCTTTAATTGTAATTAAACCTTCTAGGCGTCCATTTTCAACTAATGGTAACTTTTCAATTTTATGTTGTTGTAGTAACTCTTCTGCTTCGTCCAATGTCGTACCAACTGGCGCAGTTACTAAATCTTCTTTAGTCATTACGTCAGAAATTTTAATTGAAAAATCTTCGATAAAGCGTAAGTCACGATTTGTGATAATACCTACGAATTGTCTATCCGTTGTATTATTAACGATAGGTACACCAGAGATGCGATATTTACCCATCAATGCCTCTGCTTCATAAACACTTTCCTCAGGAGTTAAATAAAATGGATTAGTGATGACACCATTTTCAGAACGCTTAACTTTTTGTACTTCGTCTGCTTGATCTTCGATATTCATATTTTTATGAATAACGCCTAAACCACCTTGACGCGCCATTGCTATAGCCATTTTTGATTCAGTTACCGTATCCATACCTGCAGATAATACGGGTATATTTAATTTTACACCTTCTGATAATTGCACACTTAAATCTACCTCTTTTGGTAACACATCAGATTCCGCTGGTAACAATAACACATCATCAAATGTTAGTGATTCTTTTTCAAATTTATTTTCCCACATACTCGTACAGCCTCCTAATATTTGTTTTATAGTTACATTATTCCATAACTTCTGACTTTTGTTGATACTTTATGCCATTAAAAAAGAAATTCAAAACAATCGCCGAAACTGCTCCAAGTACAATACCATTCTGGGTTAACCAAGCGAAGTTATCACCTAGTGCTTTAAATGCTTGTGGTACTGCACTTATACCCGTTCCTAGTCCAACTGATACAGCAATAATCAATAAATTATTTTGATTCTTAAAATTAATATTACCTAATATACTAACACCATATGCCATGACCATGCCAAACATAGCTATCATCGCACCGCCTAATACTGGAAGTGGAATCATATTAGCCATTGCGCCTATTTTGGGAATACATCCACAAACAAGCAACATAATGACCATGCCATAAATTACATTATTCTTCTTCGCCCCTGATAAAGATACGAGTCCGACGTTTTGTGAATAAGCCGTATAAGGAAATGCATTGAAGATAGAGCCTAAAATAATTGCAATACCTTCTGCTGTATAACCCTTTCTAAAATCTTTACGTTCTAGCTTCTTACCAGTGATTTCACTCAAAGCGTGATATACACCAGTAGATTCAATTAAACTGACTAGTGCGACGATAAAGAATACTAATGTCGCACCAAAATCAAAACTAAATGTCGAAAATCTAAAGGGTTGTGGCAATGCAAACCAATGCGCATCACCCACTTGTTTCACATCTACGACACCAAAGAATGATGCGAGTACTGTCCCAACAATCAAACCAATTAATATGGCGATGGATTTCATAAATCCTGTCGTCAATCTTTGTACGACAAGTATAACGATTAATGTCGTCACTCCTAAGATGATGTTTTTAGCATCTCCATAATTTTTAGCACCTTCTCCACCTGCTAAATAGTTCATAGCAACTGGCATTAAATTAATACCAATAATCGTTACTACACTGCCCGTTACTACTGGTGGGAAGAATTTAACTAAATAAGAGAAAAACGGAGCAATAATGACTACTAATATCCCTGAGAGAAATAATGAGCCATATAAATCGCCAATACCTTTCGTTTGTCCGATTAAGATCATTGGTGCCACTGCGGTGAAGGTACAACCTAATACAATCGGTAAGCCGGTCCCCGTACCTTTCCACACTTGTAAGAATGTTGCTAATCCACACATAAAGATGTCTACTGTGACTAGAAATGCGATTTGTTCTGGTGTAAAATCCAAACTCGTACCCACGATAATCGGAACTAATATCGCACCGGCATACATCGCTAATAAATGTTGAAGACTTAAGATAAATGTCTTCATGCCTCGTCACCTACGAATGTCACTTCGTTACCCTTTAATGACGCAACTTTACATAATGACGATACCGTTAATCCTGCTTGTTCTAAACGTTCTCTACCTGGTTGGAAACTCTTTTCAATGACAATACCAACACCAACTGTCTTAGCTTGTGCTTGTTCAACAATCTCATTTAGCCCTAATGATGCATCACCATTTGCTAAGAAATCATCAATGATTAGCACGCGATCATCTTCATTTAAAAACTCATTAGACACAATGACCGTGCTTGTAGTGTTTTTAGTAAATGAATGAATTGAAGCTTGGTAAACATCTTGAGTCAATGTACTTGGCTTTGCTTTTTTAGCAAATAGACAAGGTACATCAAAATGTAAAGCTGCCATAATTGCCGGTGCTATACCAGATGCTTCAATCGTTAAAATTTTTGTGATACCTTCTTCTTTGAATTGTTCGTAAAAGGTCTGCCCCACACTATGCATTAACTTAGCGTCAATTTGATGATTTAAAAATCCATCTACTTTAAGGATTTTTTCATCAATGACTACGCCGTCATCTGCAACCTTCTGTTTTAACAAATCCACTCAAAAAACCTCCTCATTTTGTATACAAAAAAAATCCTAAACTAACTTAGTTTCAGGATCTATGAGTGAACGTGCAATACCAAAAGAAGCCATTCTCCATCTTATAACGATTACGCGCTAACTTGGTTCCTTACATCCATTTCCCTTTTCATAAAAATGTAAGGTCGTATTAATCGTAATGTCATTATTATTTTAGCTTTAGCAACCGCAAAGGCATAAAACAATATGAATTTTAGTCTCGTGTATTGTATAGGTTACTCATAGTCACATCGTTCATGGCGACATGGTAGAAACTTCTAAAGCCGTATCCTTTAGATTATATGAGTTAGATAAATTATTAACTGATAATAGCAAATTTCACGATTATTTTCAATATGTCATTTTATGTAATCGTTTTTATATAATTATCCTATTAAAACTACAACAGTATGTGAAAGCGTTTCATAATTCACCTAAATAGTAATTGTCAGTACTATCACGTAGTTATATAATAATAGTATATTCGTTTTATTAATTTTGTATGTGGGTAAATATTACTAATCACACAACATCGGATGGAGGGACTTTAAATGTCAGATTTCACAGTTGTACAAAGCAAGGAAGAAATTTTAAACACGATTGAACAAAAGCTAAGTGAAGGATATAAAGCTTCAGAACTTTCTGTATTAAGCAAATCCAAACTTCACATTGATGAGTTACACGATTCAGAGGTGAATCTAACATCAACGAGCGGTACGTTCAGTGATAAGATGGCTAAGCTGTTAACTGGTGAAGACGGTGAAGAAATTGTCTTATCTTATTATCATATTTCAGATGAAGAAAAGACACGCTATAAAGACGCAATCCTAGATGGCAAGTATGTAGTAGTAGCGAAGAAAGATACTTCTACACACGAAGAGGTGGAGGATTATAATGCCGCTTACGACCCAAAGCCTAAACCAGGCGTAACACATTACGCCGAAGAAACGCATGGCCCTAAGTCGTAATTACTTACGCACACCTTAACAAATTAATATTTCAATGAAAGCACCAACCCTTGTGATATGTACTGTGGGTTGGTGCTTTCATTTCCGCACTAATTATGGCACCTAAAATGTTCTTTCATTTATATTGGCTATTTATCTACAATTTATTACAAACTCATCATCTATGTTATAATAAACGCAATAATTTTGGAGGTGTACCCATGGAGTTTAAGACTGTCACATCTATTGATGACCCTTTATTTGAAGCCGCATTGAAAATATATGATGAAAGGTTTGATATTGGTTTATCAGAAGACAAACAAATCTTCAAGCAATCATTAGAGAATGTCCATACTAAAGATGATTATTTATTCATCGTAGGTTTAGAAGACGGTCAACCAGTCAGTCTCGCTACCGCCCATTATGAAGCGACAACTAACTCAGCATTTTTAATCTATCTTATAGCCGTCAATCAGTCTAACCATAGTGAACTCATTACACAAACTTTGGATCAAGTCGAACTTGAAATCAATAAACTATCAAATCAATTACACGCACATGATGTTAATTTCATTATGCTTGAAGTAGAAAAGGAACCTGCTGAAGTCGAAGAAAAGGATATTCAAATTTTAGAAAACAGACGAGAATTCTTATTTGAACATGGTTTTGAGAAACAAACTGACATCGATTATTTAGCTCCAAGTATATATGGTTATGCCGATGGTGTACCAATGGATTTATTTATTAAATCAAACATCGAACTTACCAAAGATATCTATGGACCTAGTATCAAATCCAACTATATTCTTAAATATGTATTTGCCAATAAAATCTCTAGAAGTATAATTTACCCGTTATTAGAAGAGATGGATCTGCGCAAGCGATTGTGATAGGCACTTGAAATCACTGGTTAAACAGGTTAAAATGACGTAGAGGTAAGACTGACGTTTCACTAACCGGAGACAAACGTCAGTATACATATACTAATAATTAATTATGAAAGGACTTATTTCTATGTTAACCAAAGAATTTGCACAACGTGTGGAACTAAGTGAAAAACAAGTCCGCAAGATCGTTCAACATTTAGAAGAACGCGGTTACCAACTTAGTAAAACTGAATACCGAGGCCGTGAAGCAACTGATTTCCAAGAAGAAGATATCGAACTTTTCCAAGATATTGCAGATAAAGTTAAACAAACAAATAGTTATGATTTAGCATTTGATGAGTTAGAAAAAGAGAAGGACTTCTTACAAGTACTTGTAAAGGACGAAGGTAGCAATCTACCAACCGATCAAAATGTTTCACATTTAGTCGAAGATTTGCGTAATGAAATTCAAAAAATGCGTGACGAACGACAAATGTTAGGTCAAATGATCAATCAAGTACACCAACAACAACGTGAATTACATGAAATGCAAAATCAAATCACTACTCAATTAAACAATAATACTGAATCATTAAAGGCAATCCAAACATCTACGGATGAAATCAAGACAACACAAAGTGCGATTCAAGAAGCTCAAATCGAACAACAATCGATTGCTCAGTCTAACGTTGAATCAAAACAAATACCCGCTAATCAAAGTACAACTACAAGCGATTCAGAAAGTAACTATACTGAAAGTTCGACTGAACAACGTACTGAACCTAGTAAACAAACAACAGAGACTAGCGCACAACAAGATGATAAAGCTGTCGATAAATCGATTGCTAATTCGAACAACTCAGCACAAGCAAAGACTGAGAAAGATGAGATCACTCAAGTTAGCAAACCTGCTGACACAACAACAACTAAATTTGATGATAAAGGTGACGCTAACAAAGTAGCGACGACAACCACTTCCGACAGTACTACCGATACGAGTAAACAAGTAACAACGAATGATTCTACTGCTACACGCGATGAAAAGGTAGAACAATCTGTGGAAACTGACAAAGAAGCAACTATCTCAGATGATAATAAAGAGACAACTCAAACATATACTTCACAAGCAACGCATAGCGAACCTAAAGAAGAGCGAAAAGGTTTCTTCGCTAGACTATTCAATTTATAAGATTCAAAGATTAGATTATAACGGAGCGACTCTAACAATTAGAGTCGCTATTTTTTTGTTAACTTCCTTTGATTTATACCCCATTCATCCCTCGTCCTACGCTACACTTTAAACTCTTGCATTGTACATTTATCATTAAGTAACACTCACCTTCCTTACTCACTCTGTCTCATATCATTATTTATCATTTATACAATTCAATTATTGTCAGAAAATAAAATCATTTCAATTTTATAAATTATTTTGAGTAATAGACTTGAATAATATTTCATTAGCTACTATCCTTAGTATGCGTATCGGATTATAAAACAAAATTTTTTATAGAAAGTGCAGGTCCTTTTTTATGTTATTAACTATACTTAACATTATTATCTTTGTGGCCTTTCTCATTCTGTTATATGCAATGACAAGACGACATGTATCATTTCCTAAACGCGTATTCACTGCTTTAGGCATTGGGATTGTATATGGCGTCGTTTTACATTTAATTTATGGGATAGACTCAAGCGTTACGAAGCAAACAACAGATTGGTTTAGCATCGTAGGTGACGGCTACATTGCATTATTACAAATGATTGTTATGCCTCTTATTTTCATTTCAATCGTTTCAGCATTCACAAAAATTAAAATTGGTGAAAAATTCGCGAAAATTGGGATGTATATTTTCATCTTCTTAATTGGTACAGTAGCAATTGCATCTATTATTGGTATCATTTCAGCATTGGTATTTAACTTGGATGCTTCTTCTATCGATTTAGGTCATGCAGAAAGTTCACGTGGTAGTGAAATTGCTAAAGAAGCTAAGGATATGACAGCAAATACGTTACCACAACAAATATTACAATTAATTCCAAGTAATCCATTCTTAGATTTCACAGGTCAACGTACTACTTCTACGATTGCAGTTGTTATATTTGCTGCATTTGTTGGTTTTGCATTTTTACGTGTAATGCGCAAGCAACCAGAAAGTGGTAGCGTCCTTAAACGTGGTATTGACGCACTTTACAACTTAGTTATGGCTATTGTAACTTTCGTATTACGTTTAACACCTTATGGTATTCTTGCAATTATGACTTCAACTATTGCTACAAGTGATTTTGGAGCTATTTGGACATTAGGAAAATTCGTTATTGCTTCATATGTAGCATTAATCGCAATGTATATCATACATTTAATTATTATTTCATTATTAGGATTAAACCCAATTACCTTCATTAAAAAAACGGGCGAAGTATTACTGTTCGCATTTACTTCTCGTTCAAGTGCAGGTACTTTGCCAATTAATGTTCAGACACAGAAAAATAGATTAGGCGTACCTGATGGTATTGCGAATTTCGCTGCATCATTTGGTTTATCTATCGGACAAAATGGTTGTGCTGGTATTTACCCAGCGATGTTAGCAATTATGGTCGCACCTGTAGCACATGTTGAAATCAATCTACAATTTATCTTAACTGTTATCGGAGTTGTAGTTATTAGTTCATTTGGTGTAGCTGGTGTAGGCGGTGGCGCAACATTCGCATCAATCTTAGTGCTTTCTACATTGAACTTGCCAGTCGCATTAGCAGGTGTACTCATCTCAGTAGAACCATTAATCGATATGGGAAGAACTGCATTAAACGTTAATGATTCTATGTTAGCAGGTACAGGTACAGCTAAATTAACAAATCATTTAGACAAAGATGTCTATGATTCAAACGAATATGCAGAAGTAACTGCAAGCAACTAAATGATTAAACATCTTATTTCAATGCAATAAATAAAGTTTATTTATAATACATGTCACATTTTCTCTACCATGCAGTATGCTTGGTAGATGAAAATGTGGCATATTTTTTATATTTAATAAGTATTCTTTCGTGATAACGTGATAATGATTCAACCTCAACATTGATACAGTAAATATAGAAAGGCAGTAACGACATCATTCACAAAAAAAGCACACCTCCAATCTATATAAGGAGATGTGCGCTATATTATTTTTATGGTTCTCCATCAAAATTTGATTGCTGAGACAATATCCTCAACAGTCTAAATTTTTATAGAGCGCATTATTTACTTTAAAATGATTAAACTACGTCATATTCACGTTAGTATTCTTCTGGCTTAAATGGCCCCCACGTCACCTTTTCCTTACTGTCTAATGGCAATGACTCTACAGATCTAGCCACATCATCGAACCACTTTAAAAATGCTGGTTCTTTATCTAACTGTGCTTCAACGCTATCCTCAGTAATATCATGTAAATACCAAGTCTTACTTTCAAATTCAAATTGAATCTGTGAATACGCGATTCGTGACATATTTACACTGTCATATAAACAGTTAACTTGCTTAACTAAATTGGGTGCCTGTGTAATTAAATTTTGTGAAATCGTACGTTTGTAATCTTCGTTATCTAAATCATTCCACATTCTTAACTGTCCATTCATTTGAAAGAAAATATCTATCGTTGATGCTTTATCATCAAAAGAGATTAGAATAAAGACCCTTTCAGCAGTATGTTCGACTGACTTAATTGTTCCAACAACTATTTTTTGTGCCATCTTGACCCAATACGCTTGAGCCTCGTTCGGAGTCAGTTTACTAGAAGAAGAGTAAATGTATCTATCGCTTGAATCTTTCTGCTTATCATCATCATTAGATTTCTTGTGAAATAGCTTTTCAAACATACTCATCTTCTTCAACTCCTTTTTTCCACTCAAGATAATTATTGAGCAAATTTAATACTTCTCTCAATTCACACTAAAATAGTTTGAGTTAGTATTACTTGCGTATAAAGCCTGAACTATTTAAATGATCCAACATATCTAGTCGTTGTTTCGAACTCATAAATTGTGCAATTTGTTCTGACCATGTTTCACTACGTTCACCATTCGTACGTGATTTATAGTAATCACTTACTTCTTGATCATATTTATCAAGCGCTTCTTGTTGCGTTTCTTTGTCTTGGTTATAACGATCTTTATGGAAGACATTTTCAAATGGTAAACGTGGTTTCGGGCTACCATTTTCCCCATCTTCAGGAATGCCTAATGCCATACCAAATAATGGGAAAGTATGATCAGGTAAATTCAATATTTCTCTCACTCGTTCAATATCATTTCTTAATGATCCTAAGTATACGATGCCATAACCCATATCTTCAGCAGTTACTGCAATATTTTGTGCTACTAATGTCGCGTCTACAGTACCAACTAAGAGCCCTTCAGCTGATTCAAATGAAGTAGCCATATCAACCTTTGTATGTTCATCTATAATAGAATGTCTATAATAATCAATTACAAAGACAAACAAATAACCGTTTTCTACCACGTATGGTTGACCAGAAACTTCTTTTAATTCTTCTTTAATTTCAGGATCTTCTACACCAATAATTGAATATGTTTGTAAGTAACTTGACGTTGAAGCGCTTTGCCCTGCTTCAACAAGTTGTTTAATATGTTCTTCTGAAATACGTTCTTTCTTAAAGTTTCTTACTGAATGGTGCTGTTTCACTAAATTATAAACATGTTCAGACATGTCATCCGCTCCTCTTTTGTGTTTTTGTACACATAGCTTAACAGACATAAATATGGATTGCTTATATTCTGTTTACCCCGTTTTCCTATGATTTAAAAGATAATAAATCAATTAATGAAATAATAAGTGATTTATTACCATTAAACGGAACGCTATATATTCGCTTTTTATAACATTTAACGTCTATCTCATTCCATAATTCACTTCCTCCTTTATTTATATAGGTAATTTATAATACGAATACTTATATAAATTTTCATTTTTTGTTCACATTTCCAGTGACTTTCTTTCAACTATGCTGATGCCCTTAATTGAACATTATATAATCACTAAATAAGTGCCTTTCTTTTAATAATCACTTTGCCAACTCATCATTACTCGAGAATAACAACTCAAATGACACAATAGCTTTAAAATGATAATAATCATTACTTTTAGTTCTCAATTTTATATGTTTAGTTGAGAATAACTTGGTTATTTATGAACTATAAGTCTAGTATTAGTAGTGTGAAACACACTGTAAAACGATCTAATCTGACTTAGCCATTTTATATTAAATTCTATTTATATGGCGTTATTTTACTCTTTTCACTTACGAGCTTACATTGTTGACGAAACATATAATAAATGCAATAATGTAAAACATAGAGATTAGAATTATTATAATTAAGTAATCATAACAATCTACTTTTCAGTAATTCTAATCAAATTTTAAGAAAATAATCAGGAGGATGTTTTTATGTCTTTAATCAATAAAGAAATTTTACCATTTACAGCAAATGCTTATGATCCAAAGAAAGATGAGTTCTTCGAAATCTCAGATGAAAACTTAAAAGGTTCATGGAGTGTTGTTTGCTTCTACCCAGCAGACTTCTCATTTGTATGTCCAACTGAATTAGAAGATTTACAAGGACAATATGATAAATTACAAGAATTAGGCGTTAATGTTTATTCAGTATCAACTGATACGCATTTCGTACACAAAGCATGGCATGACCATTCAGATGCAATCAGCAAAATCCAATATGCTATGATTGGTGACCCTTCTCAAACTATCACTCGTAACTTTGATGTATTAGATGAAGAAGCTGGTCTTGCTCAACGTGGTACATTCATCGTTGACCCTGATGGTGTCGTTCAAGCAGCAGAAATCAATGCTGACGGTATCGGTCGTGACGCTAGCACATTAGTACACAAAATTAAAGCAGCACAATACGTGCGTCAACATCCAGGTGAAGTTTGCCCAGCTAAATGGGAAGAAGGTTCAGAAACATTGCAACCTGGTCTTGACTTAGTAGGTAAAATCTAAGGAGGCATTGATTTAAATGCTTGATGATCAACTTAAATCACAATTACAACAATTACTTCAATTAATGGAGGGTGACGTTGTACTCAATGCAAGCATTGGATCAGATGACAAATCTAAGGAATTAAAGCAATTATTAGAAGAAGTCGCTGAAATGTCACCCCGCATTTCAATACAAGAATCAACACTGAAACGTACACCTAGTTTCTCAGTGAACAAACCAACTGAAGAAACTGGCATTACGTTTGCAGGTCTTCCAATGGGACATGAATTTAATTCACTCGTATTAGCATTGTTACAAGTGAGTGGCCGTGCTCCTAAAGAAGAACAAGCAGTTATTGATCAAATCAAAGCATTAGACCGTCCACTACATTTTGAAACTTATATTAGTTTAACTTGTCAAAAATGTCCTGACGTTGTCCAAGCTTTAAACTTGATGAGTTTATTAAATCCTAATATTTCTCATACAATGATTGATGGTGCTATTTTCAGAGAAGAATCTGAAAATATCATGGCTGTACCAGCTATTTTCCTAGATGGCGAAGAATTCGGTAATGGTCGTATGACGATTCAAGATATCTTATCTAGTTTAGGTAGTAAGGCTGACCCAGCAGAGTTTAATGATAAAGATCCATACGATGTCTTAATCATCGGTGGTGGCCCTGCTAGTGGTAGTGCAGCGATTTATACTGCAAGAAAAGGATTGCGTACGGGCATCGTAGCTGACCGCATTGGTGGTCAAGTTAATGATACTGCCGCAATTGAAAACTTCATCACTGTTAAAGAAACCGATGGACCGAAGTTCTCATCTGCGCTAGAAGACCATATCAATCAATATAATGTTGATGTGATGACTGGTATACGCGCAAGTGCAATAGAAAAGACAGACCACGGTATCGATGTTACGTTAGATAATGGCGCACAATTACAAAGTAAAACTGTAATTATTTCAACGGGTGCGCGTTGGCGTAAATTAGAGGTACCAGGTGAAGAAGCATTAATCAATAAAGGCGTTGCATTCTGCCCGCACTGTGATGGTCCTTTATTCGAGAACAAAGACGTAGCCGTTGTCGGCGGTGGTAACTCAGGCGTTGAAGCAGCAATCGATTTAGCAGGTATTGTTAAACACGTTACCTTACTAGAAAGAAATGCAAACTTAAAAGCCGATAAAGTCTTACAAGAACGTCTGACTTCTTTACCAAATGTAACAGTAATCAAGAACGCCCAAACAACAGAAGTTCTTGGAGATGGTGCTGTTACAGGTCTTAAATACCAAGATAAGAATAGTGGCGAAGAACAAACACTTGAATTAGAAGGTATTTTTGTACAAATTGGCTTATTGCCTAACACTGAATGGCTCGACAATTACGTTGAGTTAAACCAAGCTAACGAAATTATGATTGATCGTAAAAATGCGACGAGCATCCCAGGTATCTTTGCCGCTGGTGATGTTACCGATGATCGAAATAAACAAATTATTATTTCAATGGGTGCCGGTGCCAATGCAGCATTAAACGCATTTGATTATATCATTCGACATTAATCATCACCCTATCAATTTTAAATATAAATAAATATAGGAACTAAATCCTATCACAAAAGAGTCGATGGAAATTATAAATTTAATTTTCACCGACTCTTCTTGTTATATACATAAATTATTTTATAAGACTACGCGTATACGTAATGAGTTATGCAGTTGTTGCACTTTAATATACCACTTTATTCATACTATTTCTTTAATGATAAATTCATTCTAGAATCTTCACTTTGTTATAAAGATGGCACATCTTCTTATTTGTTCAAGAGATTGTGCATTTATTATTTCATAGCATATTCAAATAAATAGCACTACATGATACGCTTAAGTTATAATTTTATAAAATGCGTTTAAACATTGAACTTCGTTGTTTATATACGTACCATTATTTTCAAAGGAGCAGTATTAATTTATGAAGAAAAGCATACTATTATCGTTAGTTTTAGTCTTAACTATGATGCTTGCGGCATGTTCAAATAGTGATTCAGAAGATAACGACCACCAACATAGTGAAAGACACGCGCCAAAAAATGTTAAAACACTAACTGAAAAAGATATTTTCCAAACAGATAAAAAGGGCCAAAAAATTAGCGAACAAGAAATGAATGCAGCAATCAAAAAGTATTTAGCTGTCAATTCAGATATTTTGGATAATAAATACTTAATTCAGTATAAATTAGATAAACAATCAAACTCAGATAAAAAAATTACAGATGCACAAGCAAAACGTTTATCAAACTTATCACATTTAGCAGTTAAAAATGATGTACGTTTCGAGAAATTTATCAAGAACAACACACTACCTAAAGGTTATCAAGAAAATGTAGAGCGTATTCACAAATATTTCACTGCCTTAAACAGTACAATTAAAGATGCCGATGAAGCTATCGAAGAATTAGATTATCAACCTCAAAATGAACTCAATGTTGTCGATGTTTCAACAAAATTTGCTGGTGATGTAAACGGGAAACAACAAGATAAAATCAAAAAATTCCTAAAATCAAAAGATTTACCTACAAAAGCAATCGACAAATAATGGCTAAATGGTGACAATCAACTAAATAACATTGTAAGTTATTACTTAAAAAGTAACGATTAACAACGTTGTGTTGGCTGAAAAATGTTTATTGACAGATTAATTACAAAATGATGACAACGGAGATTCCTAGATATACATTGCTTCAAGCCTAAAATATGTATATTTTAACAATCTTCGTTGTCTTATATTCGTAAAAAACCTTACATGATTGTAAGGTTTTTTAATACAATATCCCTTTTTTTCTCAAATAGTAATTTGTTATGATAATGGCAAGTTAGGCAATTAATTATTTAATGAGAAGCACAGCCGATCGTATTAAAAATTGGGAGGTTCCATAATTATGATTTTAACTATCTTATTTGGAGCAATGGCTGCTGTCTTCATAGCTTATTATCTCTTTGAGAAACAAGAAAAATATGGTGTTATATCATTTAAATCAATTGCACTAAGCATTACTTATGTCATACTTGCTGTAATAGTTGGTAGTTTTTTAGACAATATAAACACGATATTCCAAGGATTTCATGAAAGCTTAACAGCAGCTAAAAAATATTAAACACTCTGGCACATAAATTCCAGAAAAATAGCACTTAGATAATTCAATTTATCTGAGTGCTTCTTTTTATTCATATTACGAATTATTGGCTCGCTTTCCTTTGGGACAACTCAGCTTATAATTGTCAGCTCGTCCTATCCCCTAAGGAAACAGCTCATCAGAACAACCCCTTCCCTCATTTGGAAAATTAGAAAGGGATATACCCATACTTTCTGTATAACATTATTTAATATCTAAGACATAAGGCACACAGTTCTCTACTTTTGTATCAACGGCACTCTCTTTAGATTCATAACCAAAATAAACAAGGATACAACGAATAACGACTTGATGTGCCACAATAGCAATATTATCATCTTGCGCTTGTACCTCATTTTTGAAAAACTGTTCCACTCTATATAAGACATCAGCATAACTTTCACCTTCTGGCGCCTTTTGACTAAAGCTATGGCGGAAATATTTATATGCTTCATCATTAAAATATTGCGCAAATTCTGTCGATTGTTCTAATTCATCAACCATTTCTCCTTCAAATTTTCCTAATGAACGCTCTCTCAATAAAGGCGTTTCCGTTTTAGGCACTTTATCATTAGGAAATATACCTTGAGCCGTTTGTTTAGTTCTCGTCAAATCAGAAAAGTATACATGATCAATCTCTTTATCTGCAAAATACGTTTGTAAATCAACAGCAGATTGTTCACCCTTTTCCGTTAATGGCACATCCATTTGACCACAAAAGTAATGATTACCGTTCTTCTTATCATAATTAGATTGTGATTCTCCATGTCTTATTAAATATATTTTCATATTTCTACTCCTCCATTTTCAATATATTATTCTATTGTCACATTTAACCGATTTAAAACTAACAGAATTGTAATATTACTTCCAAACACTATATTTAGTCTTATATTCTTGATAATCTTTAACACGAGGTGAAATTAAATGGAAAAAATTAGCAGTAATCACTATAAATCTGCACCCCAAGGAAATCATGTCTTAGCATCTATCAGTTATTTTAGTTTATTTTTTGCTCCTATCATAGTTCCTATTATTGTTTGGATTTTTGCAGATAAGCCAACTTCACAACATGCATCTAAGTCTCTTGTTTATCATATCATTACGTATTTAGGCCCAATCATTGCATTATTAACTGGTTCATTTGGGATATCATTAATGCAAAATGAAACTAATAATTGGATCACTATTATTGTGATAATCATTGCGTGCCTACTGGCATTTGCGACAGTGTGGTATACTATTAAAAATGTATATAGAGGTGTAAGTGTACTAACTTCTGAATCAAGCTTTTTTAATCCTTAAATTGAAAATCATTTCAAATAAACTTTGTAATTAACTAAATTTGACAATATTTAAAACTTTAAAAATCATTATATACGAATCCTTTAATATCTATTATGATGAACAAAAGGAGACGGATTATAATGAAAAATAAACTTACTTTAGCTTTAATAAGTGTACTCGTTATCATCGGAATTGTCGTGACGATTACTATGGTCGTTTCAAGTCAGAAAAGCACATACTACGGTTATATGAAAAATAGTAACACAGCTGAAAAGGTTGTAAGTGAAAAAGATGGCCTTGTAACACATAATGTAAAGCTAAAAACGAATAGCGATTTCAAACCTAAGAAAGGCGATTTTGTTAAACTCGTTTCAAAAGATGATGGCAAGACATTTTACAAAATGCAAGTCGTAAAGCACGATGATATTCCTCATGGTCTAATGATGAAGATTCACGAGATGGATATGAAAATGTAAATATTAAAAAGAACCAATAGCTCATAATACGTCTACAACATACTGTTGGAATTCAACAATGTTTAGTTACGTTGTGCTTAGATATTGGTTCTTTTTTATTTAACTTATTAGTTTGTTGATTGTTTTTTCTTATCTTTCATATACAATAACAATTCAATAATAAAGACAATAATAAGTGAAAAGCCAAATAATGGCATTAAAATTCCTAAAATAATTAATAATACAATTACTGGTAATGACATTGGCTTTTTAACTCTATGAGGCACTTTAACCGCCTTTCCTTTCAAACGCTTGATCCATGAAGTAAATCCAAAGCCAATAGCTACTAGTAATGCAAGACAAACCAATAGATTAATCACTTTATTAGCAACACCAAATAAGTGTCCTTCATGCAAAGGAATTCCCCAAGTAAACCATTTACCAATAATACCATATTCTTGATATTTCACTTGTCCTAAGTCTTTGCCATTATATTGATCCATATATAATGTTTTTTCATCATATGGAGAAACATCTAGACCTGTAACACCTGTATTACTCCCCTTAGAAATAGTGAATGTACCTTCTACGCTTGATGGATAAACGATTGAAAAAGGTTTGTTAAAACCATCATTTTCAGCATTTTTGATTACTTTATCTAAAGAAATTTGATGCTTCAAATCTGTTTGTGGCATAGCACCTCCACCATGATGTGCTGCATGCTCACCAGATGCTGGTTGTTTGTTACTTCTTGTCGCCCAAGGAATTTCATTGACATCTGACTTAGGTGGATTAATTGCCAATTCAGATTGACCTAAACTACCCGAATTATTCATAACATCTGCAATTTTAGCTCCCATAAAGCCTGACCATGGCAAACCAGTCAAGACAAGTACAAATATAGGTATTGCAATAATTACGCCAATAATGCCGTGCCATTTTTGAAACTTTAATTGTTTACTTTTAGTACTAATGAGTTTTTTCTTAATTAATAAATAAGTCCCCGAGATAATCATAAAGATCGTCCAACATGCTGTTAATTCAACTAAATAATTAATAATAGTATTCTCTGTAAATAAAGAACTATGTATATTTCTAAGGACATTCGCGTATGTATGTTTGGCATTCTGATCAGCAACAATTTGATTATTATGATCTAGAAAGACATATCTTTGGTTACCTGCCATATCATCTAATGTAATTCTCTTATTATAAGGTTCGTCTAGTATACTAACCTTACTAACATAAAAGCCATCGAATTTTTTCTCCACATCATCAATAGCTTGATTCATAGATTGATGTGTCTTATTCGAACTATCTCCGAAAAATTCAGTTTTATAAATATTATTTTCAACTTCTTGATAAAATAAATAACCAATGCCTGATATCGTCAAGGTAATCAGCAATGGTGTTATAAATAATGCCGCGTAAAAGTGCAATCTTTGTAGTGGATTAAATGTATTCTTCAACCTATTACCCCCTCTCTTTCAACATTATAAATAACTATGAAAATTAATATGTAGATAAATTGTGACTTTTTAATAATATAGTGCTTTATTTTTTATAATTAAATTATTTCATTTTCAGTTTACCACTAGCAAATATAAAAATAGACTAAGCGGTCCATACTTTGACTTACAAAGATCGACTACTTAGTCACATAATTAATAATATATAACAATGATTAACTACTTTTACTAAATAATAAATTGATTGATAACGTGATTAATATAGCACCTACCGCATAATCAAATATAGCTTTTACTTTTCTGTTGTTAAATAATAATTTAATATATTGAAAAATATATACACAGAAAATAAACCACACCAATATAACTGTAGTCACTATTGCTGATAAAATGGCAATTTGTGTAGAAACACCATCACCAGCCGTAATAAACTGCGGCAAAATACTTATGTAATATAATAAAGCTTTCGGATTTAATAATGTACTTAAAAATCCTTGTCGATAAGAGTTTAAATAGCTAATTTGTTTAGCTTGCATATGATCCTGGGAGAAGTCCATCCCTTGCCTTGCAGTTATAATACTTTTAATACCTAAATAAATTAAATAACATGCACCAAGTACCTTAATAACTAAAAATACATAATACATATTCGCTAAGATAAAAATAATTCCAAACACTGCTAATAAAGAATAACATACATGTGCACTCGTTATACCTAATGCTGCCATTGCGCCATTTCCTTTACCTGATGTAATAGAATTCTTCATTACTACAAAGAAATCAGGACCAGGAACAATAATGATCATTAGTGTGATGGTTATAAATGCTGCGAGTCCTTCCATCATATACACCTCCTATTCATTTATCCTATCAATCAACCCATACTGGTGCAATAGTATCTGAAAAATCATGCTGAAATCAATTATATTTTCAAAAAGTTGAATAAAATTAATTAAAAAAATTGTAGCGTTTACATTGTGTATTTGTTTAAAACTTGATATATTATAAGTGTAGTTGGGAACCGACTACTAGTCTTTTATATTCATGAACATATTACTCTAAAAGCGATGCCTTAAGGCGTCGCTTTTTCCTATTTTGATAGCCTTTTTATATCTTATTAACTATCTTAACTTAATAATTTTAATCCTACAGTACTTGCAAGAATTACCACAATACATAATATTCGCTTTATATCCTTAGACTCTTTATAAAATATCATCCCCAACAAAGTTCCACCTACAGCACCTATTCCAGTCCATACAGCATATGCTGTACTCATAGGTAACTCACTCATCGCTACTGAAAGTAGAATAAAACTTAATATAAATGTTACACACATCATTAATAAGTTAACTTTCTTACGATAACTGACATAAGCATTCAAAAAATTAATACCTAACATTTCAAATATCCCAGCAAAAACTAAAATAATCCACATCATTATACTTCCTCTCCTTTATTTGTTGTAACCAACTTCAATCCAATTACGCCAAGTAATAAAGTGAAAATTAGAATCACTTTTCCAATATTCAAACCATGCGCAAACACTAAAACGTCAAATATCGTAACACCTGTTGTTCCTAATCCCACAAATACTGCATATGCCGTACCAACAGGCAAACTTTTGGACGCATTGATTAATAGATAAAAACTCAGCACAATAGCAATTGCAGTCAATAACCACTCAATTGCTGACGATGCATGCGTTAAACCAACAACCCAACCTACCTCAAACATAGCTGCAATAACAATCTTAATCCAATTCATCTCAATTCCTCCTTAAATAAATAAAAAAAGCCTGGGAAACAGTAAAAATTACTATCTCCCAGGCTTTTATCCTTCCGTGTCACACTTAAAATGTGGCTTTCTCTCGGACCAGACCAATTGTAATTACATTGCGGAACCCTAGAAAGCTATTATTAAATTTCATTATATCTTAGCAAATAGTTATTTATAATTCAACCTAGTATCATCCAATTTCATACATTATAATTATTTTAATTTAATGAAAGCGTTTCACGCACTTTACATACTCTAGATTAAAATTATTTTAATTTATTTAAGCAAAACTCTCTACATTTTGTACTTTTTCATGTATAATAAGAGTTACATTATAATAATTCTAATTTAAGTGATGATTGTATTAGTTTTCTACTTCAAATTCAATTTATCAATTAGAATTATAAAATTTAGAGAAAGAGGGAATTAATATGCAACTATTAAATTATAAAATGCACAATGACGAACTTGTCGCTACGGTATTATCAGATAAAAAACAACTTTTTAAATATAGTTTCGATGTGACTACACCTGAATATGAAATTTTGGATGTTTTAGAAGAAATAAATGAGCATGTAGATAACGGTCAACATCCATTAGGTTGCTCTTTATTGAAAACATTCACATATGAGGACGTGAGTCGTCACCATGCCTTATCATAATCATAAAGTTATTTATCCAAGATGAGTATTGCTGTAAATCTTACACAGTATACTCATCTTTTAATTTTTGATTTTGATAAATCGCCATGCCAGTTTTCAATTTTCTGAAGCCCATTTTCTCATATAAAACTTCATTACCTGTAGTAGAAATTAAATGCACACATGACAATTCCCCTAGATGTTCAAGCATCAGATTAATCATTGCTTTACCTATCCCTTGCTGTTGATAATCTATATGAACCACTAAATCATATATCGCTGCATTGAACACACCATCTGACAATGCACGTATAAATCCAACTACTTTAGCATCTTTTTTTGCGATAATAACATGTGTACTAATATTAAATATTTTGATAATATCTTCTTGCGAATGCCCTTCCCAACCATTAGAATGGTATACCTCCATCATATCTTCCACATCATTTATATTAAATTGATATTCGTATTGCAATACCATATCAAACAACCACCTTATCCTTACATTTGAATCAAATACACATTTCACATTATTTAAAATTGACATTATAAATTTATTATTTAATGACTATGCATTGATTAATAACAGTTTAACATGGTTAATAAAAAATTCCTGTTAAAATCACTACAGTAAAACTGATTCAGAAGCACTTTTTTATATGTAAACCTTTAATAAGTTATCTATATATTTTAACGGGTACATGTATAATAAATAGCCTTGCTCTCACCTATGCAGTAAGGAGGGATATCAATGTTATATTTTGCTATTCTATTGATCATTATTGGTGTCGTATTATTAATCATTAATAAATTAACACCTAAGCGCAAAGATGTGAGTAAGAAACAAAGTTATATTAGTTTTGGCGTTATTTGTTTGATTGTCGGCGTATTCTGGCTTATTGGTGCTATCATCAAAATGAACCTCTAATAGGATTAATTATTTATATTTAAAAAATCAGGAGTTTCTGTAGAATGACCTTCCGTATTTTCATACATTGATCAATTCTGCTCAACTCCTGATTCATATTTAACTATAACAGTGCTGCTCTAATTTTCACATTATACTCTAGATATGCCTTCAAACAACTTAACATATAGACCCAGCCCTCTTTTTGTCCTAACAATTGCTCTACTTCAGTTTTGTCAAAATCTTGTTCAATTGTAGTCACAATAACGCCGTTGTCATTTTCCTCAAAATGTATGTCGACAGGATGATTTCCCCACGTAAACTGAATTAAGCGATTTTCTTCCATATGAACAATCTCAATATCTAATTCTGCATTATATTCAGCATATTTTAGTGTAATAGTTTTTCCTGTTTCCCATCTTTCAGAACTATGAGAAAACCAAAATCCTGAGATTTCCTCCGGATTAACAAATGCTTCATAAGCTTTATTGGCTGGAACATTGATTTGCATCTGAGTTTGAATATCCATATATCCACTATCCCTTCTTTATTTCTAACTATATTTAAGTTAAACTATTTTGCTTCTTTATAAAAGTGACAATATATTAATAAATCTACCCTCATAATATTTTGTAAAACTGAACTAATTTTATATACTAATTTGTAATTACAACTATATATTTTAGGAGATGATTTATATGTTAAAAAGATTAGATGAAGTAATGATTTATGTTTACGATCATGATAAAGTGATGCAGTTTTGGACTGAACACTTGAATTTCACCGTTTCAGAAGACACAGCAGAGATGGGCATGCGTGTAGTTAAATTATTACCACAAGATCAAGCAGAAACTGCTATTGTCCTCCAAGACAAGAAAAAGGTTGATGAAATGGATATGGGCGTAAGTACTGCAACTCCATCACTGATATTTGCAACTACACAATTCGACGAACTGTATCAACACTTAAATGATAATGCTATTACAGTCGGCGATATTATGACTTTACCAATGGGTAGAGTGTTTAACTTTGCTGATCCAGAAGATAATTATTTTGCGGTAAAAGAAGTTAAATAATACACTTTAGGATATCTATAAACTGTATTATTCTTAAACACATACTTCTCAATATAATAATCGATTTAACCTAACTGTAAACAAATAACAATATCTTATTATAATTGTATTTGTTATAATCTTGTAATCAATCATTCTAAATCGTTTGGAGCTTTAAATGAGAAGTATTATAAAGGATTACCTATATTATGTAATCATGTTAACTATTGTAATAATCATTTGTTTAGTATTATATATGCTCTATATCTGGAAACAAGACCAACCAGCAAATAACGACTATTACAAAGATTTTGCAGCACTCAAAGCAGACACGAAAGCACATAAAGACTGGGAAATTAATACTAAAACAACGAATAATAAAGACATTCTTATCACCGCAATTCACGGTGGAGGTATTGAACCAGGCACATCAGAATTAGCCAAAATCATTTCTAAAAAAGGTGATTATAATTTATATAGTTTCGAAGGTTTATTACCATCAAACAATAAGAAACTCCACATCACCTCAACAAACTTTGACGACCCTAAGTTAACGGAAATGGTGTATAAATCAAACGAAGCCATTTCTATTCATGGTATTGAAGAAGACAACAAAGCCGTTTATATTGGTGGAAAAGATAAGAAAATGGCAAAATCTATTACTAAGCACCTTGAAAAGGAAGGATTTAATGTTAAAAAAAGTCCACGCTACGTTAATGGCGATTCAGAACATAACATTATAAACAAAAATGATAGCGGTTCTGGTGTACAAATAGAAATATCGACTAAATACAGAAAGCAATTTTTTGAAGATGGTAAGTTAAATCGTTCAACACGTGAAAACACAAGTCACTACAGACAAAACATTTATGATTTTGCCGAAGCTGTAACTAAAGGTATCAAGGAACAGACAAATAAAAAATAACAACTTTATAACATGAAACGTTCATTACACAAAGCACGCTTTCGCATAAAAAGACAATTGCTATTTTAATTATATAGAAATTGTCTTTTTTATTAATAACAATACGCAGCATATTAATTACATTTTTGTAAGGTATATTGTCACATTAAATTGTAGATATCATATATACAAATCTCTAAAATATAATTATAAATCTCTCTAAGGAGGAATTATATTTGAGATTACTCTACAAGCTCATATTACCTAGCTTATTATTGTTCATTTTCATCTTTTTAGCATTATTTGGATGGAAACTGTATGCAGAAAATCATCAAGATAATAATAAAGTACGCGATTACGCTAAGTTTAACCCTTTAATTCACAACGAATATTATTACGTCAAAATACAACAACCAATCAAAAAAAACGTTAATTATGCAGATAATGGTCAAAAATTTATTAGCTATACTTATCAACAAACTTCAGCCAATCATCAAGGTAACACAAAAGAAATTAAGTTCAACTCATTTAATGAGCATAAATTAAAATTAAATCATTACTTAAAACTAGAAATACGTTTAGGTGATACCCAAAGTTATAAAGAAGTACAGAAACAACAAGTACCAAAAGCCGCATTAGACAAGATAGACAACTAATTGAATCAATACACGAACATAGCAGATCCGCTCTAAAAACGAGTGAGCGAATCTGCTATGTATATTTCATTTATTAACGCGAATACAGCTAGTTGCTATAAAAATGATTTATCCTTAAAGATGGTCTCTTGCTTTCAAAACATAACCTTAAAATCATTCTACTATCAAAAATCCATTTCATTAAGACAAGACAACATGATACCCTTTAAATACATTACTTAAAATGAGATAATAATTATAAAGATTTTATAAATTAGTAACGAAAATAAAGTTTCTGATTTTAATAAAAAATCAAGAATAGCAATAAGTAACCGGAGGGACCATACACAATGCAGTATAATCACCAATTACAAAAATCAACTAAAACAGAGCTCCAAAAATTGTTAGCAGTCTTACCTATCTATATATACTTTTTTTTCATAACAATTCACACTATTCTGACTAAAGATGGTTTAATAGCTAAAAGTATTTCAGCGGTTTGTTTCATCATCTTTGCAACAATGTTTTTGTTAGCACTTAGAAATATATTTGAAAATAAAAAACGTATTAACTAAACCAAAACAATGCTTCATCACAAAATAACTTCTTTCGATAATCATTTTGTAATCCTTCTCACTAGGGCATCATACTGTATTTAGCAAAGAACATTAAATCGTTATGCCACATCCCCCTCGCTATTTTCGATAGCAGGGGGATTTTTTGGTGTAGCTATATTTTTCATTATCTATATCATTTTGTACTTCACCTAGAAAAATGACATAAGGAATCCATTTATCTAGACTATGATGAATAGCGTTTTATTGTGCAGTTAATATAACGATACTATGTTCCACATCAAAAAACCATTCCTTTTCAACAAGTGTTATTCCAATTGATTTATTGACGTTGCGGCTCGAAACACTTAAAGCTCAATAAATTTTCTCGGCATAAATTCACCGTTTACTTTTTGTTTTTATTCCCTTTTAATACATATACATATAGCGTCATAAGTATTGCAAAAATTAAAGTAGCAATTAAAATTTGATATACATTAAATTTCTTAAAAAATACTAAATTAAAAAAAGAATACAAAATAAAAAATGAAACAAAATAATATATGAAATACAAAATAATTTTCAAAATAAAAACTCCTTCATAGCAAACTTCATCACAATAGTTATTACTTTAGAGATCTATTTTTCGCAATTGAAATTTACAATTAAATTTTAACATAAAAAAACACCCACCCAGTGACTAGTGTGGGTGGATAAAGGTCATAAGTTTATTAATCAGACATATTATAAACTCCGATTATTTCTAACTTTTATTGACTTAACAACTAAATAAATAGCATTTACTACCATTAATATTGCATAAGGTACTAATATAAATAAGTTATCTAAATGTATTATGAAAATAAGTCCAAGTAAGAAAAAAACATTTAAAATAGTTGAGATGAAATATCCTTGACCAAATTTATCATTCATTTCAAACACCCCTTACCTTATGATTTATTTTTCTCTTCCTTATTTCTTTTGTTATAAAATATTTTATTCAAGAATGTGATATCTGCTAAGTAGCTTAATAAACTACCTCCAATAATATCTACAATCAATGATACTATTGTAGCGAACATTTTTCTTAGAAACCCCATATAATCCACCTCTATTTATATTGTCAGAAATACAATTATATAAAATACAAATTCCCTGAAAATTTTTCATAAAACAAAAACCCTCCAACATATATATTGATGGGTGGAAGTTAGAAACCATACATTATTCAAATAACCTATTAATATTTATATATTTTTGATAGTGTAATGTTAGTTATATAAAAAGTCTTTATTAAACGGAGGAATATATGCTTAAAATTCAAGATGATACTTACGTAAAAAGAACATTACGATTTCTAACTACAACATTATCTATTTTCATAATCACTTTTATTTTGGCCATTATATTTAGCCCTTCTGCTGACACTATTAAAAACATATTTAATAGTGTCCCAAATAATGTGGACGATGCGGAAGGCTTAAAAAAAGTTTGGGAATATATATTAAATAATGGTTTTAAAGTTCCTTTTCAAATGCTAATACTAGCTATCATTCCAATTCCTTTTTTATATTACTTAAATATAATAAGTACAACAATACTTCCAGCAATAGCTTTAGGTTTTGCAATTAACTTTGATAAACACAAAGGAATCATATTGAGTATATCCGCAATTCCTCATTTCATCATAGAAATATTAGCATTTTGCTTTGTTGCTAGTAGCTTATTAAAAGTAAATCAATCTATTATTAGAAAGTTTACAAATCTTTTTAGAAAAAGCAAGAAACAGAAATTTTCTATCAAACTAGCAATAACTAATTTAATAAAAATTTATTTTTTTATTGCTTTACCTTTATTTATAGTAGCAGCATTTGTTGAAAACTATTTATCTAAAATTATATTTGATTTACTCACTTAAAATAATAAGCCCACTATTCTTAATAGTAGGCTTACTTCTAATTCTCCATCATGAAATCTTCAAATACTTTGGCAATCTCTTCATTCATTTTATTTATTCTCATTTATTTGTAATTGGTCAGAAACTGGCATAGCAATAATGCTCAACAATCCAAAGATTACAAATGATGAATAAGTATCCTAAAATGTAAGTTCAATTAAAATAGCTATTATAGTTATGAACGTTATAAACATTGAATATAATTTCATTACAATCACTCTCCATTTTTAATTTGAGCTACTCCTCATATTTAGCTATCTTAATAACTACTAAAGTAGAATCGAGGTTTAAGTATAAATCTTCAACACCTCTATCATTTTCTATGTACTTATTAAACAAACGAGAAATAGTTGATCTACTATAGCCAAACAATTCTCCAATGGCTTTAGGTGCGCAGTATATAGTATTAACTATTACTTGAGTAGTTTCAGTAATTGTATTTCCTTTGTTGGTTCTACATGTATTCTTTGAATTCCCATTGCTTAACTTCCTTATATTCTTCAATTCCAAAACATTATTCGGTGTCACATCGAAATATTTACATAACTTCATAATAGTTTTTGTATCAGTATTTTTAGTTCACTCATGATATAGAGCATATAAAGTATTTGGAAAAATACCTGTAACATCACTTAAAGCCGAATCAGAAATCTTATTCTTCGCAATCAACATAGTTAGCTTGTTTTCATCATTTCATACCCTCTAACCTTCAAAGTATTTTTTATAACCAATTTATTGGTTGCAAAATAGAATATAATAGTCTACGTACAATGACAAACAGATCATTATTCAATTTAACAAGCTTCTTGGTTATAATATAAACAAGAAGGAATCTCTATATGATTATCACTTCAAACTTACGGGTTAAAATGGCAGAGCTCAGTTATTCAATCAGAGATGTCCACGAAAGAACAAATCTATCTAGAACCACAATTTCAAATCTTTACAACGGTTATAGTGACGATATTAAATTCGATACATTAAATTAGAAAAATGTGACAACCAATTTATTGCAGACGATTTAAACATTAATGGAGTACTTAGAACCCCATTAAGTAACAAAATCGAAAAGTATATTTTAGAAAGTTTTCTATCAAGTGAAATCTCTAAAAAAATTTTGAATTTATAGAGGAAATAGAATACACATTTAAATAATGTGTATAAATTTTAACAACACATTAAATAATTATTTATATGTAATGTCGATTCAACTTACACATACGTGTTCTTGTACACGTACGCCCTATTTTAAGGTTGCATGATACATAGTAAGATATTAATTAAATAGTATAAAAAGGAGAGATTCAAATGAGCAAAGCAATGACGATACATCATATAATCAATTTAGTTTTAGTAATGGGGTTAGTAGCATTGAATTACTTCAACATTAGTAATTTGGCAGTTTCTATAATATTGGCATTGATCATTACTATTAATGCTGCTTTATTAATCAGAGCAAACAGAAAGAAAGTTGAAAGAGATGGCGTTACTATTGATGACTATAAGAAGAAGTAATTAAATTGGAGGATTATTATGAAGTTCGGTAAGTACAAATATGATTACAACTATATAATTCTATCTTTACCACTTTTAGTAGTATCTATATTTGCACCCGCAGTATTTATTGCATTTATTATTTGTTTGATTTACGGATTTGAGAAAGTAGAAGATTAATATTTAACAAAGGGGATTGTCTATGATATTCAAACTGGAAGACAAATCTAATCAAACGTTAAACATATTAGGAGATATTTGGTTAAAAACCAATATAGAAACTCATAATTTCATTGACAAAAGTTATTGGATAGATAATCAAAATGACGTTATAAAAGCATTTAAAAGTGCTGATATCTTTATTTTTAAAGAATCCGACGAAATTAAAGGCTTTTGCGGTGTAATAAATGGTTATATAGCTGGGATATTCGTTAAAAACGAGTGGCAAAGTAAAGGTATAGGCTCTCTTTTAATTAAATATCTTCAAAATATTTATGCTTCCTTATGTCTAAAAGTCTATAAGGATAACATAAGGGCAGTAGCTTTTTATAAGCTATTAGATTTTCAAATTTCTGGTCAAGAGATAGATGAAACTAATAATATAGAGTACTTAATGTCATGGAATAAAAAAGAGAAATAAGTATTGTTGGGAGATATGACAAGTGTGAGTGCGTGAAATCACTAAAAACAATAGTACTGCCTATCGCTATTTAGAGCGCTATACAGACCCTTTAACTGGTAAGTATAAAACAGTATCAGTTACACGTAACAAGAACAATGTACGCAGTCAGAAGGATGCTCAATTAGAGTTAAATAAAATAATTGAACAACGTCTTAAACATAATAGTACGAAACAACTTGAAAACTTAACGTTTCACGATGCGTGCGATGAATGGTTAGAGCATTACAAGACACATTCAGGCTCAAAACCAACGACCATTAAAGAAAAGACAAGTAATGTTAATACAGTCAAAAATGCTATTGATAGTAAAGTACTCATCAGTAAGATTACACACACCTATTTACAAGACATCATAAATGAATGGGCTAAATCACATAGTATTGGCCATGTTCAATCCCTTGTTATTGTTAGCCGTTCCGTTTTCAAATATGCATTTAAATATTATGATCTACACGATATTAGTATTTTAGATAAAATAGATATACCTAAGAAAGCTAAAACTAGACATGAACTTCAAGCTAAACGTAATAACTACTTAGAAGATAGTGAAGTAAAAGAATTACTAGAATGTTTCGACTACCTGATTAAGCATAAAAGCCATGCTACACGTAAACGTAACTATGAAATGGTAAAAGCATTAGTAGAGTTTCAAATTAACAATGGTATGCGTATTGGCGAGTTACTTGCAATCAAGACAGACAATGTAGACGTTGAGAATAAAACATTAGAAATAGATGGCACAATTAACTGGGTTACTGATGCAAAAACAGGAGCATTTGGGATTAAAGAAACCACTAAAACAAGTAAGAGTTACAGAACAATCGGACTCACATCTCAAAGCATTAATTTACTTAAAACACTTATGCTAGAAAATAAAAAAGAGAATCAATGGAATGATAAATTTATTGATAGAGGTTATATATTCACTAATACTGCTGGGAGTCCTATTGACTTAAACAAGGTGAACAATATAATTAAAGAAGCTACTGATATTAGTTCAATTAGCAAGTGTGTCACAACGCACACATTACGTCATACACATATATCTACACTTGCACAGTTAGGAATCAACCTAAAAGCTATACAAGATAGAGTTGGACACAGTGACTACAAAACCACACTAGATATATATACCCACGTTACAGATCAGATGGCTAAAGATATGATGAATAAGCTAGAAAAACATTCACTTTAATTTCTCACTAGAAAATTACTAGAAAATTACTAGAAAAAATCTTTTTCTAGTATACTAGTCTTTAATACCATAAATACGTTGTTGCTAGTAACCTACTAGAAAACTACTAGAAAACTACTAGAAAACTACTAGAAAACTACTAGAAAACTACTAGAAAGGATAAGATTATGGACTTAGACAATTTCACTATTGACTCTATACTAAACGCACGAGAAAATGATTTTTATGACAGAAAATCAGAGATGATAAAGCCTAGAGATATAGCAAAGATATTAGTTGCCTTTGCAAATTCATCTGGTGGCATGGTTTCTATAGGTATAACTAATAATGAAATAACAGGTTTAAAAAATCTAAAAGATGAAAAAATAAATGATTTTTTACAAATTGGTTTTGATCATTGTAGCCCTGTATTAAAAATTAAACACAAGTTCGTTGATGTTATAAATAAATATAACCAAGATGACCAGATACTATTATTAAGCGTTGATCCTAGCATTGACAAAGTTTACACTACTAAAAATGATGAAGCATTCATAAGAGTGGGAGATGAGACTAAAAAATTATCATTTGAAATGAGAAAAGACTTAGAATACGAAAAAGACATTCGGCGTTATGAATCAGAGTTAGTCAATGATTGTTTATTAGAAGATTTAGACCAAAACCTATTAAATAATTATAAATCATTACATAATTTCGAGGGCGAAAATGTATGGAAACTATTATATTCAAAAGGTTTAGCCAAAAGAGACGAAAATAAAAATTATACATTAACAGTAGCAGGGATACTCTGCTTAGCAGAAACACCTACAATATTTTTACCAAACGCTCGTGTAAGATTCATTCGATATGATGGCATAAAAGAACAAACAGGTTCAGAGATGAACGTTATTAAAAATGAAAGCGTAGAAGCTCCACTGCCGATTCTAATAGATACTGTTTCATCTATAATTGAAGGACAGTTAAGAGATTTCAATTTTTTAGATGCCGAAAGAGGACAATTTGTTAAAGTTTCCGAATACCCAAAAGAGGCATGGCTAGAGGGGTTAGTTAATGCAGTTACTCATCGTTCTTATAGTATAAGCGGTGATGACATAAGAATAATTATGTTTGATGATAGACTAGAATTCCATAGTCCTGGTAAATTCCCTTCTATAGTAACACCAGAGAATATAAAAGAAATTCACTATAGTAGAAATCCTCAAATTGCCAAAAACTTAAATGATTGGGGTTATGTTAGAGAATTTGGCGAAGGCGTCAATCGTATGTTTAAAGAAATGGCTAATTTCTATTTAGAAGAGCCACAATTCGAACAAAAATAAAATTCTATACTATTAACTTTAAAGAATAATATAGTAATGCGAAGCATGAGAAGACAAGAAGGTATAAAGTTTAATTCAGATGTTAATTGGAATGAATTGAATCGTTATGAACAAAAAATAATGGAATTAGCGTATCAAACAGAAAAGATAAAAACCGCTGATGTTGCTAAACAATTAAACATTGCAAACCCTACAGCTCGAAAATACTTGGAAACATTAGAGCAAAAAGGTGGATTGATTAAAATAGCAAATTCACCAACAGATCCGCACCAACATTATATTTTCAAATTATAAATATAGAGAAAAACTCACACTCTGCGAATTTTTTGCGAACTTTCCAAATGAAAATGCACAAAAATAACCCCGTAAGCCTATGCTTACGGGGTTTTTCAGATACAATAACTATTATTGTTCTTCTTTAACATATGGTAATAATGCCATATGACGAGCACGTTTAATAGCTAAAGTTAACATACGTTGATATTTAGCTGAAGTGCCTGTTACACGACGTGGTAAAATTTTACCGCGTTCTGAGATAAAACGTTTTAATAATTCTGTGTCTTTATAGTCGATGTGTGTAATTCCGTTTGCTGTGAAGTAACAAACTTTTTTACGACGACGTCCGCCTCTTCTTGGTCCACCTGCCATGGTTAACTGCCTCCCTTGTTGATTATTTTTTTATAACGTTCATATGCGTTCTTTATCAATCACTCTATGGCGATTCATGTTTATACGTTTCTATTATTAAAAGATTTATAATATGTGTGAAATATTGTATTAAATCTTTACGTGTGTGTATATGTGCACCACTAATAGTATAAAATTATATGACATTTGTCAATATGTTCTAAACTATAAATACACATTTCATAGTAATATTTTCATCTTTCAACAATTCAACGCATAAAATATCACATATCACTCAATCATCACAATTAGTGATTTAAGACGAGTTTGATTTTTTCACTGAAACCATCGTATTGGTTATTGATAAAGAAATGTCCGCCATCGAAAAATTGATAATCAACTTGGCCTCTCGTTAAATCTGACCACTTGTAGATATCTTGATCACAAATCTTATCTTGTTTTCCAACAAAGACAGAAATATTTGCTTTTACTTTTTCAGCTTTAGGCTTATTATCGTAGTAATCTATTGCTAAGAAGTCATTCTTTAGAGAAGGTTTTACAAGTTCCCATAGTTCTTCGTGAGCTAATACCTCTTCTGGTGTGCCGCCTTTATCTTTAATAAATTGCTTGAATTCTTCGTCAGTCATATTCGCAATATTATTGTTGCGGTCTATACAGCCTATAGGTTCACTTGCGCAGAGAATCATATGCTCAGGTCTATAACCTAGTTCATCTAATTTGTAATATAATTCATAAGCTAAAATAGTTCCTAAACTATAACCAAGTAGGATAAATGTTTCTGGCTCTTCTTTAACAATTTGATTTGCTAAATCATCAACCATGTCTTCGATGCTATCTAGTGCATCTTCAATCAGTCTTTCACCACGACCAGGTAACTCTAATGGTTTAAATTGGATGTGGCTCGGTAATTTGTCTTTCAACGGATAATATAAGGTTTTGCTTCCCCCTGCAAACGGAATACAAAATAATGTTGTCTTTGCCATATTCTCGCCCCTTAACATATACATTCTGCATTAAATGTATGTGTGATGTCTGTGAAATTTACTTTTATATCTTGATTAGCAGTTTCTAAAATTATTGATAATGCATATTGATTAAATAATAATTTATGAAAACTGGATAAACGTTGTTCTTGATTATTTACTAATTCAATCATCTTATAAGTGTGTCCTTCTGGCGTAATTGAAAAGCTATCTAACGCTTTATATATTCCAGTTCCAAGCATCTTGATATAACATTCTTTCAATGTCCACACTTCAAAAAAACGGTTCAACTGTGCTTGTTCATTGTTATCTTTCATGATGTATTGATATTCAGCCTGCGCAAAATAATTTTTGGCAATCGTTAAGTCGATAGGTTCTACTTTTTCTATATCAATACCTACATTCATGTCACTAACGATACAAACCGAAAAACCATCCGTATGCGAAATATTTAAGTGTTTGTTATATGGCCTATACAACAAAGGTTTCCCATAATCGCCTGTTTTAAACGCAATATCGTCAATTTCATGACCAGTTGCCGCTTTAACACAAAAACACTTAAACAATTCTGAGTATTTAGCATTACGTCGTTTATTTTGATAAATTGAATCACTGGTATCTAATAAATATACAGTAACTTCCACTGTATCACTTCCACATTTTGTATTAGCAAAGCAATTGAAGCAGCAAATAAGTATTTGCTGCCTCAGTTGTTGCTTAGAAATTATTTTTTGGATGACTGATCATTTTTGAAAGTATTTCATTATCTGTCGGTTTCCACTCGAAGTTTAGTTTTTCTAAGATGTAATTTGTCTTAAAGTCTAATACTTCAAAGTGAGATTTGTTAAACATATTGTTATCTAGGATGCCTGTGTGTAATAAGAAATCATTTATTTCATCACTCTTAATACCTTGTTCAATACATTCCATTAAGAAGTCCATAAAGTCATTCCATTGAATATTCTCGATGTGATAATCATGTTGATTATAAACATTCATCAATTGCGTTAATGTAAGATGATGTGTGTTGTAAATGTGATGAATCTCATTCGTCAACTGGTTGTTTTTAATCAATGTACTACAAGCTTCAGCCGCTTGGTCTACTGGTGTGAACTCTAAGCTATCATCTGGTAAGTCTGGGAATTTTTCCAGTTTCTTGAATGATTTAATAACGCTATAGAAGGCGTTATTTTCTTCATTTTTCTGGAATAAACCAGTTCGAGAATCACACTGTAAGTTACCCAGTCTGTAAATATTTGTTTCTACGCCTTGTTTACGGCTATCGATCAATATTTTTTCAGCTTCAATTTTACCATCTAAGTACACGTTGTTTGGTTTTTGACCAATATCTACATCGTATTCAGAGAATGTTAATTGTGCCTTGTCTTCAACTTTACCTGAAGCAATTGAAATGGTAGACATATGGTGAATTTCTTTTGCTTTACCATCTTGTGCAAATTGGATAATTTGTTCAATACCACCAACGTTGGCACCATATGATGCATCTTTTGTTGCAAAGTGATTTACATTGGCTGCAGCATTAACAATTAAATCAATTTCTTCTGACAATGCTGCATATGTTGATTCACCCATACCTAATTGAGGTGATTCGATATTACCTTCAACAATGTGAATTCTATTTGCAAATGACTCATCAATTTGAGATTCAAAATAGTAAACCCAGTTGTTATGCAATTTCGTTTCTCCAGTAATGTCTTTATTACTTCGAACCATCACATAGATATCAAAGTCAGTATCTTCTAGTAAGTTGTTTAGTAAATAAATACCAAAGAATCCAGTCGCACCTGTGAGTAATACATTTTTATTAGACTTAACCGCTTCAACATCAATAACCTCATAATTTGCTGCACTATTTTCTTTATAGCTTTCAATTTCTTGAATGAAATCATTGCTGAATTGATGTGGCTGTTCTAAGTTAAACTCTTTTAACGATGCTAACTTAGTCAATAAGTTCGTGTCAGCACTATCATCTAACGCTTCGCTGATGCGCTCTATCGTCTGTAGCTCAAACAAGTCTTTAATAGAAATATTATATGTCTTAGATAACTCTGAAGTTAACTTGATCGCTTTAATTGAATCGCCACCAATTTCAAAGAAGTTATCGTACACGCCAACTTGCTCTACATTCAAGACATGCTTAACTGCTTCAACTATTGTTGCTTCAGTTGCATTTCTAGGCTCAACATAAGTCTTGCTTTCTACCTCAATTTCAGGTAATGCGCGTTTATTCAATTTACCATTTGCAGTCAATGGTAATTGCTCGATTTGCATCATATATGCAGGAACCATGTAGTCAGGTACTTTCTTCCCTAATTCAGCTTTGATATCACTGAATGAGATTTCTTGATCTGAAACTAAGTAAGCGCAAATAGATAAATCATCTCCAACCATTTGTCTAACAATTACACCTACATCTGATATACCATCAATTCTACGTAAATGACTCGCAATTTCTCCAAGCTCAATACGATAACCACGGATCTTAACTTGTTCATCGATACGTCCAATATATTCAAGTTCACCATCTGCTCTCCATTTTGCTAAGTCACCAGAACGATATAATTTACCTTCACCAAATGGATTGTCGATAAATTGTTGTTCTGTTAAGCCTGGACGGTTTAAATAACCATGTGTAACTGCAATGCCACCGATACAAAGCTCGCCAGGAACACCAATACCCATTAGATTATTCTTCTCATTTAAAATATAAATTTGAACATTTGAGATTGGTCTACCAATCGGAATAATATCGTATGTTTCACTTGGATATAGTGGATTACACACCACTTCAATCGATGCTTCTGTTGGTCCATATAAATCTATAAGTAGAGAATTATTTGGTCTACCCAGCAAGTCATTAAATCGATTAACTTGTTCTGGTTTCAACGCTTCACCACTTGATGGAATATAGTTTATTGACGCAATATCATCCATTCTATTTGTGGACTTAATGTAATCAATAAATACCCCTAGCATTGACGGTACAAAGTGAACCATTGTAATTTCATGTTCTTGAATCATTGTTGCTAGTTTATCTGGGTTACCTTCTTCTCCAGATGGTAGCAGTACTAATTGTGCACCTACCATAGCAAATCCAAAGATTTCCCAAACAGACACATCAAATGTATAAAGTGTCTTGAATAGTACCTTGTCTTCACTATTAATATCGAATTCTTTAATCATCCAATTAATTCGGTTCATAACACCTTCGTATGATACGATTACGCCTTTTGGATTACCTGTTGTACCTGATGTGTAAATGATATACATTAAATCATCGGCAGTGACAACACTTGGTAAATTCTCAGTTGGCAGATGTTCTAATTTAGACTTGTCAGCTAAGTTAATGATGTGACCTTCATACTCAATCTGCTCGTCTAGTGTCGCATCCGTCAATAATATCTTAGGTTGACTGTCGTTTAGCATATAGTTAATACGATCCGTTGGATTGTGAGGATCAATTGGTACATATGCGCCGCCTGCTTTTAAGATACCGTAAATACCAATCATCATCTCTAAACTACGTTGAGTCAGCATTCCAACTACCATGTTTGGTTTTACGCCTTCAGCACGTAATTTATATGCAAGTTGATTTGCTTTATCGTTCAACTCTTGGTACGTCAAACTTTCTCCTTCATAAACGATGGCAGTACGATTCGGTGTTTGTTCAACTTGTGCTTCGAAATGATCCATAAATATACGTCTATTATCTAAAGTTTCATGCGTATTATTGAACTCACCAAGGATTAACGTTCGCTCATCGGCTGTTGCCATATTAATATCGCCAATATTATGTTCTGGTTGTTGTACGACATTAGCTAATAGTTCAATGTAATGTGCCAACATACGTTCAACTGTTTGATGTTCGAAAAGTTCCGCACCGTATTCAATAGAAACCTTATAATCGCCATCATCTTCAATCATCATGTTTAAGTCGAACTTAGCGTTGATATTTGTTGCTTCTTTCGGTTCAACAATCCAATCTTCGATATCTAGACTTTCTTTTTCATTATTTTGCAGTGTGAATAACACATCAAATAATGGATTTCTTGTTAGATCACGTTTTTCTACGATTTCGTCGACTAATTCTTCCAATGGATATTCTTGATGGTCATATGCCTTCAATGAAACATCTTTCACTTCATTTAACAATTGTTTAAATGATTTATTACTTTCAGGATATGCTCGCATTGGTAATGTATTTACAAACATGCCGACGATATTTTCAGTATCTTGGTGTGTACGACCAGCAATTGAACTGCCGACAACAACATCTTCTTGTCTGCTGTATTTATGCAATAACACCATAAATGAAGACAATAGAATCATGAAGTCTGTACAACCTGTTTTTTGTGTTAGACGATTGATTGCATGTCTAGTTTCTGCTGGTATTTGTGCACTTACTGTCTTACCAGTAAAGCTTTGTGATTTCGGTCTTGTGAAATCATACGGTAAGTCTAATACAGGTGCCTCTTCTTTAAATTGTGATAACCAGAACTCACGTTGTTCACTTAAATCACGTGTACTCATCCATTCGCTATAGTCTTTATATTGTACTTTCAACTCTTCTAATGTTTGATCGTGATATAAAGCCGTAAATTCTTTAATGATTAAATTAATTGAAAAACCATCTGAAATAACATGGTGAATATCAAATAATAATACATAACGTGACTCTGCTACTTTAACAATTTTAACTTTTAGCAATGGCGCTTGGCTTAAATCAAATGGTTGTACGAAATCATCTAATAATGTTTCGTAATGATCTGTACTAATTTCAGCATATTCTACATTGATTTCAGCTGAATCGTTAATCACTTGAACAGGTTCACCATCGATTGTTTCGAAGTGAGTACGCAATGTTTCATGACGTTCTATTAATGTTTGGAATACATTTTGCACACGTTCAGGATCAACTTCACCTTGAATTTCTAACATACTTGGCATATTATATGCGGTTTGACCTTTCACCATTTCATTAAGGACATAAAGTCGTTTTTGTGGTGATGAAGTTGTATAGTATGGCTGTTCTGCTGCTACTGGAATATGTTGTGCCGTTGTTTCATTCGCATGTTCATCAACAACTTTAGCTAGTTGAGCTATTGTTGGATTTTCAAACATAGCCTTCAATGGTAAACGCACACCGTTTGTAGCTTCAATCTTATTAATAATACCAATCGCTTTTAATGAATGGCCACCAATTTCAAAGAAATTATCGTGAATACTTACTTGATCGATATTAAGATTAGCTTCATATATAGTTGCTAGCATTACTTCTGTATCATTCGTAGGTGCTACGTATGCTTTACTTTCCACTTTGATTTCAGGTAATTTTTTCTTATCTAATTTACCGTTTGAAGTCACAGGTAACTGATCAATTTGCATCATATATGACGGTACCATATAGTCTGGTAATTTTTGACTTAATATAGCTTTTACATCATCATTATCGACTGCTTTATCAGATACGAGATATGCACAAATTGCTAACTCTTCTCCTGCCATTGGTTTAGCAACGACTGCTACATCTGAAATGTAATCAATTTGTCCAAGTAAGCTTTCAATTTCACCTAACTCAATACGGTAACCTCTAATCTTAACTTGCTCATCAATACGACCAAGATATTCTACATTACCGTTCGCACTCCATTTAGCTAAGTCGCCTGTACGGTATAACTTTCCTTCGCCGAATGGATTGTCGATAAATTTCTCTGCTGTTAAATCTGGTCTGTTGAGGTAACCTTTTGTCACACCAACACCGCCGATACAGAGTTCTCCAGGAACGCCAATACCCATCAGATTATTATCTTCATTCATGATATAAGCTTGAATATTAGCAATTGGTTTACCAATAGGAATCGTGTCATATGTTTGATCTGCAGTACATGGATAATAGATTACTTCAATAGAAGCTTCTGTTGGTCCATATAAGTCAATCAACAATGAATCATTTTGCTTACCAATGATTGCATTAAATTGATTTACTTGTTCTGGTTTCAATGCTTCTCCACTTGCCAATACATAATTAACTGTCGCAATGTTCTCTACTTTGTTAGTTGATTTTATAAAATCAATAAACACACCTAACATAGATGGCACAAAGTGTACCATTGAGATTTGATGTTGTTCTAATAGATCAGTAATTTTTTCTGGATTACTCTCTTCTCCAGATGGTAATAGCACGGCTTGACCGCCTATCATAGCGAATCCAAAGATTTCCCATACCGACACATCAAATGTAAATGGTGTCTTGAACAGAATCGTATCTTCACTACTAATATGATATTTATCAATCATCCAGTTCAGACGATTCATGACACCTTTATAAGGTACCATTACACCTTTAGGCTTACCTGTTGTACCTGATGTATAGATAATGTACATCAAGTTATCAACTGTAGTTACAGGTTCTAAATTGTCTGTTGCTTGTGTTGCAATCATCGTGTCTTCAGTCAAATCAACAACTTTATTATCAAATTCAATTGATTCATCTAATGCTTGATCTGTCAGTAGTACACTTGGTTGACTATCACCTAAGATATAGTTAATACGATCACTTGGATAATTAGGGTCAATCGGTACATAGGCACCACCCGCTTTTAAGATACCGTATATACCAATCATCATTTCTAAACTACGATTTGTCAGTAAACCGACTGGCGCATCAGGTACAATGCCTTCCACACGTAAATAATTAGCTAATTGATTTGCCTTCGCATTGAGTGCTTGATAAGTCAAGCTAACCCCTTCATATGTGATGGCTGTCTGTTTTGGTGTTTTAGCGACTTGTGCTTCAAATCTTTCTACAAACGTTTTTGTATTATTTAATGGGACATCGGTATTATTGAATTCATTAAATATAATATCTTGTTCTTGTTGTGTAATCATTTCTAGATGACTGATGTTTTGTTCAGGTTGTTGTACGCTGTGCTCTAAGATTTCAACATAATGCGCCAACATACGTTCAACCGTGTCACGATCGAAGAGTTCTTGCGCGAATTCAAGGGCAATGCTATAACCATTATCATCAAATATTGTCATGCTCAAATCAAATTTAGCATTAGTCGTTGATGGTTCTTTGTGTTCTACTGACCAGTCATCAATTTGCAAGCTTTCTTTTTCATTATTTTGTAACGTGAATAGGACATCGAACAATGGGTTACGTGTTAAATCACGTGTCTCAACAATTTCATCTACAAGTTCTTCTAATGGATATTCTTGATTATCAAATGCCTGTAATGATGTTGCTTTCACTTCTTCGAGCAATTGTTTAAATGATTTGTCACGCTCTGGGTAGGCACGCATTGCTAACGTGTTAACAAACATACCTAACATTTGCTCTGTTTCTTTATGTGTACGACCAGAGATCGGACTACCTACAACGATATCTTCTTGTCTACTATATTTATGCAATAGCACCATAAATGATGATAACAAGATCATATAATCCGTTGCACCGGTATCTTGCGCTAATTGTTGGATTGCATTTCTTGTTGCTTCAGAAATAGATACATTAACTGATTCACCTGTGTAACTTTGATGGTTTGTACGTGAATAATCATAAGGTAAATCAAGTACTGGTGCTTCATCTTTAAACTGAGACAACCAGAATTCACGTTGTTCATTTAAGTCACGTGTATGCATCCATTCACTGTAATCTTTATATTGTACATTTAATGGTTCTAAAGTTTGATTATGATACAACTCTGTAAATTCTTTAATAATAAGATTAATAGAGAATCCATCAGAGATAATATGATGCATATCAAATAAAAGTACATAACGTTGTTCTGCACATTTAACCACTTTTACTCTCAGTAAAGGTGCTTGTTCTAAGTTAAATGGTCTGATGAACGCATTTAATAGTGGTTCATAATCTTCTGTATAAGCAACTTCATACTCTACATTTATTTGAACTTTATCTTCGACAATTTGTACCGGTTCACCTTCAACTGTATCAAAGTGTGTACGCAATGCTTCATGACGGTTCACTAATTTTTGGAATGCATTTTGAACACGTTCAACATCAACAGTCCCTCTAATTTCTAACATACTTGGCATATTATAAGATGTTTGACCGTCCATCATTTCATTCAATACGTATAGACGTTTTTGTGGTGATGATGCTAGATAATGTGTCTTAGTTTCAGCCAATGGTATCTCTTGAGTTGATGATGCAGTCGCTTCATTTTCGATAGCTCTAGCTAATTGTGCCACTGTCGAATTTTCAAAAATCGTCTTCAACGGTACACGTACAGATAATTGGCTTTCTAGTTCGTTAATAACACTAATTGCTCTTAGTGAATGTCCGCCTATTTCAAAGAAGTTATCTGTTGCACCTACGCGTTCAATATTTAACACGTTGCCAAAGATTGTCGCAATTGTCTCTTCCATTTCATCACGTGGTTCAACATAGGCTTTTGCCTCTAATTCAATATCTGGAAGTCCTTTTTTATCTAATTTACCGTTAGCTGTAACTGGTAATTGTTCAATTTGCGTCATATATGTTGGAATCATATACTCAGGTAATTTCTTAGATAGGACCGCTCTGACTGCGTCAAAATCTATCGTACGATCTGAAACAAGGTATGCAGCGATCATTGCTTCGTCACTACCTTGTGGTGCTTTAGTGACTACAGCAGCTTCAGATACTGCATCGACTTGAGCAATCAAACTTTCAATTTCACCTAATTCAATACGGTAACCGCGTATCTTGACTTGTTCGTCAATTCTACCAAGATATTCTAATTGTCCATCTTTTCTCCATTTTACTAAATCGCCTGTACGATACATTTTGCCAGAACCAAATGGATTATCAACGTACTTCTCAGCAGTTAAATCTGGTCTATTCAAGTAACCTTGTGTGACATTTGCACCACCGATACACAATTCACCAGGTACACCAATACCTAACAAGTTATTATCTTCATTTAAGACATAACCTTGTGAGTTGGCAATAGGTCTACCGATAGGAACCTCTGTATAAGTTTGACCTGCAAAGACAGGATAATATGTTACCTCAACAGTTGTTTCAGTAGGTCCATATAAGTTGTATAGCAATGTTTGATTTGGTCCACCTAACAAGTGATTAAATTGATTTACATAGTCTACTTTTAGTGTTTCACCACTTGTAAATACATGATTTAACGAAACAATATCATCTTGACGGTGTGTTGTCTTAATGAAATCTATAAAGACGCTTAACATTGATGGTACAAAGTGTGCCATCGTAATATTATACGCATCGATTACGGAAGCTATATTCTCTGGGTTACTTTCTTCTCCTGAGCGTAGCATGATAATTTCGCCACCCATAACTGCCCAACCAAAGACTTCCCAAATAGATACATCAAAGGTAAATGGTGTTTTGAATAATATTTTATCTGTAGAACCTAATTCGAAATAATCAACCATCCAATTAAGACGATTCATTACACTACTGTATGGAACCATAACACCTTTAGGTTTACCTGTTGTACCTGATGTATAGATAATATACATTAAGTTTGTTTCATCTGTAACATGTGCCAAATTATCTGTTGGTAAGCTATCTAGGAAGGAATTATTTGTTAACTTGATAATTTCCTTTTCGTATTTTATACCATAGCTTATATTTTCATCCGTAAGCAATACACGTGGATCACTATCTTCTAAAATGAAATTCGTACGCTCATGTGGATGATTTGGATCCAACGGTACATATGCGCCACCTGCTTTTAAAATGCCATAAATACCAATCATCATTTCTAAACGACGTTGTGACATTATACCTACTAGGTCATTAGGTTTAACGCCCTCATTACGTAATTGATACGCCACTTGGTTTGCACGTTCGTTCAGTGCTTTATACGTTAATGTTTCACCTTCAAATGTAATTGCTACTTTGTCTGGTGATTGTGCCGCATGTTGCTCGAAACGTTCTACAAGTGTCACAGTGTTATCCAATGGCTGATCCGTATCATTGAATTGGTTCAAGATAAGTTCAGTTTCTGCTGTTGTTATAATGTCAATATCACTAATAAGTTGTTCTGGTTGCTGCGTTGCATTCGCAATCACTTCAATAAAGTGGTTTAACATACGTTCAACCGTATCTTTATCAAATAATTCTTCCGCATATTCTAACGAAACTTTATAGCCATCATTCTCATGAATTGTCATACTTAAATCAAATTTAGCATTAGTATAAGAGGCTTCCTTTTCTTCAACTGACCAATCTGATATTTCCAGACTATTTTTCTCATTATTTTGTAATGTGAATAGCACATCGAATAATGGATTACGTGTTAAATCACGTGTTTCAACAATTTCATCGACAAGTGCTTCTAGCGGATATTCTTGATTATCAAAGGCATTTAACGATTGGTCCTTCACTTCTGATAAGAATTGTGCAAATGATTTTTCACTTTCAGGGTAAGCACGCATTGGTAAAGTATTAACAAACATACCAATCATATTTTCTGTATCTCTATGTGTACGCCCAGATATTGGACTACCTACAACGATATCTTCCTGACGGCTATATTTATGCAACAGTACCATAAATGATGATAATAACACCATGTAATCCGTACTGCCTGTTGCTTGAGTCAATTGTTGAATATGATGCTGAACAGATGTAGGCATATCTACAGTTACTGTTTTACCTGTGAAACTTTGTTGGTTGGGTCTTGAATGATCATACGGTAAATCAAGTACTGGCGCTTCATGCTCAAATTGACTTAACCAGAACTGACGCTGACTATCCAAGTCTCTTGAGCGCATCCATTCACTATAATCTTTATATTGTACATCTAATGGCTCTACCGCTCGACCATGATATAACGCTGTAAATTCTTTGATAATCAAATTAATAGAGAAGCCATCAGAAACGATATGGTGCATATCAAACAATAAGATAAAACGTTGTTCTGATACTTTAACTATACTAACTCTAATTAATGGTGCCTTACTTAAGTCGAAAGGTTGTACAAAGTCACTTAATATACGCTCATAATCATCTGTCGTTACCTCATCGTAATCAACGACTACCGATGCAGAATCATTTATCACCTGTACAGGCTCGCCATCTTTAGTTTCAAAATGCGTTCTTAATGCTTCATGACGATCTACGATTGTTTGAAAAGCATCTTGCACACGCGCAACATCTACATTACCTTTGATTTCTAACATACTTGGCATATTGTAAGCCGTTTGACCATCTACCATTTCATTTAACACATATAAACGTTTTTGAGGTGATGAAGTCAGATAATATGGCTGCTGCTCTGCTTGCGGAATACTTTGAGTGCTCGCATCTACCGCATATTGTTCAACCGTTTTAGCTAATTGTAGAATCGTTGGACTTTCAAAAATAATTTTTAGTGGCAAACGTGTGCCAATTCGACTTTCTATTTGGTTAATAATGCCAATTGCTCTTAATGAGTGTCCACCGATTTCAAAGAAATTGTCAGTGATACTAACTTGTTTTAAATTTAAGACATCTTCATAAATTGCGACTAGCATTGTTTCCATTTCTGTCGTTGGTGCAACGTAGGCCTTGCTTTCTACTTTGATTTCAGGTAATGCCTTACGATTCAACTTACCACTTTGTGTTACTGGTATGTCTTCAATTTGCATCATATAGCTTGGCACCATGTAGTCTGGTAATTTATGACTCAGCTCTAATTTGATTGCCTCTAAATCAACGTTTTGTTCAGATACTACATAAGCGCAAATCGATAACTCTCCATCTAACATAGGTTTAGTAACCACTGCTACATCTAATAAATCTGTATTTTGGCGTAATACACTATCAATTTCGCCTAATTCAATACGATAACCACGGATTTTAACTTGTTCATCAATACGTCCTAAATAAGCGATGTTTCCATCAGCATTCCAACGCGTTAAATCCCCTGTGCGGTACATTTTACCTTCACCAAATGGATTGTCGACAAACTTTTCTGCTGTCAATTCAGGTCGATTCAAATAACCATTCGTTACATTAGTACCAGCAATACATAATTCACCTGCAACACCGATACCCATTAAGTGATTGTCAGCATCTAAGATATACGCTTGTGTATTAGCAATCGGTTTACCAATTGGTATAGCATCATATTGTACATCAGCTACACAATCAAAGCTTGTTACATCAATAGTAGTTTCAGTAGGACCATAGAAATTCAATAACAATGTATTATTCTTAGTCGCAATATGTTCATTAAACTGGTTAACTAGTTCTGGTTTTAATGCTTCACCACTAGCCAACACATATCTCAAGCTTGAAATTAAATGTGCTTGATCTGTCGCTTTGATAAAGTTAATAAACACACTAAACATAGACGGCACGAAATGTACCATAGTCGCTTTATTATTATGAATAAGTGACATTATTTTTTCAGGATTACCTTCTTCACCAGATGGCAATAGCGCTGCTTGTGCACCAATCATCGCGAAACCAAACACTTCCCAAACAGACACATCAAACGTAAATGGTGTCTTAAAGGAAATTGTATCTTCGCTCGTAATACCATAGGTTTCAATAATCCAATTCAAGCGGTTCATAACACTTTCTCCAGGTACAAGTACACCTTTTGGTCTACCTGTCGTACCAGATGTATAAATAACATACATTAAGTTAGAAACATCTGTATTATGTTGCAAGTTGTCTGTTGGCAATGACCAAATTGATTTATCCGCTGTTAAATCAATCACCTTATGATTAAACACAATATTTTCATCTAATGGTTTGTCTGTCAGCAATACTGGCGCTGCACTATCTTCTAAAATGTAATTAATACGATCGACAGGATAATTTGGATCAACAGGTACGTATGCACCGCCTGCTTTTAAGATACCGAATATACCAACAATCATTTCAATACGTCGATTCGTCATGACTGCTACTAATGTGTCTGCACCGACACCTTCATCACGCAATTTATACGCAACTTGGTTTACACGTTCGTTCAATGCTTGATAAGTCAAACTTTCCCCTTCAAAGGTAAGTGCCACTTTATCAGGTGCTTTGGCCACTTGCTGTTCAAAACGCTCAACAAATGTTTGCGTGTTATTATAAGGCATCTCAGTATCATTAAAGTCATTAAGAATTAAGTGCTGCTCTTGTTCGGTAATTAATTCTAATTCACTAATTTTATACTCAGGATGCATAGTAATTTCAGCTACAAGTTCCATAAAGTGTTCCAACATACGTTCAATTGTTTCAGGTTCAAATAACTCTTCAGCATATTCTAACGCCACACTATAACCATCATTGTCATAAATTGTCATACTTAAATCGAATTTAGCATTTGTAACTGACGACTCTACTTGTCTTGTAGACCAGTCATCAATTTGGAAGCTTTCGTTTTCAGTGTTTTGTAATGTAAATAACACATCAAACAATGGATTACGTGTTAAATCACGCTTTTCTACGATTTCTTCAACTAGTGATTCTAATGGATATTCTTGATTATCAAATGCTTCTAATGATGTTGTCTTTACTTCATCTAATAACTGCGTAAATGATTTATTTCGTTCAGGGTTTGAACGCATCGCCAATGTATTAACAAACATTCCGAGCATATTTTCAGTATCTTTATGCGTACGGCCAGAAATTGGGCTACCTACAACGATGTCTTCTTGACGACTATATTTATGCAATAGCACCATAAATGAAGCAAGTAAGATCATATAATCCGTACTACCAGTCTGTTGAGATAATGACTGAATCGCACGTTTAGTTTGTTCCGGCATTTCGAGACTTATCGTCTTACCAGTAAAACTTTGTTGGTTAGGACGCCCGTGATCGTATGGTAAATCAAGTACTGGCGCTTCTTCTTCAAATTGTGATAACCAGAACTGACGCTGATCATCCAAGTCTCTTGAACGCATCCATTCACTGTAATCTTTATATTGAATAGTTAATTCATCTAATTCACGACCTTTATATAGCGCCGTAAATTCTTTAATAATGACATTGATAGATAAGCCATCCGAAATTATGTGATGCATATCAAATAGTAAAACATAACGTTTTTCATCACATTTCACTACTTTAACTCTTAGTAATGGCGCGTTAGCTAAATCAAATGGTCTAACAAAATCACTTAATAATTGATCATAATCAGACGTTGCTATTTCTTCATAACCTACTGTAATCTCACCTTGTTTATCTATGATTTGAACCGGTTCACCATCAACAGTATCAAAGTGTGTTCTCAACGCTTCGTGACGTTCAACAAGTGCTTGGAATGCGCTTTGTACACGATTAACATCTACATCACCAATAATTTCTAACATACTTGCCATATTATAAGCAGTCTGACCTTCAACCATTTCATTCAACACATATAAGCGTTTTTGAGGAGAAGATGTTAGATAATATGGTTTAGTTTCTGCTTGTGGAATCGTTTGACCTGCAATTTGTGTTTCACCATTCTCAAGCAAACTAGATAATTGTGATGCCGTTGGATTGTCGAAAATAGCCTTCAAAGGCAAACGTGTAGCTGTCTTACTTTCAATTTCATTGATAACACTAATTGCTTTTAAAGAGTGACCACCAATTTGGAAGAAATTGTCAAAAACACTGACACGTTCAACATTTAGCACACTACTAAAAATGTCCACAATAGTTTGTTCCATATCATTACGTGGCGCAACATAGTCTTTACTGTCCACTTTAATGTCTGGTAATGCGCGTTTGTTTAACTTTCCGCTTTGAGATACTGGTAATGATTCAACTTGCATAATATATGCAGGAACCATATATTCAGGTAACTGTTTATTCAATTGTGCTTTGATAGCTTCTATATCAATAGACTCGTCGGATACAATATAAGCGCAAATTGACAATTCTTCATCAACTACTGGCTTTGCTACAACAGCTACATCTGTAACAATATTTTGTTGACGTAGTACATTTTCAACTTCTCCGAGCTCAATACGATATCCACGGATTTTAACTTGTTCATCAATACGTCCTAAATAAGTAATATTACCATCAGTTTCCCATTTGGCTAAATCACCTGTACGATACATCTTACCTTTGCCAAAAGGATTGTCGACAAATTTTTCTGCTGTTAAATCAGGACGATTCAAATAACCATTTGTCACATTGGTACCAGCAATACATAATTCACCAGCGATACCTATAGCCATCAAGTTGTTACTGCCATTTAAAATGTATGCCTGCGTATTTGCTACCGGTTTACCAATTGGAATCATGTCATATTGTGTACCAGCCTCACAATCAAAGCTTGTCACATCAATGGTTGCTTCAGTTGGACCATATAAATTAATAAGTAGCGTATCATTTTTCTCAGCAATCAATTCATTAAATTGATTTACCAATTCTGGTTTTAATGCTTCGCCACTTGCTAAGACATATCTCAAACTTGAAACCGACGCAGCTTGATTCGATGCTTTAATATAATTAATAAACACACTAAACATTGATGGTACAAAGTGAACCATGGTAGGTTGTGACGATGCAATAACAGATACAATTTTTTCAGGATTACCTTCTTCTCCTGATGGTAAAAGTACCGCTTGTGCACCAATCATACCAAAACCGAAGACTTCCCAAACAGACACATCAAACGTAAACGGTGTCTTAAAGAACACTTTGTCTTCATCTGTAATGTCATATTTATCAATTAACCAGTTCAATCGGTTCATGACACTTTCTCCGGGTACAAGCACACCTTTAGGTTTACCTGTCGTACCAGATGTGTAAATGACATACATTAGGTTAGAAACATCTGTATTATGCTCTAAATTTTCTGCAGACAACCCTTCAAATGTTTGTGTTTGAGTAATATCAATTACATTATTGTTATAGACTATTTCAGAACTTAACGGTTGATCAGTTAGCAACACCTTAGCTGCACTATCTTCCAAAATATAGTTAATACGTTCTGTAGGATAATTAGGATCAATTGGTACATAGGCGCCACCAGCCTTCAGAATGGCATATATCCCTATAATCATTTCAATTCTTCTATTTGACATAACTGCCACAAGAGAATCGGGCGTTACACCCTCAGCACGTAATTGGCGAGCCATTTGGTTAACTTTGCCATTCAATGCTTCATACGTTAAACTTTCTCCTTCAAATGTAACTGCAGTCTTGTTAGGATGTTGAGCAACCTGTTGCTCAAATCGTTGAACAAACGTCGTATCATTATTTAATGCTAATGATGAATCATTAAAGTCATTTAAAATCGTCTCTCTTTCTTCACCATTAACCACTTCAATATCTTTAATTTGTGACTCTGGTTGTTCGATCATATGATTTAATACGTGGAAGATTGTTTCATGTAAATGATAGATACCTTCTTCATCTAAAGCATCTATTTGGAAATCATAATCGATATCCATACCTTCACCATTACTTCTGTTACTCAAGTTAACACTAAGTGGCGAATTGTTTGTTCCATTATCTAACCATTCATCCGTATAACCCTCTTTGATAAACTCAGCGTCATATTGTGTGTTTTGGAAAGAAACAAAACAGTCTACTAGACCTTTTTTATTACCACTGTTTTCTACAATATAGTCATATGGATATTTTCTATGCTTTAATAGATTCAAGCTTTCTCTACGAATTTTTTCAAGGTAATCTTGAACGGTTTGTTCTGGATCTGTATCAACAATCATTGGTAATACACGTGAGAATATTCCAGTTGATGATTTTTCCTTCTTCGTATTCCTGTTATGTATAAGTAGTCCGACAGAATTGGTTGTAGAAAGTGTGTTCTTGTGTTTGATGATTTGCATAATTGCAGAGAACAAATTACTAATACTAACTCCATGCGCCTCACAGTATTGGAAGATACGCTTAGTTTCAGCTTCAGATAATTTCACACTTATTCTCTTACCTATAGCGCTATCTAACGTGGATTTATCAAATAAAATGTTGTCTTCGAAATTTTCTAACTTTTCTAACCAGAAGGCCTTGTCTTTATTAAAACGATTTGTCGTTTCGTATTTGTCTTCTGATTCTATTGCCTCAAAATAAGTAGCCCCAATATCTTCTTCAGATACAGATTTACCTAATAACTTTTTAATTAAATTATTTACAACAATCGTTACACCCCATGCGTCACTAATTAAATGATGTTGCAATAGGAAGATACCATAATATCCTTCAGGATACTTAAATACTACTGTCTTATATAATTTATCATCAAGATTAAAGATATTAGTGCTAGCTGTTTCTTTAATCCACTTTTCGTAGCCTTCTTGATCTTGATAAAAATCAACAAATTCAAAATCTTCGTGTTCATAGTCTACTACATATTGTTTGTAAACACCGTCTTCTTTCGTAATTCTAATACGCAACGTATCATGTTGCTTCACTATCTCGTTGAAGGCTTCATTAATCTCATCATATGATACGTCATTTTTCATATGTACTACACCAGCGATGTTACTAATACTTGTATTCTCATAATATTGTTCAATCTGTAATATTTCTTTTTGTGCATAAGATAATAATTTTGTTTCAGTCAATGCAGCGAACCTCCTATCAATCTACAGTAAAAAAATATAATAATATTATTCTATTTTATAACCAATCGTATAATATTTATTATAAGTTACAGTTACATAAATTAATTCCCATTTATACTCTTTCTAAACATTTTAAAGTTTATTTTTGTAATATTTTTATAGAGCAATTTTGTACTTAAAATTTAAATACAAAAATATTTTATTAATATTTTAATTTTAATGTATCAAGGGCTTTTGTATAAGGTGAAACTTTATATAATTTTTATAGGAGTTCTATCAAATGATAATGACCAATTTATGATACTGGTTAGAGTGCGTAAGGCATCGCATTCCACTTGGCGATATAAAATTGCATAAAAAAATACACCCTCATCTCTGAAGGTGTACTTCTTTATTGCATTATTATTCACACATTTCACACACACATATTTAATGCAATTCACACATATTATGATTAATCTTTAAATCTACATTTCGTATTCACACAATACTTGTAGATTAGAACGGTAAATCATCATCACTAATGTCAATCGGACCATTTGCATTTGCAAATGGATTATCTGATTGTCCATTGTTATTTGATGGGTTGTTGTTATTTTGATAAGACGTGTTTTGTCCAGATTGTTGTCCACCAAAACCTTGGCCATAGTCTTGGAAATTGTTATTTCCATCCTGTTGTTGACGTTGGTTTTGTCCTTTAGGTTCAAGGAATTGAACGCTATCACAAACAACTTCTGTTACAAAAATACGACGTCCTTCTTGGTTTTCATAGCTACGTGATTGAATGCGACCGTCAACGCCAGCTAAACTACCTTTTGAAAGATAATTATTTACATTCTCTGCTTGCTTTCTGAAAACAACACAGTTAATGAAATCAGCTTCGCGTTCCCCTTGCGCATTTGTAAACGTACGATTTACCGCTAGGGTAAAAGTCGCAACACTCACGCCTGAGGGTGTTGTTCTATATTCTGGATCTTTAGTTAAACGACCGACTAAAACAACTCTATTTATCATTTAAGCGACCCCCATTAATTATTTTCTTGTTTTATCTTCGTCTTCACGAATAACGATAAAACGGATGATGTCATCATTGATTTTAGCTAAACGTTGGAATTCATCAGTAGCTTCGTTATTTTCAGTTTGGATACGTACGATATTGTAGTAACCTTCTGTGAAATCATTGATTTCATAAGCTAAACGACGTTTGCCCCAATCTTTAGTTTCTAAAACCTCTGATCCGTTAGTTGCTAAAATTCCGTTGAAACGTTCAACGACAGCTTTCTTAGCATCTTCTTCAATGTTTGGACGAACGATATACATAACTTCATATGTTCTCATTTTATAATTGCACCTCCTTGTGGTCTATACGGCTCATCATACTATATGATAAGCAAGGAATAATTTTCATTACTCACAGTCAAGAATTATAGCACACGGTATTACTTTTTACAATGATAATCAGTACGTCAAATATATATTTCAAATTTCGATGTTTCATATGAAACAATTTATCGAAAATCACATAAATCCACGTTCTAGAATCACAATATTATGTTGCAACACAATAATAACAAGAACAAATTATACAATTGAAATTTGTTTTTTATAAAGTTTTAATGTTTTTCGACATAAGGTTGCTAAATAAAACTAATTCTATTAGCATATCAACTACGCTACATAATTTGTTGTTTACCCCTATGCACTTAGATTATTTTTAAGTAATTTTAAGCACATTAAAGGAGAAGACTATGGTTTCTACAATCAAAAAAGGTTTAATCACAACCACTGTTATTTTGGCATCTACTTTAACTATCCACTCTACTAATGCTGCCGAAGCAAATACGAGTGAGCAAGGTACGATGGGATATGGTTATCAAAAATATGTTTCGAAACATCCAGATGCACAATCCAAAGAGCAACAAACTAAACAAGTGCAACCTGAAGCTGCTACAAATGGTGAAAGAGTACTTGATATTTCAGAATGGCAAGGTGATTTAACAGAGCAACAAGTCAAATCACTGAAAGAAAACTATGATTTCATAATCATTCGTGCCCAATATGGTTCTGAAAAAATCGATGCTTCTCTAAGCCATAATTCAGCTATATTAGATAAATACAATTTGGACTTCGGGGTCTATTCTTACAGCATGTATGAAAATCCTGACGACGCCCGTTATGAAGCCCAAACACTATACAATCGCGCACCAAAAGCTAAATTTTACATCAATGATTTTGAACAAAATTCTGTAACATCTGGCACAACGGATCAAAGTACTAATGCATGGTATGACGAAATGAAGGGTCTTGCCGGAAACAAGAAAGTCTTATTTTATTCATATGAAAACTTTATGAAACAACATGCTACACAATCTGCTAATAATTATGATGGCGTATGGATTGCCAATTATAATGAGGCACAGCCTACTTCACCACACGTACTGTGGCAATATACAGACGGTTATAATTCACAAGAACTTAACCAAAAAGTAGATGCGAATTATTTAGGTCCAAATGTTAGCAGCAACTGGTTTACATCTTAAATGAATATAGTATTTACAAATACACCTAGATTGTTAAAGCATTAAAATAAACGTCAATTTCTATCATTTTTATAATTAAGATAGGAATTGACGTTTTCTTGTTTCATGAAATTACAGTTTTACACTATGCTGAAGTTCATATTAAGACAACCATGTACTTTCAAAAGCATAAGCTAAATTAAAGTAAAAAGGAATAATCCATATATTGATAATGCTCTGGATTATTCCTGTTATTTTGAATATGGCCTCTATAACTCAAATTGATTTATATTTAAATATCTACTACGCTAGTTTAAACATTAAATCTAAAGTGCACGACGTCTCCGTCTTTCATGATATATTCTTTACCTTCAAGGCGTTGCTTACCAGCTTCTTTAGCGCCGCTTTCTCCATTGTATTCAACGTAGTCATCGTAGCCTGTAACTTCAGCACGAATAAATCCACGCTCAAAGTCAGTATGGATGATGCCTGCACATTGTGGTGCTGTCATACCTTTAATAAATGTCCATGCTCTAACTTCTTGCACACCTGCCGTAAAGTATGTCGCTAAACCTAGTAAATCATAAGTTGTGCGAATCAAGCGATCTAGACCCGGTTCTTCAATGCCTAAATCTTCTAAGAACATCTCTCTATCCTCATCGTCCAATGTTGCAATTTCTTCTTCAATTTTAGCACTGATAACGATAACTTCAGAATCTTCTTGTTGTGCATATTCACGAATTGTTTTCACTTTTTCATTATCTTCATCACCAATTTCATCTTCTCCAACGTTGGCAATGTATAACATTTCTTTAGATGTTAACAATTGTGCATGTTTAACATATCTTTGATCTTCTTCTGTAAACTCTAAACTTCTAACTGGCTTACCATCTGCTAAAGCTTCTTTAATTCTTGATAAAATACGCACTTCATTTTCAGCATCTTTATCCTTTTGTCTTGCCATCTTTTCAATTTTTGGCAAACGCTTCTCAACAGATTCTAAGTCTGCAAGAACTAATTCCATGTTAATAACTTCAATGTCATCAATTGGATTTACTTTACCAGAAACATGCGTCACGTTGTCATCATCAAAGGCACGTACAACCTGACATATCGCATCAACTTCACGGATATGTGACAAGAATTTATTACCTAAACCTTCACCCTTTGAAGCGCCTTTAACGATTCCAGCAATATCTGTAAATTCAAATGTTGTCGGGATTGTCTTCTTCGGTTGAACCATTTCTTCTAAGACATTAAGTCGACTATCTGGCACTTCTACGATTCCTACATTGGGATCGATTGTCGCGAAAGGATAATTCGCTGCAAGCGCACCTGCTTTTGTTATTGCGTTAAATAGCGTTGATTTACCTACGTTGGGTAGCCCAACAATACCTGCTGTTAAAGCCATTTATTCATTCTCCTTATTTTCAGTATCTTGATTGGATACTAGTATTTTCTTCATTTTTTTATTAAACGTTTGTCTAGGAATCAAAATACTTCGCTGACAATTTTCACATTTTATTCGGATGTCTGCACCAACACGAATAATCTTGAAACGATTCGTCCCACATGCATGTTGCTTCTTCATCTCTACAATATCATTCAAACCGTAATCTGATGTCATGATGTCACACCTCCGAACTTTCTATGCTTTATTTTGTTGATTCGAATCATATTGTACCATAACTGGTTGAGGCACTTTAATACCATTGTCTTTAAATAATTTATGAATTTCTTTTCTTAATATTCGCGCCCCGGAAAATCCTTCTCCCGGAACTGTTTCTGCAGAAATACTTAAGACAATTTCATCTCGAGTTATTGAGTTAATACCTACTACCTTAGGATTTGATACAAATAAATAGTATTTAGATCTCATTGCTTCAAAATGCTTCGTCAATACTTCCTCGACTCTGTCGATATCTTCTTCAACAGAAACAGGAATTTCAACTATAGATTCTCCGTTTGTCACTGAGTAATTTGTTATTTCTCCCATACTACCATTTGGCAATGTAGTAAGCTCGCCACTAATTGTATTGATACGTGTAGATCTGAGACCTATCGCTTTAACTGTGCCTTCTGCAACGGTAGTTCCTGCGCTATTAATTTTAACATAGTCCCCTACATCAAATTGATTTTCAAAAATAATAAAGAAACCTGTAATAATATCTTTAACTACTGTTTGTGCACCAAAGCCCACTGCAAGACCAACTACACCAGCACTTGCAATAATGCCTTCAACACTAATCCCAAACTTACTTAAAATTGTCGTCAATACGATAAACCATACCACATAGGAAACCACATTTTGAATCAGTGAAATTAATGTATTGGAACGTTTTTTATTCGCTTTTTTACCTTTATTTTGAATTTTAAAGAATTGCTCAATACCCTTATTAATAAAACGTAAGACAATCCATGCCACTACAACATACACAACAATCATAATTAAATTAGACAGTAAACTTTGGTACGTTTCTGGCTTAGTTAGAGGTTCTATTAATGAATACAGAATATTTTTGAGTTGAGTCATACGTCCGTCCTCCTTATTACCTCACTATATACTTTTAATTATTATACTGAATATTATTATAAAACAAATCCTACCTCGGATTTAATTTCAACTTTAATAGTCAGCATTTTTCAATATCTTCACTTAATATATTAAAGCTAGACATAAGAAAAAGAACCATAATAAAAATTATGATTCTTTAACACCCAAGCAGTAATTTTACTACAAATCAAAGCGCTAAAACAAGTCATTCCTATTATGTTATTAAGATAAAATACGGATTTTTGAATGACATCCATTATATATCAACAATAAAAAATTATATACAATTAAAGTTAAATAACATATAAATAATAACGATTCGGCATTGAATTGGTACAACTAGGGAAATTTTACCAAAAGATATACAAATTATTATAATATTCTGATAAAGGAGGTGACACTTTACTTAAATAGCCGGTTCAAATTTCTCCCGAGCTAATTACTAAGCTTTCACATATTTCCTCGTGTGATAACTTTTCAAAATACAGTAGTATGACCTTGTAAATTTCATCTTAAAGTTACTGTCACCATTAGATAAAATTATAATTCTTTAACACCCAAACATTATTTATATGATGACAAAATCAATTAAGCTAAAAAATCTTCCAAATTTCTAAAAGTATATCGCACTTACTGACCCTTACATCGGTAAGTGCATTTCTTATGTGTCCTTCCACCATGCAAGCATAATTCCAATCGTTAAATCGCCACAGTTCCAAATCTAAATGCTCTTAACGACTTTCCATATAATGCGCAATGAACACAATCAATGAAATAATTAAAAAGACCAACCGAAGTGTTACCTCAGATTGATCTTTTTAATCTGTTCTATATTATCTACAAAACAGCTACAACAACCTTAAATAGTTATTTATGTTGTTCAATTAACTGCTTTTCCAAATCATTATACAATTTAAATATCATAACGCGTTCACCGGTACGGGAACTTAAATCTGTGTGAAATCCTTTTACTGATTCACCAGTTATAGACAACACAATTTCATTTAAAGCGTCTATTCCGGACTCTACTAATTTAGAGCGCGTCTTCTTAATCGTTAGCAAGCCTTCATTGGTCTCACACACTTTGTATTCCGCTTGGGTAAGTACGCCTTGTAAACTCACGATGATCATATCTCGCAAAATATCTGTCTTTACTGAAAGTGAGCCACGTCCAAGAAAATCCTTCTCCCATTGTGTGATGGCTTTACTAATTTCAGACTCGTATGTGCCCTTCTTCGTCTTCATTACCTATACATCTCCTGTAGAACAAGTTTAAGAGGTTAAACTAGAATCGAACTTACCAAAATAACAGTATCATTTTTGATCTATTTTTTCTATAATAGCATAATTTACATTCAAAAATCATACCTATATTGTCACGGTCAAGTAGTCGACCTTACATGTTAATCTGTTGCCTATTATATCTATTACTTATTTCATTATATTTAATTAGACCATTCTTTCCAGTCACCAAAGTGATCAATACTAGCTAATCTTACCCAACCATTATTTACTTTTTGACGGAAATCAGGTAACGCATCTAGAAGGTTCACAATCACGTGTTGTGGTGCTTGAACGACGATTAACAACCGAATAGGAGAATGATACATCTTATTATCGGCTGACATTACTGATTGCCAAGGCAAACCTGTAAGCAAATCACTCGCGTTACCTTGCATTACACCGATTCCAGCAGTAACTGTTTGAGTGATTTTATTTCCACTACCATAATAATGTGGCGCTACAGTGGAAGCATAATACTGTAAATTTATCCATTGAGCGACCGTTGCAGGTCCCGAAATAATATTTGCAAGTATACTACCGTCCTCATCATCTTTCCAATTATAATTATGCAGAAATGCACGACCCTCTAAGTTTATATCCTTAGTTAAACTTCTCTCACCAATAATAAATGACGCATTTTTAGCTAGACCCCATTCTGGTCTAATTTCACTCCAGTCATTTGCTAATCGGTGTACTTCTTTAATTGGATCTTTTTTAGTTATGTGATTGTTTGGTAACTGTGACAAACGTTGTTGGTTAGCACGACGACTAATCTCAGGCATACTAGCTGTTAATGCTTCATATGCATCTTGAGCCGCTTCTGGTAATTCCGGAAGATATACCCATGCTAACTCATCAACAGATGTATGGTGTTCCGCTGAGGCAAACACTGTTGTCGAAGGAATAACTATGTCTGCATTAGCTAATCCAGCTCGTACTTCTGGCAAATTGCATAACTGTGCTAACACCTTGGCATTAAATCCACTGGCAGCGCCACCACAAGCACCACAATCTAACGAAGCTGCATACGGATTGTTTGCACTGTGACTACCATGACCACAGAATACGACCAATGGCGCAAAGCGCTTCGTTAAATTCATCAATGTTAATGCTTGCTTAGCATATGCAATCTTTTCTTCATCTGTAAAACCAATTGGCAAGTGATCTTCATGCTCATGTTGATAATCTAAGGTTAATGTTGTATCTTGAGGTTTTTGCAACCATCTTCCGTAAAACTTTCTAATCAAATTTCCAGTTCGTCGTGGAATAAAACTACGCGTAATTGTTTGTAATGTAAGCCATGGACCACTTAATTCCGGCAGCAATAAACTTGGCAATGCGTTTTGTTTCATTTTCTTAAAAGTATAAGTCACAGACTGAAGGACATGCTTACGTTGTTGAAAAGCAGTAGGCTCACGTTCAGCTGTATATTCTTTAATCTTATGTTGTGGTTGATTCATAACAGGCAATGATGGGTGGCTATGCTTTTTGCCTAATTCACTTTTAGCAATCGGCAAGCCAAAGAATCCTGCAATCCCAATCGTTTCAAAGTGACCTGCCTTTTCAATCTGACGACGAAATGGTTCAGAACGCACATCTATACAGAAGGCCAACTGTGCTGTTGGTGTTATTGTTTCATCTTGTACTTTCGTAGCGGTCTGCTCTAAATGATCTTTCATCTGTTGCTGATACGTCTCTTCCCACGCTTCTAACCAAATCTTCCTACTCACTTGATGGTTAAAATGTAAGGCAAAATGAACATGTGCTAATTGACTTTCTGAAGTTAACTGACTCCATGCTTCAACACTATACCCTCCCCATTCTAACCATTGTAAAATAGCTTCCGTCCACTGTGATATATCAACACGTGGTTCAGCTTTAATAGGTAAATAAGGGTCTACTAAACACCATTCTAGTGCTAATCGAATAGCTAGATACGTACGTATTAAATGATCTTCGTGTTCGTCATTTTCTTCTTGCCATAGCATCATACCTGCCCAACCAGGCAAGGCTAATAAGTGTTGTTCCAGATAAGATTGAATCTCTCCCTCATCAATACCTAAACGCTGAAGTGCAGTATTTAAGAGTAGTTCCGAATCATTTGGCAATGTTTTAATACGTTGTCGCTCTTGCTTAGTCAATGCTGGATCATGTTGAACCAATCGATACCATGATGCAAAAAAACCGCGTTCTCTGTCAGGCATTGTCCAGCCAGCTTGTGCATCATCAACATACAACTTACACCATTTCATAACATGATAATCAACATAGTCACTTATTTTTGTGCCTTGGTCATCTGTTACTGAGGCACTGATTAAGCGAGCATGTTTTGATTTATGACCACTTGTTGACCGCGCTAATGATGTTGCAAATTGCTTTGCTTGTGCATATTGTGCTTTGTCATTAGTATTCTGCAAGGATTTCAACGTCATCACTTGCTTTACAAAGTGGGCTAAAGTTTCAGATGCACATGGAGCTGTAGTTTGTTGTAACCATTGTTCTAAGCCTTCATCTACTTTATCTTGAGCAATTTCACCGTTGTCCTTTGCCTCTAATATCGTTGAAACTGCTGGATACATATCGACTTCTCGCACTTCCCTTAACCATTGCGCCACATCATCGAAATTTTTATCTTCTAGGTTGGCCCAAGGACTACGGGCAGCAAACACTGAAATGGGTGACAAAGGTACAATGACTTTTTGCGCGTTTGCTATGAGTTGATTTAAGTCGTTATTATCTATATTATGATACATCGTTGTTTTATCCATTTTCCCCATTTGAGTGTCCTCCTTTCGATAAATACTGTTTCAAATAATTTGGATGACGTTCAACCGTAGTTATTTTAGCGTCTCCAATTCTCACTAGCCACATATACAGCATTGCAAAGGCAGTAGAATTACGGTGACGAGCCACCCAAGTACTCATCGCACTACCAAATAATAAGATTAGCGCTACAATAACAACAATAAACATTGGTGGTTGCGAACTTTGGAAGGCAATTGTATGTAATGCTTCATTTAAGTAATGATGTACTAAATAATAAACAATACCAACAGTAAGTAAGACTAATAGGCCCATTATACGTCCGAATTTACCTTCACCAAATGCAACTAGCTGTGCCCACGAAACAGATAACGACCATGCTAAAATTAGACCACTCACTAATCTATAACCTTGCCCAGGTTCACTCAACCAAAAACTCAATCCAATTAACAACGCCAGCAAACGCCCTACTAGAATCCACAAGTAAGACATACGTTCATTCGCTCGACTTGGAACATTAAAATGTCTGACTGCTGAGCCAGATCTCAAGAACAATGTTGCTTTAAACAAACCATGAAGCATTAAATGAATAATCGCTGGAATATATGCACCAAGTGCACATTGAATCAACATAAAGCCCATCTGACCAATTGTCGAACCAACTAATAATCGTTTGTAATCAACATGTACTAAACTAATACCGGCACCAATCAATACAGATGCACTCGCAAAGCATAACAATACGACAGTTGCTAAATCACCGTTAAATAGTGGAGAAAAGCGCGTTAACATAATACCACCCGCATTCACTATTCCAGCATGCATAATTGCTGAAACAGGTGTAGGTGCCGCCACAGATTCAATTAACCATCTTTGGAAAGGCCATTGAGCAGCAGGAATGATGACCGCAACAACGATTAAAATATTAATAATAAATCTTTGCCACACTGCGATTTGACTCACATGCTCTTGCGTGAAGATATTAATATAATGCCATTCACCAGTTAAAGTACCCATCCACAATACTGCTATTGCTAATGCAATCCAGCTCACTAAGAATAATTTGCCAGATACTTTAGCCGCCTCACGTGTAACACCCCATGCTTTCGTCAAACTTATTAATAACGTTAAACATATCAGTGTAAGTCCCCAACAAACAACCATAATACGTAAGTCTGCCGTCAACCAGGCACTCGCAGCAAAACTAGTCATTAACGTAAATAGAGTAAAATACTTTCTATAATTCAAATCTCCTGAGAGATAACGAATACAATAACGTTGTATTATCAATCCAATACCTAATACAAAGAAGGTCATCAACCATGCCAAGACATCTGAGTACCAAACACCTAGTTCAATATTCTTCTCAGCACCTAACAACCCTACAAATGCAACAATAACTGGTAGTGAAACGATCCAAATATGGATACGCACATAGGCTAGCGGCAATTTATTCGATAAAAAGAACAAGCCACTTACTACAGCAACAGCTAAAGCTACAAAAAATACAATAAAATATATAGAAACATCTATCGATGCCAGCATGGCGATTCCTCCTTTACAGTTTATTAACTTGCTATATACGCTTGTTTCAAAAATATTTAAGTATAAATAAAAGCCGACAATATATAATAAATCATCATTGATTCATTAACATTGTCGGCTTCAATACGACTCATTACATGTGGATAAATGTAATGCTTCGCTTTGCTACCTCATATATAGTTAAAGTTTATAATTTAAAAGTTCATTAATAAGTCGCACAATCTCTGCCTAAACTAGCTTATTGTTCACCTTTTCACCAAACCAATTTAAGTTATTAGCATAATGCTAAGGTGTCAATCTTCTACGTCACACAGTTCTCAACAACTTGTTATTTTTAATTCAATAATACCACGATATACTGATTATTCGTGATTGTCAAGAATTTGCATTTATAATTAATATATAGAATGTTCAAATCAAACTATATTATAAATTTATTTAATTCCTATTTCGTCATCACTTTTACCTGAATAAAATATAAAGCACAACAGGAGAATGCCAATAATTTCTACGATAGTAACTAAATAAATATTAGTAATAATTAGTCCAATTATCGTGGCGATTAAGATAATAGTTATAAATAAAGCACGTTGATCAATGACTGAGTTGTGTAACTGTGTATCTATATAAATTGCTAGTAGGAAAATACCAAAAGCCAGTGTATAAATATATAATTCCACTGTACTAATTTCGTGATTTGCTAGTACCTTGTTCATAATTAAAAAGATAAAGTCTAACGTAAAGATTAACGCTAAATGTAAATAGGCACTAGCAAAGCCTGTTGCATCATCTCTCTCATAATTCAAACTCTTCTTATAATGTAAGGTATAAATCATAAACAGACTTACAACTAACACAAAGTAAACCACGTCTAATACATTGATATGTGCAATCTCGACATTATTTACTATTTGTACGATACCTTCCCCAAATAATAAAATCATAAATAAACTTAAACGTTCTGAGAAATGTGAGAAAAATAGCGGATTCTCTTTGGAAACCTTTAAGAATAGTACTGGGAAAATAGCCATAATCACTATACCGATAAAGTAAATCCAAAAGTTAATTCCTGCTGGTAACGCTAACGAAATCAACGATACAATTATCATTAATAACAAGCCTGAAACATACACCTTAACGAGTTGTAACGTGACTACTTGCTTATTCAACTTATAATTAAGGATGTATTGTATAGCTATACTCAAGAATATCAAAATTGACATCGTTACAAACGGCTTAAACGTTTGTTGAAAGTCCGCATTCGTAGCTTTCGACAACAATAACACCAAGAACATATCAATAAATACAAATAAATATTGATACCATTTTTGCTCAAAGAACCTATTTACTAGCAATGTACGATATACCCATATCGCAAAGAAGATTAAAAACATTGTAAAGTTCTTACCCAGGCTTTCTAATGAAGCCAAGTCTTCTGAAATGTGTTCGATTGTTTGATTGATCGTAGATAATACAAACACAAACACTAAGTCGAAAAACAATTCCGACATACTCACTTCTTTCTTTTTCACCAATACTCCCCCCAAACTTCATGCGCAATCTTTCATTTGTTCTTATAATTTATCGATATACCTTTCATATAATAGGTAAATAACATTGCTACTGATCAATTTAATTTAAACGCTGTGTTTTAAAAGGATGATCAATAGAAAAGTACGTAATTTCTTCTTTATTGAGTAAAGCTTCTGTTAACTTCACCTCAAAGACCTCACTACTATGATACGGTTTAATAAAATACGTCGGTTCATGGCATTGTAATACACATTGATATTGTGTGTAATGTGCCATCTCACCGTCTATCACTGCACCCCTAGGTATACTCACATTGTTCAATACCTTAAAGCAACTATTAACATTTTGTAATGTATCTTCAGAGTCCATTTCTAAATGGTGTCGTAAATATGCAGCACGAACAAAACGCTCTGCAGACGTAAAGCCCCCCGGCAAACCATATGTTCCACCCTCGACACCTAATGTAGCAAATTGCAATTCACCAAACTGCTTTTCTCTGCCATGTTCAGGCGTTAAATGAACATAATTTCTTAAATTTTCTAAGTGCCATTCTAATTTAGGATTATTCGTTAATACATGTACTGGATTATCCTTCATAATCAACAATCCATCATGAGGTTCAACAGAAACCGTAACACCTGATTGATCCGTAATTATAAAATGCAATGGCGGAATGTTATTGAGCGCTTTATTCTCAACTGCTACGATATTAATCTTATGTAGATTATGTTTCAAGTCAGTTAACGATTGATTGTTACCTAATGCCCATACGATAAATTCTTCTGGTCCTATATTAAAATAACCTTCACGTGGCTCAGTTGCATAACTTGATTCACCTGTAAAATAATGAGTCGAAATCGCTAAACCATGTTCATTTACACCGTCACCAAAACTATAACGACCTACCATGACACCTGTACCAATGAAGCCATAGTTCATTTGTTTCGTCCCAGCAATATCAAACGTCCAAGTATATTGAGAAGGTACCGCTATCGGTATACCATTAAATTCAAAATCAAAATCCATAGTTCTTGCTAAATAATTAATATTTTGAGGTGATAATATTGAAAAACCTGTACACATCCTCAACCCTCCAATTCAAAATAAACTGAATATTCACTACAGTTACCACGCATTTTATCACATATTCAAAGGGAAAGAATCACAATTCATTTATTTAAAATAATAATATTTTATCAACCCTTATTTTCTAAAATTTTAATATCGCTTACATATATCAATACTATTTCGTTATAAAACAATGATAGAATAAAAATCAAATGAATGGAGGTAGTATTTAATTTGGAAAAAGAAATTAAACACAACTCATATGGATTCAGATTTAAAGGTGATTTTCAAAGTAAAGTTGCCGGGCTAAATGCGACAGGTTATGAACTCAGACAAACTCATGATTATCGTTGGCATGGTTTACATAGAGGGGAAGAAGATATTTACATATTTCAATACACGATAAATGGCGAAGGTGCTATAACTTTGGACAATGAAACTAGATACCTAGAGACTGGTGATGCTTTCTTTGTACATGTCCCGAGTGATCACTGTTATTTTCTACCTACACACTCTAAGCAGTGGGAATTTCTTTATTTTACAATTTATGGTGAAGAAATTGGGCGTTTATTCCAACAAATTATCAGTAGCTATGGTCATATTTTCAAATTACCCATACACTCAGAACCAATCTGCCATATTATTGAAACGTTAGAACGTATAGAAACATTAGGTATTAAGCATGGTTATGATGCATCAGCTTGTGCCTATACATTTATGATGAAGTGTCTTGAATACTTTGAATATGGCCAACAACAAGTCAATCAATACCCGTTAGCCATTGCTAAAGCCATACATTTTATCGAAAATAATTATAAGCAAGATATTACATTAGACGATATTGTGTCAGTATCTCAATTATCAAAGTACCATTTCACACGCCAATTTAAAAAATCAGTCAAAGATACACCCATCAACTATCTATCTAAGACGCGTATTAAACAAGCTTTAGTGTTATTGTCTGCCAATGACTTTAATATTGAAACAATAGCTCTAGAAGTCGGCTATACATCAAGTAATTATTTTAGTAAAGTATTCAAAAAAATCGTTGGTGTATCACCGAATCGTTATAGACGTGACACATCCATTATGTCCGTCGACAAAATATTCATCGACTAATAACAGCAATATATTACCCTTTTCAAATTTATTTACGATTGTATATTACCTCTAAAGTAACTAAGCTATAACTAAGCTATAGCAAACTTAAAATATTTTATCGACTTATTTATCAGAATTTTCGAATAATATTTACAAAAATTATTGTGTTACTTTAGGAGGAAAATATATGAGTAAAATAACGTTTTTAGGCGCTGGAAGTACTGTTTTCGCAAAGAATGTCTTAGGAGATTGTATGACAGTAGATGCTTTACAAGACTTTGAATTTGCACTATTTGATATTGATGAAGAGCGTTTACGTGATTCTGAACTCATGTTGAACAATTTAAAAAAGAATTTAAACTCAACAGTAAAAGTGACTGCTTACCATGATAGAAAAGCCGCTTTATCAGGAGCAAAATATGTCATAAATGCAATTCAAGTTGGTGGATATGACCCAGCAACAATCACCGATTTTGAAATACCTAAAAAATATGGCTTACGTCAAACAATTGCAGATACATTAGGTATTGGAGGTATTTTCCGAAACTTAAGAACCATTCCAGTAATGCAAGATTTCGCACGTGATATGAAAGAAGTTTGTCCGGATGCCTGGTTCTTAAACTATACAAATCCAATGGCAGTACTCACAAACGTGATGTTACAAGAAGGTATCAAAACAGTTGGCCTATGTCATAGTGTCCAAGTATGTGCAAGTCATTTACTCGAATCATTAGAAATGTCTCAGGATAATATCCAGTGGAAGATTGCTGGCATAAATCATATGGCTTGGTTACTTGAAATTACTCAAGATGGCAAAGATATTTACCCTGAAATTAAAAAAAGAGCTAAAGCGAAGCAACAAACAACACATGATGATATGGTTCGCTTCGAATTGCTAGATAAATTTGGTTATTATGTTACTGAATCTTCAGAACATAATGCGGAGTATCACCCCTACTTTATTAAAGATCAATATCCTGAGCTCATCGAGAAATATAATATCCCATTAGACGAATATCCACGTCGATGTGTAAATCAAATCGAAGAATGGAAACAAATGCGCGATGATATTGTAAACGATCAGAATTTAACTCACGAACGCTCACATGAATATGGTTCTTATATTATTGAAGCAATGGAGACAGATCAGCCATTTAAGATTGGTGGTAATGTATTAAACACTGGTGGTTTGATTAGCAATCTCCCTGAAAATGCCGTAGTAGAAGTTCCATGTTTAGTTGATGCAAGTGGTATTGCGCCAACATATGTCGGAGCACTGCCGGAACAATTGGCGGCGTTGAATCGTACCAATATTAATACACAATTATTAACCATCGAAGCAGCTTTAACTCAAAGTAAAGATAAGATTTATCAAGCTGCACTATTAGATCCACATACAGCTTCAGAACTTTCAATCGACGATATTATTGCACTGTGTGATGATTTAATTGAAGCCCATGGCGATTGGCTACCTGAATTTAAATAAATTTTTATTCAATTTTATTTCAAACCAGATACCAACTCTCAATAAAACTTGAGGTTGGACTGGTTTTTATTAAACAGGATTAACATACCATTGCACATTAGTAATGGTAAATGTAGTATGCATTTTTTAAGTTGTAGTCAATAGCAAAGCATTGAAATAAGCTAAGCGTATTTTTTTATATCATGTTGTAAAAGCGCTTACATTTATTGCTTTATCAAGGGGTGGTATTATTGCAAAAGCAATTAACACGTAAAGAAAAATATTCATTCGGTTTCGGGGCATTTGGTAAAGATTTAGTCGTCAATCTTATCGGTATATATCTCATGTATTACCTCACCGATATCTTAGGCGTTGCAGCAAGTTTCGTCGGTACATTATATTTTGTAGCACGGATATGGGATGCTATCAATGACCCAATCATGGGAATGATCGTAGATAAAACTAAAACTAAATGGGGAAAGTTCAGGCCATGGTTAGTTATTGGGACGCTGGTCAATTCTGTGATTACAGTATTAATATTCACTAACTTTCACTTAGAAGGTACGGCGCTCTATGTATTTGTTTCAATCATGTATATTGTATGGGGGATGACTTATACTATGATGGATGTACCTTATTGGTCATGGTTACCCAACCTTACAAATAACCCTACTGAACGAGAAGAAGTTTCTGTTCTACCACGTATTTTTGCAAGTTTAGCTAATTTAATTTTAGGAGCATTAGGTTTAACTATTGTTATATTCTTAGATAATTTGTTTGGAAATGGGGATCAGTCAACAGGCTTTCTAATTGTTGCAGTAATCACTATTATCATCTTTAACATTACAATTGGTATTACAGTTAAGAACGTTCACGAAGCTCCAACAAATATCGACACTGGTATTACATTAAGATTTAAGGATATATGGCGCATTCTCTTTACTAACAAAGAATTATTGGCATATATTGGCATGATATTAACCTTTTTCCTATGTGGACAATTAATTGGTAATGTAATGATTTATTACTTTAGTTATGTCACTGAATCTAAGTTCTTATTCTCGCTTTACAACGGGATGGGCTTTATGGAAATTATTGCTTTATTCTTATTTCCTAAAATTGCCAAATGGCTCTCTCGAGAGCGTGTATATCCAATCGCAACAATTAGTATTATCTTAGGTTTACTGGTAATATTAGTCGCTGGTTACGTAGCACCAAAGGCCTTTATTCCTGTTATTTTAGGTACTTCACTTATTAAAATTGGCTCTGGCCTTATCATGGGTATCATCACCGTTTCTATAGCAGATGTTATCGACTATAGTGAAATGAAATTTGGTCAAAGAAACGAAAGTGTAATCACTTCTACCCAAACCTTTTTAATGAAGACTGCAATGGCCTTCTCTGGTCTAGCAACAGGATGGAGTCTTACATTATTAGGATATCAACCTGGCCAAGAGCAAAGTGAATTAACTAAAAATGGCCTACGCGTCATCATGGTGGTACTACCAATCATCTGTGTAACCGCAAGCTTTGCTATATATAAATGGAGTTATCATTTAAAAGGTACGTACATTAAAGATATTGTTAACGTACTCAACAATCGAAAAAGTCAAAAAGGATAATATACGAATTCACATCCTTAGCTCAATTTAAGTATTAGCAATATATACTGACACGACATTACGTTAGGATATATTGCTTTTTATATTTCTATAAATATTATGTTTATTGATTCATGTATACTTCTCCACGTTACAATACAGTTATATCCACTTAACTACAATTATTACTTATCCTATTATCATCTCAGAACAACACGATAAATTAATAAAATTAACTTGCCGTTTTCCATTTAACATATAATACATTTACATTTTTTGTGTTATTATTTCATTAACAGAATATTCAGTCACATTTACTATTTAAATGATATAGGGGGAATAATGCTTATGCCAAAGAAATTATTCAATATTGATTTAAGTAAGAAAATGGACCAACAAGATCATCCAGGTCACAACAGATGGCATCCAGACATACCTGCAGCATTTTCTGTTGATCCAGGTGAATCATTTAGAATGGAATGTTTAGATTGGACAGATGGACAAATTTCAAACAATGACGATGCGAGTGATATTAAGCAAGTCAATTTAAATCGTGTTCATGTACTGAGCGGGCCTGTCCATGTCAACGGTGTAAAGCCAGGAGACTTACTTGTTGTTGATATCTTAGATATCGGTATATTCGAAGAACATGCATGGGGATTCAATGGTATTTTCGATAAAACAAATGGCGGTAGCTTCCTTGTTGATCATTACCCAAATGCTCAAAAATCTATTTGGGATTTTAATGGTATTTATGCAACAAGTCGTCATGTACCAGGTGTTGAATTCGCAGGTATCATACATCCAGGATTAATTGGGGTTGCCCCTTCTCAAGATATGTTAAACGAATGGAACCGCCGTGAACGTGAATTAGTTAATACAGATCCAAATAGAGAACCCGTATTAGCCAACTTACCTGAAACAGATGCGGCAGTGTTAGGCACGCTAAAGGGGAAAGACTTTGACCGTGTAGCTCAAGAAGGCGCACGTACAGTACCTCCTAGAGAAAATGGAGGAAACTGTGATATTAAAAATTTATCTAAAGGCTCACGTATATATTTTCCAGTCTTTGTAGATGGTGCTAAATTATCTGTTGGTGACTTACACTTCTCACAAGGCGATGGCGAAATTACCTTTTGTGGTGGTATCGAAATGCCTGGATGGATAGAGTTGCGTGTAAACGTAATTAAAAATGGTATGGAAACATATAATATTAAGAAAAATCCAGCATTTAAACCTGGTCCAGTTATGCCTAATTATACAGATTACATTGTGTTTGAAGGTATCTCAGTAAATGAGTTTAGTGGAAAGCAGACTTACCTAGATGCAAACACTGCATATCGTAACGCTTGTTTAAATGCAATTGAATTCTTAAAAACACGTGGGTTCACAGGCGAACAAGCCTACATGCTACTTGGTTCTGCTCCAGTCCAAGGAACTGTTGCTGGTATTGTTGATGTGCCAAATGCTTGCTGTACGATAGCTATTCCTCGGGAAATATTTAAAGGGGATATCTTACCTTCATTGGAGCCAGATGAATAATGCCAAATTACACTTATAACTGTGTACAGTGCCATGAATTCACAATTAAACAATCAATTCATGATAATCACGACATTGCCACTTGCCCTACTTGTGGCAATACAGCCAAACGTGTATTCACTTCATTTCAAACTTATAATATGAACCCAAAGGTAAAAAAGAGAATCGAATCAGGGCAACAACCTAGGCTCATTTCTGGAGGTAAACTTAAAGTTAATACCTCATCAACACCACGATCACAAACAAATGCCCGACCATGGATGGCCGGACATTAACAAACGCGCTAACAATGACATATTGACTATCGCTTTGTCATTGTTAGCGCGAATTTTTTATTGATATCTAATTATTCACTACTTTGTAAATTATGCTTGTATACTTTCATTTTCTCTTCTTTATCAGTAACGTCTGGTATAAAGTACCAAATCCCATCACTTTCTATGAGGTTTTGACCTGAAATCGATAACTTATCGATAGCATTACCTGCACCTTTATATTTGGAATATAATGTCTTCAAGGATTTAAGATCAAAGCTTGTCTTAACATTTTGTTCACTCACTTGCAGTATCTTATTAAGTTTAAAAAGATTATGTGTCTCAGACATTTTTTCAGATAATGCGGCTATGACTTGTCTTTGACGTTCTGTTCGACCTTCATCACCACCTGCGCCATCTTCTTTTCTACTTCGCACATAATCCAGTGCCTTTTTACTATTTAAGTGCATCGACTCACCTTGTTTAAACTGCGAGCCATTATACTCAAATGTCGCATTACTTTTAACGTCAACACCACCAAAGATATCAATAAGCTTTTCAAATCCATCCATATCGACGGTAACATAACCATCAATAGGAATATTGAAGTTATCCTCAATCGTCTTGATTGCTGTTTTTGGTCCACCGTAAGCATATGCATGCGCAATCTTTTCAGTTCTATCAAAACCAGAAATCTCAGCACGTGTATCCCTTGGAATTGAAATGAGTTTCGTCTTACCTTTCTCTGGATTAATCGATGCAATTAAAATGGTATCTGTTCGTTGTCCTAAATTGGCTTTAGCTCTTTTTGCATCTGAATCCACACCAAATATAGCAACAGAAATCGGCTGCTTATTTGCAACTTTCTTTTGACCATTTGTCAATGACTGCGTATGGTCCTTGGAATCATGAATCGCATGATTTAAGTGCACTACTTTAAATATTAAAAATGCAACAATCAATATGAAAATGACAAGTAATACGCCAACAATTTTACCTTTTTTAGAGAGTTTCATCTCCTACCTCCTTTTCACTACTACTTGGTGATTTGTTCTTGTTTAATTTTACGTATAACTGCAATCATTGCACCTAATGCCAAACTGACACTCATAATAGATGAACCTCCATAACTCAACATGGGCAATGTTACCCCCGTTAATGGAATTAGTCCTGATATACCAGCTAAATTAATGAACACTTGCATAAACAGATAACTAACGACGCCAACACATATCAGTTTATAGAAATGATTTTCCGTTCTATTCGCGTAAACCAGTCCTTTAAATAAAATAAATCCATAAATAGCCAAGACAAATAGTACACCTATCAAACCTGTTTCCTCGGAAATAACTGTAAAAATAAAATCAGTATGCGGTTCTGGTAAATAACCTCGCTTTAAAATACCATTACCTAACCCCTTACCAAACAGTCCACCATTGGCAATTGAAGTCAATGCACTTGTTAATTGATAACCGTCGCCATTCTCATATTTAAAAGGATCTAAGACTACTTGAATTCTTTTTAATCTATAAAGATTTTTAGAGTCAAAAATCAATGTGTAGCATATGTATAACAACATAGGTATTGCTGTAAAACTCAAGATTTGCAACTTTATTTTATTTTTTATCTCTGAATACAGTAATATGGAACCAATAATAGCTACTGTCAGTAACGTACCGCCTAAATCCCCCTGCATAAGTACCAGTAATAAACCTAGCCCTAATACGCCCAGTGGTGGTATTAAATGTCTTAATTTGTAGTCTTTCTTTAATGCAAGAAATTTATCAATAATATAAGAAAGATAGAAAATAGAAGCGAGTTTTAAAAATTCTGAAGATTGAATACTAAAAATCCCTAAACTTATCCAGTTCTTTGAACCATTAACCTCTTTACCAACTAAAATTGTCAGTAGCAATAACGCCAATGTACTTAATACGATAAATTTTTGTATTTCTACATTTTTAATAGCATTGATATTTATAAACATACTAATAAATAGGATGACTAAAAATCCCATAATAAAAAATAAAAACTGCCTTTTCATAAAGTAATTTGCAGCTACTGGAACTCCATTTGTTAATGAACCTTTAGAAGCTGAAACCATACTGGCACTGTAGACCATGATGACACCAACAACTCCTAGCAACACATAACAAATAATTAAACTAACATCTAAATGTTTCATCTTCCTTTTTAGCGATTCAAAAATATTTTTTCATCGTTATACACCCCCATAAACTTAAGAACTCTAGTTAACCACACATAGTATTCACACACAATCATACTTTAGGCTTACCTAATTATTTTTTTTGACTATTAAAAATTATTATTTTAGACACATTTAATTGATATAAAGGCAACTAGCTCATAATACTACGCTACAAGACATCATAATTGCTTATCTTGAGGCACCCAAAAGCAAAATCATTGATAAAATTAGCACTAACATTCATAAAATCTTTATTTCATTACCGAGGTACTTGATATTTATATTTTATTAAAAACGATATTGATGTTATTATTTTTATATAAAATGGAAATTTTATTGCATAAGGTTTAAAATAGCCTATAGAATTTCTTATTTAAAGGAGGATTTATGTCTAAACTGCTCATTTTTTTAACATTAACAAATATCATCATTTACGGAGTAGCGACATTTTTCAATACTCATTTGACTTTATTTTGATTTGTATTGCTCGTTTATCTATTACCTTTGATACTAAACAACCTGCTGGTCATTTTTACACATCAAAAATATAAATTAGGATCTAGTTGTCTCGCTGCTTTAACTACTACTGTTTGTTATTTAATGTTTAGCCTTTATTTTACAACTAGAGACACATTTCCTGATTTTCTAAAAAATAACACTAAATACTATGGCGAAATGCAACTTGATATTAATCCCAATTTAGCAAGTTTAAGTCAGCTCATTTTTATTTTTTTACTCAATTTCATCATCATTTGTTCGATTAACATCATAGTTAGAAAGAAGGTAAAGCATCGTGTTACGCGTTGAAAAATTATCAAAAAAATTTAAAAACAACGATTATTATTCATTAAAAGACGTATCGTTTGAAATATCTCAAGGAGAAATTGTTGGACTTATTGGCAAGAACGGTGCAGGTAAGACAACTTTAATGAAATTAATAGCTAAGGCCATTAGACCAACTTCAGGACAGGTCTACTTAAATGATATTAATATCTATAAGAAGCACAATTCTTTAAAGGATTTCGGTTTTATGATTGAAGGAACTCTATTTAATCATTTAACTGCTATTGAGCATTTAAAGTATTTTATCAAACTTAACGGTGAAAAAAAGCATGAAGCAAATATCGAGGAAATATTAAAATTTGTCGGTTTATGGGATAAGCGTAATAAAAATCCTCGTAATTATTCCTTTGGAATGAAACAACGTTTGTCTTTGGCACTTTGTCTTATTACAGACCCTAAAATATTAATCCTTGATGAACCATTTGTCGGTTTAGATCCAAATGGTGTAGCTAATTTGATTCATACTTTAAAAACGTGGGCTGAGAAAAAGGATTCGGCAATCATCATTTCAAGTCATCAATTAAGTGAATTAGAAGCAATTTGTCATCGATACTTATTTATAGATAATGGACAATTAAAGGAAGACTTTAATAGCGATCATGAAGTTGTTACTGTCATCGAAATAGATAAACCACTTAATCTTGATTCCGCTATTGCTATAAAATATGATTCAATAATCCATAAAACCAAACAGGCTAATATAATTGAAATCCCTGCAGAATCACCTGAATTTAATGAACTCATATCGGATTTAACAAAGGATTATAGAATAATTAGTATTAAAGAGAAAAAAGACTCCATCCAAGATAGATTTAAAGTAGGAAGTGATAAAAATGATTAAATTCACCGCAATATTCCAAAACTTACTAAAAATAAAAGCGACATGGTTATACCTAGCTTTTGGTTTATTACCTTTAGCGTTATTTCTTATTATGTATTTAAATCCAAATTTTATGAATATCTCAGGGGAAAAACATACCTTAGGTTGTCTTGAATTCTTCTCGATGGTCTTCTCCCTTCAAGATAGTACAATTATTTCGATGATTATTTTAATTTACGTGGTTAGTTTGAATTTTTATACTGAAAAAGAAAAAGGACAACTATATTTCTACAAAGATTTACCTAAAGGACGTTTGTTAAATAGTAAATTATGTGCCTTACTTTTACTTTATTTAATGTTTGTTTTAATTTTATTTTTAAGTTCAGTCACGATTTACTATACACAAATCACACATACGGATCTTGCTTCACATCATTTCTTGCCATTGTCTGACGATTCATGGAACTACATTGTCGTTGAGTTCCTAGGCACGTTATATGTCCAAATAATATGCATATTTCTAAGTGTAATATTATCTATTCATTTTCCTAATGGTTACACAATCTTTGGCGCTATTGGATTCATTATTATCACTTCCATAACACCATTATTTAAAGGAGTTAAGTATATTTTCCCTAATGGTTATTTAAAGTCATTAACGAACTCAAACTTTGCAGAAATCTTAACAGAGATATCCCTCTTATTTATTTTATATATTGCAATTTTCTATATCATTTCAATCATTAGTTATAAAAAATTAGAATACTAATTAGAATCTATAATCAAAAAAGCTGCGTGCCGATATTTATTTAATCGACACGCAGCTTTTTATTATAAATATTTTTCCTTTTCCGCTTCACGTAATTCTACACGACGTATTTTACCTGAATTTGTTTTTGGTAAATCTTCAACAAACTCAATCGCTCTCGGATATTTATATGGGGCTACATCTTGTTTAACAAAGTTTTGTAATGCTTTTACTGTATCTTCATCACCTGTTACACCATCTTGAAGTATTACAAATGCTTTTACAATATTACCTCTTATTTCATGCGGACTAGCGACAACAGCACATTCTTTGACTGATGGATGTTTAGTCAATGAATCTTCTACTTCGAATGGTCCGATTGTATAACCTGAACTTATAATTATGTCGTCTCTTCTACCTTCGAACCAGAAATAACCATCTTCATCTATTTTAGCTAAATCTCCTGTAATAAAGTAATCACCTACTACCGGTTCTTGCGTACGTTCGGGATCCTTATAATAACCTTTGAAAAGTGCCGGTAAGTCTACGGGCACAGCAATATTACCAATTTCTCCAACTGCCGCTAAGTTACCGTCATCATCTACGACAGTAGCATGACTACCAGGAATCGCTTTCCCCATTGAACCTGGTCTAGCTTCTGTATCCTTTAAGAAACCAATTAACAAGGTACTTTCTGTCTGTCCATAACCATCTCGAACTTTAAGTTTAAAGTTTTCTTGGAACTTATCGACGACTTCTTTATTTAGTGGCTCCCCAGCTGATACTGCACTGTGCAAGTGTTCTAAATTATAATCTGTAAGGTTTGGTAATTTAGCCATTAATCTGTATTCTGTTGGTGTACAGCATAATACATTGATTTGATAATCTTGTAATAATTGTAAGTATTTTTTCGCGTTAAATTTACCATTATAAACAAATGCTATAGCACCTGAGCCCATAATAGATAAAAATGGGCTCCAGACCCACTTTTGCCAACCTGGTGCAGCAGTTGCCCAAACAACATCTTCTTCCGAAATACTTAACCAATGCTTTGGCGCCATCTGCATGTGTGCGTAACCCCAACCATGTGAATGGACTACTGCCTTAGGATTACCGGTAGTACCAGACGTATAGGATAGCAATGCGACATCATCACGTGTTGTTTCTGCCATCTCTAATTTAGTACTTGCACTTTCTTTCTCGTTATCTAGTGAAATCCAATCCGTTTCTTGACCGCCAACGATGAATTTAGTAAGTTGCTCATATATATCGATATCATTAAATTCAGCTATACGTTCTGCCATTACGACTACTGCTTTAACTTCACCATGCGTAATACGATATTGTAAGTCTTTCGTACGTAACATTTCAGAACTAGGAATGATTGTTATTCCTAATTTAAGTGCTGCTAAATAAATTTCGTAAGTTTCTATACAACGCGGCATCATCACAAGTATCTTGTCACCTTTTTCTAATCCGTGACTTGTAAATACGTTACCTACTTGGTTTGCCTTATTGATTAGTTCATAATACGTGCGCTCTTGCTTTTCTCCGGATGCATCTTCAAAAATAATCGCTTTCTTCGACTGATCTACTGCGTATTGTTCTATCTCACTTACAATATTGTACTGTTCTGGTGCGATTAAATCATTTTTATCCATTGCCTACTCTCCTTAAATCTAACGCAATAAGAATTATCAAAAATTCCTGACAAATTACTTTCTACGTTATAAACGACATTAAATTATTTATTACTCTTCCTCATAATTTTAATTTTAAATCACCCATAAGTAAAAGGATACGATTTAATTTCAGAATTTTAACATAATATTTTTCATTAACATTATTTATAAATTTATAAACTTCTGACAATTTTATTACACTCATACCGAAACAGATAACTTTGTTATTCAATATAACAGTGATATAATATTATAATGTTAATTTTTAAAAGAAAGAAGTGATCTTAGTGACAGAAGCAGGAACGTTTCATGTCGAAAAGCGAATTCCGTTGTTCATCGTACTGCTATCAGGTGCATTCATCACGATACTTAACCAAACTTTACTTGGTACCGCGTTACCTCCAATAATGAAAGACTTACAAGTATCTGAAAGCACGGTGCAATGGTTACAATCCATATTTATGTTAGTAAATGGTATTATGATACCTATTACAGCATTTTTAATCGAAAGATTCACCTCGCGACAATTATTTTTAACCGCTATGATTATATTTGCTGCCGGTACACTACTTTGTGCCGTGGGGCCTGAATTTACAACACTACTTATTGGCCGTGTATTACAAGCTGCTGGCGCAGGTATTATGATGCCATTAATGCAGACTATTTTATTTTTACTCTTCCCAGTTGAAAAGCGCGGTACTGCCATGGGATTATTTGGTTTAGTTATCGCATTCGCACCAGCGATTGGACCTACATTATCAGGTGTATTAGTAGAACATCTATCTTGGAGAAGTGTCTTCTATGTGGTACTTCCAATAGCCATTATTATTATCATCACATCTTATTTCCTATTAAAGAATGTAACAGAAACTACACATCCAAAATTAGATATCGCTTCAGTAATATTGTCGACCTTAGGCTTTGGCGGATTGCTTTATAGTTTCAGTTCTGTCGGAGAAGCAGGTTGGGCAAGTATCCAATTTTTATTACCACTCATCATCGGAATTATTGCATTAGTCATCTTTATTCGTAGACAACTAAAACTCAAAGAACCAATGCTCGAATTTAGAGTGTTTAATTATGGCATCTATACATTAGGTACTGTATTAAGTATGTTTGTCTTTGGTGTATTAATTGCTACTAATATTATTTTGCCGTTATACATGCAAAACATGTTACAATTTTCAGCTTTAGAATCAGGTTTAGTACTATTGCCTGGTGCTATTTTAATGGGAATTATGAACCCAGTAACAGGTTACCTGTTTGATAGATTTGGTGGAAAATGGCTCGCACGTCTAGGCTTAATTGTCTTAGTTGGTTCAACTATTCCATTCACACTATTAACAGCACATACAAGCTTTACTTATTTAGCAATTGGTAACGCCTTAAGAATGTTATCCATTTCTATGGTTATGATGCCAATGACTACATTAGCAATCAATCAATTACCTAATAACTTGATTGCTCATGGTACGGCAATGAATAATACCTTTAGACAGATGGCTGGTGCTATTGGTACAGCTGTATTTGTTACATTAATGTCTGTCACAGCTATACCTAAATCAGGCATCACAGGCATTATTCATGGTGTTAATGTAACATTCACTGTTGCTGCTGCAATTTCAGTAGTGGCATTGCTATTATCATTCAAACTTACAGATAAGACAAAGCCAACACGCAGAACGATTTAAGTTATGAATATATATGACTGATCTTCTGAATATAGTTTGTTACATTAAATAAATAATGGTAAAGCGTCATTCTTTTTCAAAGTTGATTCACATTTTAACCCTTCGTGAATCACACATATTAAAAACACAGGTTGAACCACGATGAGTGGCTCAACCTGTGTTTTTTATTTCATTAATAACTGCATTTCTCTCCAGCACATGTATATATGAGCTAATATAATCCTTTCAATGCATCACTCGTATCAATATAAATATTTTTAACTTGTTGATAATTTTTAATTGCCTCTTTATAAGTTTCTCTACCAATAGCAATCAAATCAACATTAGGTGAATTTATTGCTTCTAAAGCCTCACCCGCTGTATATACAGATTCAATACCAATTAGTGGCATACGTCCGCCAATCCATTCATGAAGTAAGGCTACTTTTCTTGCACTTTATATTTTCCTTTTATTGAAATACACCGTTCAAGCTTGCTTCTACAACCGTTTATTTTGAAATTATTAATAATAGCGCAATATAAATCAATAATACTGTGATTTAATTCACAAAATATACAAAATGCATAACACCTAAACACCGAATTACATTTTATAATATATAAATAAAATATAATATATGGAGGTTTAAATGTGGACATTGTAAATATTGTTGTAAATACATTTACCGACAAAGGATTTTTAAGTGCAATAGCCTCAACTGTTTTAATCATTTTACTAGGTTATTTTTGTAGAAAGAAAAATATCTTCAATAATCAAGCAGCTAAAATTTTATCTAAAGTAGTGTTGACTGTTGCATTGCCAGCATTAGCATTTTCTGCCTTTATGACTGACTTGAACCAAAAACATTTAGCTCAAGGAATTAATGTTTTAATTTGGGGCATCTTAATGTATATTGTTTTGATTATTTTAATCAAGCCCTTTTATGCTAAATATAAAGGAGATAAGAAGACTACTTTAGAAATACTTTCTATATTTAGCTCTACGACATTTTTTGGTATCCCTATTATAAGTGCAATGTTAGGTCCAATTGGTGTTATCTATGCAAATATATTTAATATTGGTTATCGTATTTTCTTATATTCCTATGCATATATCAAGATGAGCGGACTAAAAATGGAAATAAAAAACCTCAAGACTATGTTTTTAAATCCAATTGTTATTGCTACATTTTTAGGTTTATTTATTTGGCTCATTCAAGATTTAACACCACACATTACAGTCTTGCATAGTCAAAAGGGTAACGAGATTTCAGTTTCAATATTGCGTATTGATCAGACTTTACCTTGGCTTTATGCACCAATCATGTTTTTATCTAAACTTGCTTCACCATTAGCATGGTTATCTATTGGTGCAACTTTAGCAGAAATCAATTTTAAAGATGCTGCTAAAAATACTACGACTTGGTATTATGCCGGTGTGAAAACAGTGATGGTGCCATTAATCAACTTAGTCATTTTTATTATAACTACATTAACTGGCATTTTGATATTTGATATGAATGCTGTCACTACAATGATTGTAATGATGGCAACACCATCTGCAACTGTGGCAGTAGCTTATGCAATCAACTTTGATAAAGAAGCTGTCTTAGCATCCAATGCATCATTACTCTCGACCATTGTAGCCGTATTTATTATCCCAAGTTGGCTAGTCATATTAAAAATTATTGGTAATCTAGGCATTTTTTAACACAACATCTTAGAAAGTAGGTTATCTTATGTTTAAAATTATTTGTTTTGGAGTAAGACCTCATGAGGTCGAAATTTTCCACCAATTTAATACTTATGATTTCGAATTAACGCTCGTAGAATCATTGCTTACCGCAGATAATATCACGTTGGTTGATGGGCATCATGCCGTATTATTACGCGCAAATTGTCATGCTACAATGACCAATTTAAAATATATGAAGGCACAAGGTATTGAATATGTGTTCACTCGAACTGTCGGCACTTCACATATCGACTTGGAAGCCGCAGCATCGCTTGGTATCAAAGTGGCAAATGTGCCTAGCTATTCACCAAATGCTATTGCCGAACTCTCTTTAACATTAGCACTCAACTTATTACGTAATATTCCTTTTACAACAAATAGAACACAACAGTTTGACTTTAGAGTAGATAGTAAGATGTTTAGTAAGGAAATACGAAACTGTACAGTGGGTATTATAGGTACAGGTAAGATTGGTTATACTGAAGCACAATTATTCAAAGGATTAGGCGCAAAGGTAATTGGTTATGATTTATATCCTAATGATTTATGTACTGACACTTTAGATTATGTCTCTTTGGACGAATTACTTAGCCAAAGCGATATCGTTAGTATTCATGTACCACATATCCCAGGTGAAAATGATGGCATGATTGATCGTGCATTTTTAACTAAAATGAAAAACGACGCCATCTTAATTAATACGGCACGAGGCGAATTACAAAATAATCACGACATCGTTACCGCTTTAGAGCATAATGTCATCGCCGGTTTCGCTACAGACGTGTTACCGCATGAACAAGATGTATTCTTCAAACAGTTTGATGCATGGGGACCATTACCTGACACAGATATTCAATCCTTAATTAACATGTATCCAAGAGTATTAATCACACCACATATTGGCTCAAATACAGATGAAGCTGTTGCAAATATGGTAGAAACAAGCTTTAAAAACTTTAATGAAATACTCACAACAGGTACATCATCCAACTTATTATAGACACCCAATTAAATAATAATATTCAAAAAAACCTCACTATTCTTGTCTTAAACAGATATAGTGAGGGTTTTACTATCTTTATGATATAGCTTTGTCTATGGTCTTATATATTATTTTTCTGATAAACGTTGAATCGCTATTTCTCCTAATGATTTTGCAGCTACAATCAATGCATCTTCATTCACTTCAAATTTAGGATGATGATTCATATAAGGTGTTTCCACTGCTTCAGGTTTACATCCTACAATATAAAACGTACCTGGAATTTCCTTCAGATAATAAGCAAAATCTTCTGAACCGGTAACAGGTGGAATTTCAACTAAATGTTCATAATAGTCACCTTTACTCTTGTCTAAAATATCAGCCACACTTTGTGTATGCTCCGGATGATTGTAAAGTACAGGATAACCAAATTGATAATCTAAGTCATAAGTGACATCGAATCCTACCGCTACACTTTGGGCCACTTTATCAATTTCTTCGTACATAAATTGTTCTAATTCATCATTTAGATAACGTGCAGTCCCTTTAATCGTCACAGTATCTTGAATGATATTCGCTCCACCTGGTGCTTCAAATGCACCAATAGTTATAACACCCATTTCTAATGGATCAATTCTTCTTGATACAATCGTTTGAATTGTATTTACAAAGTTTGTTCCAGCAACTAAAGCATCATGTGTTTTATGCGGGCTTGCAGCATGACCACCAAGCCCTTTAATTTTTAATGTGAATGTGGAACTACCAGAGAAAGCATTGCCTTTATTGTATGCTATTACATTTGGACCAATAATTGGCGCTACATGGATACCGTAAATTTCATCAACATCTTTTAAAGCACCAGATGCTACAATTTGTTGCGCTCCACCCGGCGGCTTTTCCTCAGCATGTTGATGAATAATTTTTATTGTTCCAGAAAGCTCATCTTTGATTTCAAGTAATGCATCTGCTAAGCCTAGTAAATATGCAGTGTGCGCATCATGACCACATGCATGCATCACACCTTCATTTAATGACTTAAATTCAACTTCTGCTTCTTCTTTGATTGGTAATGCATCAAAGTCAGCACGTAGACCAATCGTTTTTCCAGGTTTACTCCCCTTGATTTCAACGATGACCGCATGACTTTCTGTTACGGGTTGCGTTACTGTAACGTCCTTCCCTTTATAAAAATCTTTAATATATTGAGCTGTTTGCTCTTCTTGGAAAGACAACTCTGGATGTTGATGTAAATGACGTCTATGCTTTATCATTTCACTTTCTTTTTTCTCTAACTTCTCAAACAGTGTATCTTTTAAATTCATAAACATTCACTTCTCTCAATTATTTTTAAAATTATATGTCCGAATACAATTTTAAGATGTTTTCAACACTAATTCAAAGAATATAAATTGATTGATGTGAATTGACTTTTTTAAAATAAAATTACTACTTCTATAATGTGCATTTCTTATAAAAAATAAACATATAACACTTTATTCAGTACAAGCTTGGGCAAGTGTTGATTGTGTAGCTGTTTCTTTCTTATAAGTAACATACATCATTACGCTAGCAAGTATGACCATAATAAATCCAAAATACGGCGTCATAGTTAATGAGAAATGATTTAATACAAATCCACCAATTACCGAACCTAAGGTAATACCAATATTAAATGATGCGATATTTAAACTTGATGCAAAATTAACCGTCGCTTTGTGCTTTCTTTCTGCAAATAATACGACAATAAGTTGTAATCCAGGTACATTCATAAAGGCAAACAATCCCATCAATAACACTGCAATTGTACCGATGAATTGATGCGTTACTGTAATACCGACAAACAATAATACCATTGCTTGAATAGTAAATATAGCAACCAATACCTTTGTAGGTTGATGGTTGGTTAACTTTCCACCTAATGTGTTACCAATAGCTACCATTACACCATAAATAATTAATAGAATGACTACCGCATTATCACTATAGTGCATGACATCCGTCAAGATTGTTGTAAGGTAAGTATAAACAACAAATGTACCACCATAACCTAATGCTGTAATTAAATAAATCATCATTAACGATTTATTCTTAAATACTTTCAACTGCTCTACCATTGGCGCTTGATCATATTCATTTAAATCATTTGGTACTACTAACCAGTTACCAATGAAGCTAATTAATCCTATTATCGCAATAGCCACAAAAGACATTTCCCAACCAAATTGTTGGCCTATCCAAGTCCCTAATGGTACTCCTGTAATCGTAGCAACTGTCAATCCAGTAAACATCATTGCAATTGCACTTGAACGTTTATCCGGTGTTACTAAATCACTAGCGATTGCAGTCGCAATAGACATAAATACACCATGCATTAATGCTGAAAGTATACGCATTGCTAACAGCATACTAAATGTTACAGATACTGCAGCTAAAGCATTGGCTACAATAAATATCAACATAATACCCAGTAATAAGTGCTTACGTTTCATTTTATTCGTTAATGGCGTAAGTACTGGTGCCCCTACTGTAACTCCTATCGCATATAATGAAACTGTTAATCCTGCCATAGATATACTTGTGTTAAATGAATCTTTAATTAGTGGTAATAACCCCACACTAATAAACTCTGTCATGCCAATCGCAAAGGCTGACATTGCTAATGCAAAAATAGCAAATTTATTGTTTTTCATAATATATTTGACTCCTTCTTTTTTATTATATGTGTTAATATAAACTACACAATATAAAAGAGGAAGTACGCACTTTAAAGTGCTATAGGTACTTAAAAGTACCTATAAGGAGGTCAAATTATGAGTAAAAATTACAATATCGGTGTAGAAGCTACAATCGATGTCATCGGTGGTAAATGGAAACCTGTCATTTTATGTCACTTGCAAAATAATGGTCTCATGCGTACGTCTGCATTAAAACGTGCCATTCCTTCAATCACTCAAAAAATGTTAACACAACAGCTACGTGAATTAGAAAACGATGGTATTATCAATCGTATTGTATATGATCAAGTACCACCAAAGGTTGAATATGAACTTTCTGAATACGGCGAAACACTTGGCAAGATATTATCATCACTTTGCTATTGGGGAGAACTACATGCAGAAAAAATGTACAATCGTGGAGAATCGGTAAAATTAGAGCGTCAAGATTTCGTCAACATCCCTAGCTAACCTTTGTTATTGTTTACACCTCAATAATAAAAAGCAGCAATTTCCTCAACGAAAATTGCTGCTTTTTCTATTACAATTAAACTTCTGATATGAATCATTTAATCAATATATAGTTCACTGATTGCAAACAATGTCGCTTTGCCTGCTAATGTCAATACCCCATCTTTATATGTAGCATAAATACTCCCACCACGTGCCGATGCTTGATAAGCGTTAATCGTTTCTTTATTTAATTTTTCAGACCAATAAGGAATAATATGACAATGACCTGAACCACAAACTGGGTCTTCGTCCACATTTAGCTTAGGTGCAAAGCTTCTAGATACACAATCATAATCAGTACCTTCAGCTGTTACTTGTAGTAACAATCCATCTAATTCAGCTACTTTCTTTAAATCTGGTTTTAAGTCAATAACAGACTTTTCATCATCTAGTACACATAGCAGGTCTCTGCCCTTAAACACTTCACGAGGTCTCACACCTATTGCCGCTTCAATTTCGTCTAATTGATTTACGCTTTTTAAATCATACGGAGGAAAGCTCATCTCATATAGTTCATCATTTCTATTTACTATCAAATCACCACTCATCGTTGTAAACGTTACTGTAGATAATGAATCATCATAATAATTCATTAATACATAGGCTGTAGCTAAGGTAGCATGTCCACATAAATCAATTTCTCCACCGGGTGTGAACCATCTCAAATGATATTTATCGCCCTTTCTAACTGCAAATGCTGTTTCTGATAAATTATTCTCTTTAGTAATTGCTAACATAAGTTCGTCACTTAAACTTTCCTCTACTATACATACGGCAGCAGGATTTCCACCAAATATACTATCACTAAATGCATCTACTATATATTGTCTCATACACACCCTCCTTTGAATGATTCACTATTTTAGAACAACTCATTAAAAAAATAAAGCATCACTTAGATTTACCGTAAACTGAACGGTTTATCAAGTTTCAATATTTTTAAATGTAAACTAATTTTATTTTTAAGTTTACATTTAGGGCGAAATCGTTTTATGATACCCATAAGACACAAATTAAAAAGAGGTACAACATGAATATTTTTATTACAGGAACAAATACAGATATAGGTAAAACTTATATCACAACGCAACTATTTAATTTATTACAAAATGCAGGCAAGTCAGTAGTAATTTTCAAACCCTTTCAGACTGAAGAAATTGGATTAGGATGTTATCCAGATTTAGAGGTCTATAAAAATGTATGCGGCCTTGGATATGAAGAGACATCGCTTTATACATTCAGAGATCCTGTATCCCCACACCTTGCCTTCAAGCTAGAGCCAAATCAACGCTTCAGTCGAGATAGTATAGTCACTAAATTAGCCTATTTAGAACAGCGGTATGACTATATTTTGATTGAGGGGGCCGGAGGAATCGCTGTGCCCATTTACGAAAATAATGATTACTGTTATATGACCAGTGATTTAATACGCGACACCGCAGATTTCATCGTTAGCGTAGTACCTTCAAAACTTGGTGCCATTAGTGATGTAATTGTCCATCAATCTTATTTAGAACAGTGTTCACTACCCACTAACGTCATAATCATGAACCACTTTAGTAATACAGCAATTGAACAAGACAATAAACATACACTTGAAAAATTACTTTCTAAAGCTGTATTCACTTGTGAAAGTCATAAGCAGAATCTGGAATCTTCAAAACAATTATTAGCAATATTAGAAGGAGCGATCAATGATGAACAATGAACAACTTGTAGCTAAAGATTTGAATTATGTATGGCATCCCTTTACTCAGATGGGTGTTTACAGAGAATCAAAGCCAATTATTATAAAGAAAGGTCGTGGCAGTTATCTATACGATACAAATGGTAATAAATATTTAGATGGTTATGCCTCACTGTGGGTAAATGTTCATGGACACAATAATAAGCAACTCAACCGTGCCCTACAACGACAACTAAAACAAATTGCACATTCTACTTTATTGGGTTCCTCAAACATTCCATCAATTGAATTGGCCGAGCAACTCGTTGACATTACACCCCAATCTTTACAGAAAGTGTTCTATTCAGATACAGGTAGCGCTGCCGTTGAAATCGCAATTAAAATGGCATACCAATATTGGAAAAATTTAGATGCCATACAATATGCCAAAAAGCGAAAGTTCTTAACATTACATAATGGCTACCATGGCGATACATTGGGAGCAGTTAGTGTTGGCGGTATCGATACTTTCCACCAAATATTTGAGGATTTAATTTTTGAAAATATTCAAATAACCAGTCCATCATTGTATCAAAGTACTTACGAAACGGAAGAAACAATGACCAAAGCTATTCTCGAAGAAATAGAAGCTATACTGCAACAACAAGCTGATGAAATTGTTGGTTTTGTTATCGAACCACTTATTCAAGGTGCTACTGGCCTTTTCGTGCATCCTCATGGATTTCTCAAAGCCGTAGAACAGTTATGTAAACAATATAATGTATTACTAATTTGTGATGAAGTCGCAGTTGGCTTTGGTAGAACCGGAACAATGTTTGCTTGTGAGCATGAACAAGTTGAACCAGATATTATGTGTTTAGGTAAAGCTATTACTGGCGGTTATTTACCATTAGCAGCAACGCTTACCTCTCAACGAATATATAATGCGTTCTTAAGTGATGCGCACGGTGTTAATACCTTCTTCCATGGTCATACATACACGGGAAATCAACTTGTTTGTGCAGTCGCTTTAGAAAACATCAAATTGTATAAACAGCATCATATTATACAGCACGTTCAACAGACTTCAAAAATATTGCATAATCACTTGCATAAAATTGCAAACCATCCACATGTGGGAGACATTCGTGGCAGAGGATTAATGTATGGCGTTGAATTAGTAGCTGACAAAGCAACAAGACAACCTTTATCTATAGAGGAAGTGGAAAGCATAATTGCTGAGTGTAAGGCATGTGGTCTGATGATTCGAAACTTAGAACATGTCATTACTTTTGTTCCTATTCTCACTATGTCTAAAAAGGAAATTAAAAAAATGGTACGCATCTTTACCAAAGCATTAACCACAATTCTTGATTAAATGGTTATGGTTATCATTACACAATTGTTTACAAAGAAGGTGAGTAGAATTTATTTTGAATCACAACTAAACACATTAAAGCAATACAAAACCTTTAGGCACTTAAACAATGTCGAGTACGTATCCAAAAAACACATCACAATCAATGCAAAAACCTATATCAATTTCACCTCAAACGACTATCTAGGATTGGCACAATTACCAATCAACATCAATCAACTCAATGATTATTTGTCGTACTATGGCATAAACTATGCAAGTTCTAGATTAGTAAGTGGCAATTCACAACTTTACCAAAATATTGAACGGCTATTCTGTTCACATTATCCGTTTGAAGATGCTTTGATTACAAATAGTGGTTATGATGCTAATTTAGCTATATTCAATATATTCAAAGATCAGGGTGGCATAGTATTTTCAGATGCTAGAAATCATGCCAGCATTATCGATGGCATTAAATTAAGCGGCTTATCCAAGCGCATTTATCCTCATTTGGACTATAATGCGTTAGATCAACAGCTCAGTCTGCATCCGACCACTACAAAGCTCATTGTTACTGATAGCATCTTTTCGACGCACGGAACTATGGCTGACTTGCAACAAATCATAACACTAAAAAAACGTCACCCTAACACATATATTGTGGTAGATCACGCACACGGTCTAGGCTTAAATCTTTACGACACATTAGAGGGTATTGATATTTTAACAGCCAGTTTATCTAAAGCACTAGGTACACAAGGTGGTATTATTCTGTGTTCTAACACAGTTAAACAACTCCTTGTAAATTTAGCAAGACCCCTCATTTATTCAAGTGCACTTCCGATATTTAACCTATACCAAATTGAGCGTAACTTACATTACTTATGCGCCCAATCATACAGAGCAACTAAATTAGTTCACTTGAGTCAATATTTCAATCGTTTAGCCAAAGATAAAATGAATACGCAGAATTGTCATACACTTTCACCTATAAAGTACATTGAATTTGACAGTTATAAAGACGCAGAAACCATTTATGAACAGTTATTGACAGAAGGTATATTGGTCAGTTATTTCCGTTATCCAACTGTTGATAGACCTATGCTACGGATTTCATTATCTTATTTTCATAATGAAGATGACATCAAGCTATTATTACAACTATGCCATAATCTAACCAAAGGAGATTAAATCATGTACAGCATTAAGATGCGTTCAAGCCAACAAAGTAAACATATTAGTGGTGCCGAAACGATTTGTGATGAACCTGCGATTGCCGATGTACTCCTTCGTTTTTTTAACAAGGGCTTTTATCACGAAAATGGCGCTATTGATTTCCTTAATTTAAAAATTGAAAAAGTAACACGTCCTTTAACAACTATTCAAAGTTTACCTATATACGACAACAATGACACTATTACAAATCTAGCTTCACAAGTTCATATTAACCCAGAAATTTTGCAAAAAGCATGGTCTTATATTGAAGACTCTAACAATTACAGTGGTGCAATCATCTTATCAGTTCATAATGGGCAACGTCTTGATGATACTGGCCTACGTGGCATCCGTGTAACGCGTTTTATGTTTGAAACACAACATAATTATAACGATCGCGTACAAGATGCTATCACAATTGCATCTTGTATTAATCAATTTCCAGGTGTTATTGCAGAACTTTGTGTCTCCGACGATTTAACATATACGACAGGTTACTTTGCTAGCACATCAACTGGCTACCAGCGTATTAAAAATATAAAGCAAAAAGGTTCTAGAAATGGTGGTAGAATCATCTTCGTCGACAATACAATAAACTTAGAAGCATACCGTAATTATTTAGAGATTTTACCTAAAAAAGTAATTGATACCAAAGCTTAATAATCTAACTTTTATCACTTTATCTGATACAGAACTTACATTGTGTTTGAATAGACAAAGCCGTTTGGGACATTAGCCTTTCAGACTAAAATAAAGTCGCTAATTTTTACTGATAAATGATTTGTAATTTTACTTAAATCTTCATTACTTAACTCATTTTTCATTTCTTGTTTTATCTTAAGGATAATTTCTGTCTCAATTAATTCATTATAAAGCGTCTTAGTTTTTGTAGTAATAACATATAAGAGCTGTGTATTATATGCGCGACACTTGAGGGAGTATGATGCGTGTCGAGACCGAGACTCGACCCAGACCCTTGGTAAGCGAGTGATAATAATACGCAGATTGATATCAATAACAAGCCCATCAAAGATTTTTGATCTTTGATGGGCTCAATGCTGGGTATTTATGTCCCAGACGCCTTTTGCGCTTTTATTCAATCTTAGAAATCATTCAGCTTTAATTTGGGATCTTCTTGTTTCTTTGTGCAGGATGTGAATATTTAATATGTTGCTGTCCTTTGCCATATAAATTTTCACGCAATGTAGTCCCTTCATATTCCGTTCTATATAGTCCCCGCTCCTGTAAAATGGGAATAACTTCATCGATTAACTCTTCAAACGTACCAGGATTATATGCTTGAGTAATATTAAATCCCGCTGCACCACCTTCTATGGCCCATGTCTCAAATTGATCAGCCACTTGTTCCTTCGTTCCTATAAATATAGCTGCACCATTACCAATACAATGATGTTTCAATGCTTCTTTAAACGTCCATTTTCGTGTGGTGTCCTTAGCATAATAATCTAAGTCAACTTGAATCGCATCTGTTTGAATATCTTCTACATAATCATCAGGATCAATATGTGAGAGATCGATACCTGTATGCCCACTTAATAACGTAGCGACACCTTCATGACTCACATACGACTCTAACGTCTTAAGCTTTTCATAGGCCTCCGCTTCCGTCTTACCCACAATTGGTAACACCATCGGAAAGACTCTAATATCACCTCGCTCTCTACCATATATTTCAGCTTTTTCTTCCATTTCAGCTACAAATCGTTTCAAATCTTCCAATGAGTTGTGCTTCGAAAATACAGCTTCTGCATGTTTTGCAGCAAAATGCTTCCCCCTTGTTGAGGCACCAGCTTGAAATAACACCGGTGTACGTTGAACAGAAGGCTCAACAAGATGAGGGCCATCAATATCAAAGTATTGACCATGAAACTTTACTGTATGCACTTTTTGCGGATTAGCATACGTATCTGTTGCAGCATCTTGAACCACTGCTCCATCTTCCCAACTCTCTTCCCACAATTTATATGCTACCTCTAAAAATTCATCTGCACGATTGTATCGTTCATCCTTTGATAAACGCTCAGGCAAACCCAAGTTCACCGCTTCACTTTTCAAATAAGATGTCACAACATTCCATCCTATCCGCCCCTGTGTTAGATGATCTAAAGTAGATAGCTGACGCGTCAAACTATAAGGTTGACTATATGTGGTAGAAATTGTGGGTACGAAACCAATATGCTTAGTGGCCGCTGCCATTGCAGATACCAATACTGTCGGCTCATGAGATGGTAATTGTACGGCGTATTTCGCTGACGTATCAAATGAATTATTATAAGTATTATACGTACCTAATACATCTGCAATAAAGACAGAATCAAATTTACCTTTCTCTAATGTTTGAGCCAAATTAATCCAAAAATCCAAGCGATTGTGCTTTGTGCCATGATCTTTTTCATGCTTCCATAAACCAGATGAATATGGCGATGGTGAATTTTGTACAAAAGCATTAAAATGTATTTTTTTGTTAGTCATCATGTACCGCCCCTTTTATACTTTAATTTTTAAATAACATTTTATTATTTGAATATTCAGTCTTTTGATGTCGTACTTCATCTCTCCTAGCCCCAATCATTCAGTTTCAACTTCTTGTGCAATATCCAGCTTCTGCTCAGAATGATGTGTTTCAATCGTGGTACTGCGTTGAGTAGAATGATCTGTCCTAAGTACTTTAAAAAATGAAATAATCATAAGTATTATAATGAGTGAAAATGGCAACGCTGTAATAATCATGAGATTTTGTATTGATTGCATCCCACCAGTATAGAACATAATAATTGCAAATAATGCCAATATGACACCCCAACTCACCTTCATGAATCCCGTTGGATTAAGCGAACCTCTTGATGTCAACATACCTAATACATATGTGGCTGAATCTGCTGAAGTAATAAAAAAGATTGCTACCACAATAATCGTCAAAATACTTAACGTAAATCCAAATGGAAAGTGTTCTAACACTGCAAATGTTGCTGTTTCAGTATTAAATGATGATATTTTAGCAATATGATTGGATTGTAAGTATAGTGAGGCACCTCCAAATACTGCAAAAAATACAAAGCATATCAATGCAGGCACAAACAACACACCTAATATAAATTCTTTAATCGTACGCCCTCTTGAAATACGTGCGATAAATATACCAACAAATGGCGACCAGGCAATCCACCACGCCCAATAAAACAACGTCCAATTTTTCATCCAAGAAAATCGTTTATCCTGTGAATCTAGTGGTAAAGTTAAACTCATTTTCAAGAAATCCGCCATATAATTTCCTAATGTATTGGTAAACATATTAAGTATGTATAAGGTAGGTCCAACGATAAATACAGCAATCAAGATAACAACAGCAAGAATCATATTGATATTGCTCAAATGTTTTATACCTTTACTAATGCCAGACCAAGCCGAAATAGTGAAAATCACTGTAGCCATAATGATAATAAAGGTCTGGACAAAGAGGTTAGACGGTACATCAAAGAGAAAATTTAGCCCATCATTGATTTGTGCAGTACCAAAGCCTAATGTTGCTGCCACACCTGTAACTGTTGCAATGACTGCCAATATATCACTCACATTACCGACATAACGTTGTATACGCCCCTCACCTAACAACGGTCTTAACATCGCACTAACTAATCCAGGGTAACCTTTATAGAAACTAAAGTACGCAAATACGAGCGCCACGATGCAATAAACTGCCCAGGCATGTATACCCCAATGAAAAAATGAGTATTGTAACGCAGATGCTATAGCCCCTTTGGAACCTTCTTTGTGTTCTGGAGAAAGAATAAACGCATCACTGATTGGTTCAGAAGTCGTCCAAAATACTAAACCCATGCCCATACCTGCACAAAATAACATTGAAAACCAAGATACTAACGAAAATTCTGGTTGTTCATCTGCCTTGCCCAATTTAATCTCCCTATATTTTGAAAATAATAAATATAAACACAACGCTAGAAAAATAACGACCAAAATAAGATAATACCAACTAAATTGAACCGCAATATATTGAGTCAAAGCAGTGGTAAACGTTTCAAATTGTTTCGTAAAAATTGCTCCATATAAAATAAATGCCGCACATATCGTAATAGAGCTAAGAAAAACAATGTTATATTTTACTTTCATAATACCTCCTTCGGCCTTTTAAACCTAAATCTAAATTACTAAGTTCAGCTATATAACAACATAATAAATCTACCCTTTTATTCCGATTGGTTTACTATGTTTTAATGTACGATACACTACTCTCAATAGGCTGTCAATCGAATTTATGCTTTTTATATAATTAACAAGATATGATTCCCCATTGATAATTAGCGGCACACACCCACATTTCAAGCTTTCTCAGCACCTATCTCTACATAATAATAATCTTTATTAGCTTTTAATTATTATTAATTGATAATAAATTAAAATTATATTATTTAATTAGTTAAAATTTGCAATAAAGTTATTTTTGAAATATTATAGATGATAATTACTTACGTCTTTGAACACAAAGGAGTCATGTTAATGTCAGATCACCTTCAAAGGGGTTTAAGTAATAGACACATTCAGTTAATTGCAATTGGTGGTGCAATCGGCACCGGTCTATTCTTAGGATCAGGTCAGACTATATCATTAACTGGATCATCTATTATTTTTACATATTTAATAATCGGTGTAGTTCTATTCATGTTTATGCGGGGACTGGGAGAATTATTACTGAGCAATTCAAGATATAAATCATTCGTAGATATTGCCAATGATCAGTTAGGTCCATACGCTGGTTTCCTAATTGGTTGGACTTACTGGATGAGTTGGATCACTTCAAGTATGTCAGATTTAACTGCTATGGGTTCCTATGTCAGTTATTGGTCTTCTAATATACCAAACTGGCTTACTATTTTATTTATTGTGCTGTTATTAATGGCTTTCAACTCTTTAGGCTCTAATTTATTTGGAGAAATCGAATTTTGGTTCTCTATGATTAAAATAATTACGATTATTGTATTAATCGTCGTCGGATTAGCTTTTATTATCTTAGGATTTAAAACAAACCATTCAACTGCAAGCTTTACGAACTTATATGACAACGGTGTCTTTACACATGGCGCATACGGTTTCTTGATGTCATTCCAAATGGCGGTTTATTCATTCATTGGTATTGAATTAATTGGGGTTACAGCTGGAGAAACGAAGAATCCTAACGTCTCTATACCACGTGCCGTCAATAGCGTGCCTATTAGAATCTTATTATTTTATATTGGATCTCTGATTGTTATCATGTCTATTACACTTTGGGACCATATTTCAGCTGATAAAAGTCCATTCGTACAAGTATTTGCACTCATCGGTATACCATTTGCAGCAAGTGCGATTAACTTTGTAGTATTAACTGCTGCTGCATCTGCTACAAACAGTGGTATCTTTTCTGATAGTAGAATGTTATTCGGATTAGCCCAAGATAAACAAGCACCTGCAATTATGGGTAAGACAAATAAACACGGCGTACCTCATATTGCAATGTTTATTTCAACATCAATATTGCTTGTTGCAGTGATGTTAAACTATATTTTCCCAAATACGATACAACTGTTCATTTATATTACAACGATTTCGACAGTGTTGTATTTACTCGTATGGATTCTCATTATTGTTTCTTATATAAAGTACGCTTATACGCATAAAGAAGAACATAAACAGAATGTTTTTAAATTAAAAGGCGGCTTTTTATCGGGTTATGCCGTACTTGCATTTTTCTTTTTTGTATTCGTATTATTATTCTTTTCTGATGATACTAGACGCGCTGTATACTTCTTGCCTATATGGCTACTCGCAACAGCACTAATGTACCTGAAAATTAAACGTAAAAAAGAACAAAGCAACCAAGAAAACTTAAATAAAGAAACAGCTTTAACAGATAAATAGCATTTAAAAATAACATCTACACTCAATATAAACAGAGTCATGGTATAACCTTTATACATAAGGCACCTCGTTCATTTACTAAACTAAATGAACGAGGTGCCTTATTTTTGGGTATTTTAATACAATTATCATTACTTTTGCACAGTATTTTGGCGAGACTCCTGAGGGAACAGGACAAGCGGAAGACTACAGGCTGAAGCTGGCCCCTAGGAAAGCGAGCCAACAATACCATATATTTGAATACAAAGAAGCACTCAGATGATTGAATTCAATTGATCTGAGTGCTATATTTCTAGAATTAAGCCTATAGGCTCTCTAAAACTATCAAAAACAACTATGGAACAAATACCTTATTTATCAAATTTCTGAAGGATTAGCTCCTGAAGTCTTTTTACGTAAATCATATTCAATTTCTTCTAAACTACGTCCACGTGTTTCCGGTAAGTATTTAATTACAAAGATCATTGCTAACACACCAATAATTGCAAAAATCAAGAATACCCATTCTGTACTTAATGCTCCATTTAATACTGGGAAAAGTTGTGCAACTAATAATGTACCAAAGTTAAGCACTAAAGCAGCCATACCTGTCGCTGCACCTCGCGCTCGCATTGGGAACATTTCTGGTAACATAACCCAAAGAATAGGTCCCCAAGTTAATCCAAAGAATACGATAAACAGTGATAAACAAATAATAATGATAATTGCAGACGATTCAATCCCAATCGTCCATATTAAGATGGCCATTATTAATAATGAAGCAATCATTCCTATATTACCTGTAACTAATAATTTCTTACGGTCAATTTTATCAGCGATAAATACAGCTATAATCGTCACAATCACATTGACTGTACCAATACCGACAGTTCCTAGAATAGACGTTGCTTCACCTAATCCTGCCTTACTAAATATTGTAGGTGCATAGAAGATAATCGCATTGATACCGACAATTTGTTGAAATAGTGCAAATACACAACCAATAATTAACGTTGGTCTAAGCCATGGCGATTTTAAAATTGCCCATGTTGACTCAGATACTGCTGAAATTTCTCTCATCTCTTTGATTTCTGTATTGATTTCTTCTTCATCATTAAACGTAATCTTCATCACATCACGCGCTGCTTGTTCGCTACGATGTTCCAATAACCATCTCGGACTCTCTGGCATAAATGCAATTCCTACCAATAAGATGACAGAAGGCACTACAGCTAAACCAAGCATCCATCTCCACCCTTCCATATCTGAAAAAGCAAAATTAACGAGATAAGCTGCTAATATACCAATCGTAATCATTAACTGGTTTAATGAGCCTAATGAACCACGGTATTCCGTTGGCGCCATCTCCGATAGATATACAGGTACTGTTGCCATTGAACCACCAACAGCCAAACCAATAATTAATCTACCCAATACTAAGATAGGCATATTAGGCGTAAATGCCATAATTAAAGAACCAACAATATAAACGATAGCAATCATTAACACCAGTCGTCGTCTACCAATTTTATCTGATAGCGGTCCACTGCTCCCTGCACCAATAATTGCACCCACTAACATAGATGCTACAACGAGCCCCTCAGTAAAGCTATTCAATGGAATATCATCATGTATAAATAATAACGCCCCAGATATGACACCGTTATCATAACCGTATAACAAGCCACCTAGCGCTCCCAAAATAAATATTAAACTTTTATTTACTTTCACTTTATTACAACCCCTTCAAATTTATTATTTAATTATAATCTTATTTTGAAAGCGTTTCAAATAGAAATTTACTTTTCTTTCATTTTAATTCGATTTTTAACTATATATACATTAGTAACTAATATAGTTTAATGTAATTGTTCCTATTTGCATGAGTTACTATTAAAAAATATCTAACAATTAAATTTAGATTAGCCTTCTGAAGAATTTGAAGAAGCATTGACAGCCAAAGACTGCGTTAAAGATGTATCACGAAAACACACTCAAATAATATGAATGCTTGTAAAAATAAAGAATCTGAACCATAAATACCCAGCATTAAGCCCATCAAAGATTTTTAATCTTTGATGGGCTTGTTATTGATATCAATACTGCGTATTGTTATTATTCGTTTACCTAGGCGGCTGGGGCGAGACTCGGTATCGACACTCATCCTACCCTCTCAGGTGTCTCAGAAACAATACGCAGTTCTTATATGTTATTACTATGAGCTAATAAATGTTATGTGCTTGTGCTGATTTATTTAGAAATGACTGGTTAAAACGTTCATCGCTCTGACGCGCAATTTGTAAAGCTTGGATCATCGCCCATAATACAAACAAACTGCCAATCGTATCCGTAAAATAATGCGCTTGTAAATAAATTCTAGAAATCATGATTGAGATAATAAGAACTGTGCCGATGACATATAAAATGCTATTACGTTTCAACAATAGAACCAATGTCACTAACAAGCAAACACTTAACACGTGCATACTTGGAAAGCTATAGCCATCTATCGAAACGCTCGGTCTCGGACGTTGGATGATATTTTTTAAGAATGTGCCAATTAACAAGACACAGAAGCACCAAAATCCATACCACCAAAATTTAAATTTATTTACAAAAAACAACACAGCTAAAATCAATAATATGAGTATCAAACAATTTAATGGTGAAAAAACATCCGAAATAATGTGTAAATAACGTTCCACAACATCACTAGTGAATGTGTGATGTAACCAGCGATACACAAATCCATCTAAATTATTCGTTAAATTGAGATGAATACAAATCATTAATACTAATAAACATAAGCTAGGCGGTAGTATCTTCCAATAATTTTGCATGTATTTCTAATTCCTTTCCTACTCTTAAGTTGTCATTTTAGAGATACGCTACACCTTTGCATAGCAAACGTTAAAATGAAACAGTACACTGCTTATCTTTAGATAACATGAATATGATTCATAAGATAAAACAGCTTATATAATATTGCACTTAAATTCTAGTAAAACAGAATATTACTACAACCTCAATCGTACTTTAGGACTACCTAAATAAAAAGTGCATATCTATGCATAAAACGCATATACATACAAAATTTATACACTGTCAAATCTTTGTCTTTTTGTATTATTATTCTGCCTGCTGTATATAAAACGCCCCCTTCTTTACGCTACAACAGCGAAACAAGGGGGCATTTATATCAGATTAACTTACGTACGATTAGCTCATTAATTTACTTTTTATATGTTGACGTTCATTTTCAGGTAAAAAGGCGAAATTAATTGCGTTTTGATTAATTGTTTCGATTTGATCTAACGTAATCAAATGATGCTCCAACAATAATTGGTATTCTTCATTTAAACTCGTCTGCGTCACGGTACGATTATCTGTATTGATCAAGAATGGGATTTCCTCTTGTAATAAGTAAGGCAAATTCAAGTCACTTAAGTCTTGTATCGCTTTGGTTTGAATATTACTTTTGGGACACATTTCTAAAAGAATATTTTGCGCTTTTACTTCTTGTAATGCTACCTCATCTTGATTTATTGCTACACCATGGCCAATACGTTTTGCGCCTAATCTAATCGATTCCATCACATTATGCATACAACCACATTCACCTGCATGTAAAGTTAAATTAAAGCCTTTATTCACACCGTATTCAATCTGTGTTTCAATTGTATTTGGTGGAAATGGTGCTTCTGGCCCTGCAAAGTCAATCCCACAGACAAATTGACTATTTCGTTGTTGTAAATAATCAAATAGCGCTGTATTTACTGTTGCGTCTTGCTGGCGCATCGCACAAACCAACAGATTCACTTTGATACCCGTCGAGGCAACAGCCGTCTCTACACCTGCTTCTACCGCTTCAAATATCTCTGGCAACCCAAGTCCTTTTTCCATATGTAACATTGGTGCAAAGCGAATCTCTATATATTTTACATTGTCACGATCAGCTTGGTTTACAACATCAACTACTGCTCGTTTCAAGCTATCTGTCGTTTGCAATACTTTTAGTATTTCATCAAAACATTGCAGATACTCATCTAGACTTTCACAAGCTTCACTAACTATCAAATTGTCTTCGATTAGTGGTATTTGCTGTTCAGCAGCTAATTGTTTAATCAAGTCACTACTTACCGACCCATCTAAATGGCAATGCAATTCTACTTTAGAAATGTCTTGAATGCACTTTTTCATCGTCATAACCTTCCTTACTTGAAAGTCATCATCTATAATCATTTATCACAAATGGTATAACTTATTCAAAATTTATTGATATACTATAACATTTTGAATAAATTATTTCTATACAAATGATAATTCATTATAATTTTGTGCAAATTTAACCTCATCCTAAAGCTTGCGTAGTCGCAATTAGCACACAAAGTGCCACCAATGCGCTTATGCATAATACGACGCTTATCTTTAACTCTTTTAAAAAGTGTTTACGGTGTTGTCCTTTATTCACAAGGACTATACCCACTATCGCACTGACAACCAAAATCACAAGAAAAATAACTGCGACAAGATTTAACATTGCCATATCAGTCAACGCTCCATTCACGATTCAAATCATTTTTTATGTCATACATTGATTTCTTATTATCATCACATTTATTTATTTTTAATATAAGCATGTGATTTTAAATAAGAAATGATATAACGTACAGATTCCTCAACACTATTTTGTTCCGTATCAATAACAATTTCAGGATCAATCGGTTCTTCATACGGTGCATTGATACCAGTAAAGCCTTGAATTTCACCATTTCGTGCTTTTTGATAAAGGCCTTTCGGGTCTCTCGCTTCACACTCATCTAAACTACATTTTGTGTAAACTTCAATAAATTCATCATCTTCTAGCAAGTCACGTACAGCATCTCTATCTTCTCTGTATGGAGAAATAAATGCCGTCACTGTAACTAATCCTGCATCTACCATAAGTTTGCCAACTTCACCAATACGGCGAATATTTTCCTTACGATCTTCCGGACTAAAGCCTAGATTATTATTTAAACCATGACGAATATTGTCACCGTCTAAACGATAAGTTTGTACTTGTTGTTTAAACAGTTCTTGTTCAAGTGCCACAGAAACTGTAGATTTACCAGACCCGGATAAACCTGTAAACCAAATCACTACACTTTTGTGTTTATTTCGATGTTGTCTTTCTACTTTTTTCACTTCTGAATCGTGCCATGTAATATTTTTAGATGTACTCATCACTAAACTCCTTTGACTGTTATTTCTCTTGTAAACCTCTAATTAATACTTCAGCTACTTCCGGTCTTGAGAATTCTTTAGGTAATGATTCGCCATTTCTCAATTTTTCTCTTACTTTTGTTCCACTTAAATGTAAGTGATCAGATGCATCGTGTGGGCATGTTTTTGCAGTTGCCATGTTTTCACATTTTTTACAGTAAAAAGCATGTTCAAATTTTAAGATGTGAATCCCTAACTCAGCTTCATATTGCGAGATAAGTTCTTGCGCTTCATATGTGCCATAGTAATCACCGACTCCAGCATGATCACGACCGACAATAAAGTGTGTACAGCCATAGTTTTTACGTACTGTCGCATGTAAAATTGCTTCTCGTGGTCCTGCATATCTCATTGCAGCTGGATAGATAACTAAACGCGTGCGGTCAGCAGGATAATAATGTTTTAATATCGCCTGATAACTTTCCATTCTAACTGCCGCAGGTATATCGTCAGATTTAGTCTCTCCCACTAAAGGATTTAATAGTAAACCATCAACTGATTCTAGCGCTGCTTTTTGAATATATTCATGTGCTCTATGCACTGGATTTCTAGTCTGAAAACCAACAACCGTCTTCCATCCTAAGTCACTAAATAATTGTCTTGTTTCAACAGGATCTAGATGAAAATCTACAAATTCGTCATGCTTTGGTCTATCCACTAAATGAACTGGACCGGCTAAGTATACGCTGCCTTTTTCGTAGACTTTTTTCACACCTGGGTGGTCAACATCTGTTGTACCATATACTAATTTCGCTTCTTTTTCTTTATCATAAGTGTATTTTTCTTCTAAATCTAACACACCATAAAGATGATTATCCTCACCATATAAAGCAACTCTATCTCCAATATTTAATTCGTTTGCTTGAGCTTCATCCACTGGTAATGTAATAGGAATACTCCATACCAATCCATTACTTAAATGCACATTCTCGACTACTTCTGTATAATCTGCCTCGCCCATAAAGCCTTCTAACGGACTGAAACCACCAATCGAAATAAGTTCTAAATCAGATAAACTCCACGGATTTAGTGTTATAGCAGGAAAATTTTGCGCTTCTTGAATTAATTGCTCTCTTTCTGCACCTTCTACTTGTCTATTAATTAATGTGCCACCATGTGGTTGTATTGTATTATTTACAGGTTTATTTGTTACTGTCATTGTCATACACTCCCTTTAATTATTAATCTAGTTCATTTACGTTGGCCTTTTTTTTAGATACTGAAAAAGGTAATTTTTTATTTTGTGATAATGCAAAAATAACCAATCCTATCCAAACGACAATTAATGCTATTTTTATAGTCAATGCTACTGTCGTTCCTGGGTTAAATACACTTAATAGCGAACTACTATTTGTAAAGATAATTAATCCACTAACACAAACTGCCAATATATTCATAGGTAGAATTTTGACAAACCATGCTGCGATAGGTGCTGCTAACATACCACCGACACTTAATGAAATTACAAGTGCCCAATTAATTTGATCCCAACCAAGGAATATAATAAAACCTAACGATGCTGAAATAGTTACAAAAAATTCACTTGCAGATACCGTACCGATTGCATAGCGCGGTTCTAATTTTTTCGAAGCTAGTAATAATGGCGTATTGACCGGACCCCAGCCACCACCGCCTACTGCATCTAGAAAGCCTGCTACTAAGCCTTGTGGTATCATAGAAAAACGACTGCCTTTGTCGGGATTTATTTCGTCAGAAAGCTGTTGATTTCTTTTAAATAGAAACTGGTATAAGATGTATAACCCCATACTTAGTAAGAACACGGCGATAAACGGTTTAATTAAGTCGCTATGAATATTACTTAGGAATGCGGCGCCTATAAATGCAGTAATTGCACCTGGAATCGCCAACTTAATTAATGTAGGTTTATGCACGTTCTCGAATTTCAAGTGTGATGTACCGGATGCTGCTGTTGTCGCAATCTCTGAAAAATGAATCGTTGCGGAAGCAATAGCTGGCGCCACACCAAATGTTAATAATATAGATGATGAGGATGCACCGAAGCCCATTCCTAATGACCCATCTATCAATTGTGCAAGAAAACCAGCAAGTGCAAAGATAAATAATTTATGCATGCGTCGTACCCCTTTCGATTTATTAGGTTATTGAATCTAACCATGTTCTAACTTCATATTGTTTATGTTTGTTTAAATAGTCTGAAGACAGAATGTCCTTAAGAAATTGCTTTCTTTCAGATGCTGTTAATTGGCTCTGTTTAATACGTTGTCTACACTCATATAAAAAATCCACATAGGCTTCATAGTGTTCATCATAACGATCACGAAATTCTTGTAGTATTTGAGAAGTGAGTCCGGGACTAGCACCTTGTGTTGATACACTTAGCGTCAATTTCCCTCTTTGCAGTATACTTGGAAATGCAATATCTCCAGCAGTAACATCTTCTGCATAATTTACTAATGCATGATGGGGTTTCGCCTCCAACACCTGTTTATTTGTAGCAGAATCATTTGTTGCCACTATAATCAACGATGCTGTTTGAACATCTGCTACTTGAAATTCTCTTTTACACCATTTAATCACAGAATTTTCAAATAACTTTTGCAATACATCCGTAAGTGTTGGACTGATGACAAGTATATGCTTAGTATATTGTGCTAATGTTTGCACTCTACGTTCAGCCACCTTGCCACCACCAATCACTACAACTTGTTTATCTGATATATCAAACATAAGTGGAATCAAAGGCATGTCCTCACTTCTCTCTATACATTTCATTATCTACTGATTCACTAATTCAAATGTTTCTAACACTCTATCTCTTAATGCATGCTGTAAATACTTATGATGCCCTAGTCTATGACAGAGTATAATGTCGCTATCTACATCATAACTATTCACAGTACTATCAATGTGTTGTTCCAATATGCCTGTAAACCATAGATAAGGCACAACAAATATTTGAGAATGTTTAGCTTCAACTGCTTGCTGCAGTGCTTCCTCAAATTTAGGGCCACAAGCTGCTAAATAACAAACATCAATATCGTTCAATTCTGTGAGATCATATAATTGATCTCGTATAGCTGTAATGTCTTTTTGTGTCTGTGGATTATAACTACCTCTTCCTATAACCAACACTTTTGCATCATCATTAGGTTTAATACCTGTCTCAGCAATTCGCTCTTTCAACACTGACGTTAATCGTCTTTGTACCCCTAAAGGTTGGCCATATGACACTTCTACATTAGGAAATTTCAACTGATTTTCTTCAATTTCTGCCGGAATATCTTTAAAGTAATGCCCAGCACTTAACAATAACACCGGTACAATTGAAATTTGAGTCGCACCTTGTGCAACTAACTTTTCAAATCCTTGAGATAAGTTAGGGCTTGTTAATTCTAAAAAGCAAATTTCCTGTAGCGGGATATCTATTTGTACTTTTACTTTTTCGATAAATGATTTCGCTTCTTCAACAGCCTCAGCAACTCTACTGCCATGACTGACATATAAGACACCTCGCACACTAACCCCTCCTATTACTGATAAGTCAACTTAGCAACTGCTTCATCCACAGGTAATGTCTCAAACCAACTTATCTGATCTCTTAAACGAACTACTTCACCGACAACAATCATCGCTGGATTTTCAATATCTTTAGCTATCTCAACAATATTGTCCAATGTACCGACAACCGTTTTTTGATGTTCAGATGTACCTAGATGTACGAGTGCGACCGGTGTGTCTACTGAACGACCATTTGTCGTTAGTAATTCACAAATTTCCGGTAATTTTTTCACACCCATATAAATACATAATGTTTCTGGTCCTAATGCTAAATGTTTCCAATATTCATCTTTATCAATACCTTTATTGATAACACCTGTAACAAACGCTACAGACGAACTATAATCACGGTGTGTCACAGGTATACCAGCATAAGCTGGGGCAGCTATTCCTGAAGTTATACCAGGTACAACTTCAAATGGAATATGCTGCTCTGCTAATACCTCTGCTTCTTCTCCCCCTCTACCAAAAATAAAGGGGTCTCCACCTTTTAAGCGAGTGACAGTAAGCCCTTTTTTGGCCAAACTCACTAACATTTTATTAGTATCTTCTTGTGGCAATGAATGATGGTTTGGATCTTTACCACAATACATAAATTTGGCTAAAGGTGAAGCATGATTTAATAGTTCTTTATTTACCAAACGATCATATAAAATAACATCCGCTTGTTCTATTGCTTTTAAACCTTTTACTGTTATCAAATCAGGATCTCCTGGACCTGCGCCTACTAAATATACTTTGCCCATCCTGTCACCACTTTCTCTATTTTTTAACTGTGGAACACTTGACCATCATTTACTGCGTCAACAATACCTGCACGTACAACGAAGTCTCCAAAATGTTCTCCCTCAGTTCTTTCTTTTGCATATTGCAATAATATTGGTCTTAAACTTTCTAATATTTCTGCTTCCCCAATATTTTCTTTATACATTTTATTTAATCGATCGCCCGTAAAGCTGGCTCCTAAATACATATTGTATTTACCTGGCGCTTTACCTATAAAGGCTATTTCTGCCAATGCTGGTCTCGCACAACCATTTGGGCAACCTGTCATACGAATTGTAATTTCTTCTTCACTCAAGCCTGCTTCATCCAATAAATCTTCAATTTTAGTAATTAAAGAAGGTAGGTATCTCTCAGACTCTGCCATTGCTAAACCACAAGTTGGGAAAGCAACACATGCCATTGAATTGCGTCGTAAACCTGTGTAATGTTTACCATCAGTTAATCCATACTCATCAATTAAAGCTTCAATTTCTGGTTTTTTCTGTGCGTCTACATTAGCAATTACCAAGTTTTGGTTTGGTGTTAATCTGAAATCACCTGTATGAATTTCAGCGATTTTACGTAACGCTGTTTTCAATTTGTAATCTTCTGTATCTTTAACACGACCATTTTGTATAAATAACGTGAAATGCCACTTGCCACTACCTTCAGTCCAACCATATCTGTCACCATTATGATCGAAGTGGAATTCACGAGGTGATTCTAAACTCCAACCTAAACGGTTATTCAACTCACTAAGTACCCAATCAGCACCGTAACGGTCTACTGTATATTTGAAACGCGCATTTTTACGTTCTTGTCTATTACCATAATCACGTTGAATCGTTAAGATCTTTTCACAAACATCTAAAGCATGTTCTTTAGGGAAATAACCTATTAAACGCCCAAGTTGTGGATATGTTTTGGTATTACCATGTGTCATACCCATACCGCCACCAACTGTGACATTAAATCCAACAAGCTTGCCATCTTCAATAATAGAAATTAAACCAATATCTTGCGAGTATACGTCGATATCGTTTGATGGTGGAACAGCAATACCAATTTTAAATTTACGTGGTAAATATGTTTTACCGTAAAGTGGTTCTTCCTCAACACTTGTGTCCATCACTTTTTCACCATCTAACCAAATCTCATGATAGGCTTGTGTTCTTGGTGATAGATGCGCACTGATATCACTAGCAATTTGGTTAACTTCTGCATGGACATCTGATTGATAAGGGTTCGGGTTGCTCATAACGTTTCGGTTAACATCACCACATGCCGCTAACGTATCTAATAATGATTGGTTTATATCAAACATTGTTTGTTTGAGATTTCTCTTTAAGATACCGTGAAATTGGAATGCTTGGCGTGTTGTCAATTTAATCGTGTGATTTGCATATTCATTTGCAATATCATCCATTGCAATCCACTGCTCTGGTGTTGACGCACCGCCTGGCGCACGAACTCTAATCATGAAACTATAAGCAGGTTCTAATTTTTGTTTACGACGTTCATCTCGAAGATCTCTGTCGTCTTGCATGTAACTACCATGGAATTTTAAAAGTTTAGTATCTTCTTCAGCTATTGCACCTGTAATTCTATCTGCTAAACCTTCCTCAATCGTACCGCGAAGATAGTTACTTTCTGTTTTGATTCGTTCCATTTCATCAAGTTTCTCTGAAAAGTTTAAATTCGAATCAGCCATACTATCATCCCTTTCTCTTAATAAACGTCACGTTGATAACGTTTTTCTTTTTTCATTTCCGTTAGATAAGCTTCAGCTTCCGTTTCTGACATACCGCCTTCTTGCTCTAATACGTAGCGAATAGTTTGATGAACATCCTTCGCCATTTGTTTCTCATCTCCACAAACGTACAATGCAGCGCCATTCATTAACCATTCATAGAAAGTAGCACTATGCTCCGCAATTCTATGTTGAACATAAACTTTCTCATCTGTGTCTCTTGAGAATGCTAAATCTAACTTAGTTAATACATCATCCTTAAGCCATTCTTGCCATTCAGTTTGATATAGGAAGTCCGTTGTAAAATGTTGTTCTCCAAAGAATAACCACGTCTTACTTTCTAACCCTAATTCTTCACGTTCTTGCATGTATGCTCTAAATGGTGCAACACCCGTTCCCGGCCCAATCATAATCACAGGCGTTTCATCTGTTGGGAATTTGAAATTTGGATTCTTCTTCAAATAAATTGGAATCGTATCACCTGGTTGAACTCTTTCTGCGAGTTGTACAGAACAAACGCCTGAACGATCTCGACCATGTGCGTGGTATCTCACTGCGCCAACCGTAATGTGTACTTCATCTGGATTCGCTTTATAACTACTTGCAATAGAGTATTCTCTTGGTGGCAATTTTCTTAATAATTGATGTAGATTCTCAGCTTTAAATGTCTCAGATGGGAAATCAGTAAACAAATCGACTAAATCTCTACCATCTATGTATGTGTGTACCCAATCTGCATCTTGCACCTTTTCTGATAATTGTGTATTACCAATCAGATCAGCTGCTTTTTGTAATAATGGCTTCGTCAATTTAGTAATTTCAAAATGTTCAGTCAATGCTTTACGCAATGGTAGTGTATCGCCATCTTCATTAATTGCAATTTCTTCTGTCTCATCAAATTTCAAGGTATCAATCAATAGTGTTACGATTTCCGGATCATTTTCTGGGATGACTACTAAACAATCACCTGGCTCGTATTCTTCACCATAATTATCAAGCAATAACTCGACATGTCTTACTTCTTTGTTTGAGCCTCTACCATTTAAATTGATATTTTCTAATACTTCTGCGCGATATGGATTTGCTTTTGAATAGCGTTTCTCTTTTGCAGAAGCTACTGTTTCTGTAGAAGTTACCGTCTGCTGTTGAATACCAGAACTACTATTAAGCTTTTCAATATTAGCGTTCATCCATTTTTCAGCTAGATCATCATAGTCTATATCACAGTCTTGACGGTCAATGATACGTTCGCCGCCTAATTCTTCTAAGCGTTTATCGAAATCTTTACCCGTTTGGCAGAAGAATTCATAAGATTCATCACCTAAAGCTAATACAGAGAATCTAACTCCTTCTAATTTCGGTGCCTTTCTACCATGTAAAAACTCATGGAAACTTAACGCATTATCAGGTGGATCTCCTTCACCATGAGTAGATGAAATAACAAATAAATCCTCTACTTTTTTCAAATCTTTAGGTTTAAAATCATCCATCGAACTTAATTTAACTGTATAGTTATGTTCTACTAAACGATCCGCAAAGATTTCACCTAACCCTTGTGCATTTCCAGTCTCAGAACCATATAAAATCGTAATATGTCGATCACTGTTTGCTTGGGGTTCATTGTTTAGGACGTATTCTGCCACTTGTGGCGTTGGTGCCGAACCATTTGCTACAGCTTGTTGATTAGCAGTCAAGTAACCACTTAACCATGTCTGTTGCTCAGGCGTAAGGTTTTGAATGATTTGATTCAGTTGTGTTGCTTGTTCTTCGTTGAATGGACTGTTTGTTACAGATAAATTCACAGCAAGTTCACCTCATATAGTCTATTTTCATTTCTCTTGTTTTAAAATACTTTCATTTTATACACATTTGATTAAGTTACAGGATAACCAACCTTATATTGCGTGCAAAATGCACACAATATAATACTCGATTGATTATATAACTGATTAGTTTACTAAGGTTTAAAAGTAAAAAAATATGTGTATATCGTCGTTAAGGTCGTGTTGTATGCAAACCACATTCAGTCTTAGTTGAATTCGTCCATCTTCCTGCTCTTGAATCACCTGAACCACTGACAGCTGATGTACAAGGAATGCAACCAATACTAGGATAGTTAAAATCATGCAATTCGTTATAATGTAAATCGTATTTCTTGATGTAATCCCATACATCGTCCCAAGTCCAATGAATTAAAGGACATACCTTAACAGATTGGAAGCGTTCATCTTTGTTGATAAAATTCGTGTTCGCTCTTGAAGGTCCCTGTGATCGACGCAAACCTGAAACCCATGCTGTCGCACCTGATAATACTTCTTCTAAAGGTTTAATCTTGCGAATATAACAACACATATTAGGGTCACTCTTCCATAATGCTGGTTTATATTCCGCAGATTGCTCTTCTAATGTTAAATCTGGTTTCTTTAGTTTTATATTGAGTTCTGGATAACGTGCTTTAACTCTGTCTATCAAATCATAAGTTTCTTGGAAATGGAGGTCAGTATCTAAAAAGACAATCTCAGCATCTTTTTTCACGCTATAGATCAAGTCAATTAGAATCATGCCTTCTGCACCAAAACTACATGAATAAATAATAGAGTCACCATACGTTTCATAAGCCCAAGAGATTACTTCACGTGCACCTTTTGTCTCGTCTGTAATATCAACATTGTCAAACGCGTCATCATAAAAGTTATCATAAGTAATTTTTTCTACTGACATTAATGGGTTCATCCCCTTTTTTCTTTAATGTGCTCCGTAAAACTCCGCGCTACATTTTCGTATTTAGAATTATTCGAAAATAATTTATGTTAATCACTTTACTCACTGTCATTTTTTATGTCAAGTCTATTTCACCAGTATAATCAAGCGTTCAATTCAATTGAGAATAACGCTGCAAACCCTTTAAAATCAACGTTTATAAACCGATTTTATAATTATTTTAAAAAGATAATTACAATAATCTGAAATCCCTACAAACCTTGTCAGTATTGACTTTATTAATGATTTTAGTTTTTTGAAAATTTTTATTTTTTATAATGATTCTAATTTGTAAACCAACTCTATTTACATTGATAACACAAAAATACACTTTGGATGTCGGGATATATCGGCAACATTCAAAGTGTATTTATAAATGATAATTTCTTATAGCGCACTCATATTGATTAAGGGGCGCCCAATTTTACATATTTGGAATTAAACGGCAGCGTATATCACATTATTAATCAAGATTGTATTTATCATTTAATTGACGTATTAAGTTTCTAAATTCTTCTTCTGACTTAAATTCAAATGTGATATGTCCCTTTCTATTACGCGTAGAAATGGCTACTTTGGCACCATATTGTTCCTGTAATTGACGTTCTTGTTGTCGAATAAATTTCGGTTTCGTAATTGAGTCACTTTGTGTAGGTTCAGCCATTTGATTATTAGTCGTTAACGTTTGTACATAGGATTCTAATTCACGGACACTCCATGATTCTTTGATTGCTTGGTTGGCAATTTGCTTCATCCTTGTTGGTTCTTTCACGATTAACAACGTTCTACCATGTGCACCCGAAAGCTTTCCTGCTTTAACCATTTGAGCTATTTCATTAGGTAAGTGTAGTAAACGTAGCATATTAGCAATATATGGGCGCGATTTACTCAAACGGGCTGCCACTTGTTGTTGTGTTAATTTCAAATCAGTCATTAATTTCTTATAACTTTCTGCCTCTTCTATTGCATTTAAGTCTTCTCGTTGCAAATTTTCTATTATGGCAAGTTCCATCATATCTTCATCAGTTAAAGATTTAACGATTGCAGGTATATGAGACATCCCCGCTCGTTGAGAAGCACGAAATCGTCTTTCCCCAACTACAATTGTATAACCGGTTATCGCCTTCCTAACTACAATAGGCTGCAAGACGCCATGATTCTTAATCGACCCAGCTAAGTCATCTAGCTTCTCCTCATCAAAGGTCTTTCTCGGCTGATAGGGGTTGGCTTTAATTTCATCAAGCTTTATCTCTTGTATTTCAGCATCCCCTACTAACTGTAATCGTTGATCTTCTACATTCATAATTGCTACACCTCTCCCTCTATAATAACCAGTCTAAAATAAAGTGCCCTATACTTTTTTGATATATGTTCTAGTATAGCATTGCTAATTTATTGCTGAATAGAATCACATTATTTTTAGTTAAATCAAAATTTTCTGATAAGTTGTTGACAAATTGAATTCGAGTGTGTAATCTTAGGTATATCAAATTTACAACAGAAACAAACCAAACACAGTAATAAGGAAAGTAAAACTTACACTGCTGACACAGAGAGTCTTTGATACGCTGAAAGAAGACACAGAAAGAAAGTTCGAAAATGGCCTTTGAGTGTTGTTGCCAATATGAGGTTTCAACGGGATCGCCCGTTACAGCGATACAGTATTAACATTTTGTTGAATGGCGTACTGGATTTATCCACACGTCGTATACGTCGTTAATACTCATTTTAATTTTTATATATTAAGGTGAGTTTTTTAATGCACTATATGATGACACAATTCAGACGTTAGGTTAAATTAACAAGATGGCGTACTGGATAAGGTTACGTTAGTGATAACGTGACAAATTAAGGTGGTACCGCGAGCTAAGCTTTCGTCCTTTACATCCGATTTATTCGGGTTTAAAGGACGGAGGCTTTTTTTATTTCCAACAAGGAGGTTATCGATTATGAAAAATACTGAACTAGCACAAATTGCATTATCTGAAGATCAAACGGGTGCAATCGCCAATCCAATATATTTATCAACGGCATATCAACATCCACATTTAGGGGCGTCTACAGGTTACGATTACACTCGTACCAAGAACCCAACACGCTCTGCCTTTGAAGAAGCTTTTGCAAAATTAGAACGCGGAACAGCTTCCTTCGCAACTTCAAGTGGTATGGCAGCCATTCAACTGGTTTGTAATTTATTTAAATCAGGTGATGAAGTACTCGTCTCATTTGATTTATATGGTGGCACATTTAGACTATTTGATTTTTATGAGAAACAATACGGTATTCGTTTCAAATACGTAGATTTCCTAAATTACGAAGAAGTAAAAGGCCAAATCACTGACAATACTAAAGCCTTATTCATTGAACCAATCTCAAATCCTCAAATGATTAAGATTGACTTAGACCCGTATTACATTTTAGGCAAAGAATATAATCTGTTAACAATTGTAGATAATACATTTTTAACACCTTATCTCTCTACACCTCTCGAAGATGGTGCAGACATCGTATTACATTCAGCCACTAAATATATCGGTGGTCACAATGATGTATTAGCTGGTGTAGTAACAGTTAAAGATGACGCGTTAGCAGAACAATTCGCTGATTTTCACAACATGATTGGCGCTACGCTTGCTCCAATCGATAGCTACTTACTACAGCGCGGATTGAAGACTTTGCACCTCAGAATGGATCGTTCAGAATATAACGCCAAATTACTCGCTGAACGATGTAGTAACTTAGAAGCAATTGACGAAGTTCTCTATAGCGGACAAACAGGTATGCTGAGCTTACGATTAAATAAGAACTTTAAAGCGAATAAATTTTTGGAAAATTTAGAAATTTGTATCTTTGCAGAAAGTCTTGGTGGAACGGAAACCTTTATTACATTCCCTTACACACAAACCCATGTCGATATGCCTGATGAAGAAAAGGATAAACGTGGCATTGATGAGCATCTACTTAGACTATCTATTGGGATTGAAGACTATGACGATATCGAAAGCGATATTATACAAGCATTAGAAAAATCTAAAGAAGGAGTGATTTCATGAGTTTATCAAAAGAAACCGAAGTAATTTTCGACGCACATAGAGGGACTGATTATGATTCTGCTAATCCTCCTTTATATGATTCATCAACTTTTCATCAAAAAGTATTAGGTGGCAATGCTACTTATGACTATGCAAGAAGTGGTAATCCTAACAGAGCATTACTCGAAGAAAAGTTAGCCAAACTTGAAGGTGGAGACTATGCCTTTGCTTATGCTTCAGGTATTGCAGCAATTTCTGCAGTGTTATTAACACTCAGCGCAGGTGATCATGTTATTCTGCCAGACGATGTATACGGTGGCACATTCCGATTAACTGAACAGATATTAACACGTTATAACATTCAATTTACAACAGTTGACACTACAGAGTTAGAAAGTGTTGAAGCAGCGATTCAAGATAATACCAAATTAATTTATATCGAAACACCGTCTAACCCTTTATTCAAAGTTACGGACATCAAGGGTATTGTTCAAATCGCTCAACAACATGAATTATTAGTCGCAGTAGACAATACGTTTATGACACCACTTGGACAATCCCCTCTCTCTTTGGGAGCTGATATTGTGGTACATAGTGCTACTAAATTTTTAGGAGGTCATAGCGACATTATTGCAGGTGTAGCTATCACTAGTAACAAAGAAGTAGCTGATGCGTTATACCTATTACAAAATGGTACAGGAACTGCTCTATCTGCTCAGGATAGTTGGACACTGGCTAAACATTTAAAAACATTGCCTGTACGTTTTAATCAATCCGTATCAAATGCTCAAAAAATATATGACTTTTTAATAGAAAGAACTGAAATCGCAGAAGTCTATTACCCAGGTAATGATTCATTACATTTGGCACAAGCGAGCCATGGTGGCGCAGTACTCGGATTTAGATTAAAAGACGAATCCAAAGCACAAGCATTTGTAGACGCATTAACATTGCCACTCGTTTCAGTTAGTTTAGGCGGTGTCGAAACAATCTTGTCACATCCAGCTACAATGTCACATGCAGCGGTACCACAAGAAGTGCGCGAAGCACGTAATATCACATTTGGCTTGTTTAGATTAAGTGTTGGTTTAGAACAACCAGAAGAATTAATTGCAGATTTAAACTATGCATTTAAGGAGGCTTTCAATGAGTCAATTACTCAAGGCATTACAGAACAATATTCTAGTCGCTGACGGTGCAATCGGAACTATATTTTACTCTGAAGGCCTGGATACTTGCCCAGAAGCGTACAACTTAACATATCCTGAAAAGGTACAACGTATACATCAAAGTTATATTGATGCAGGTGCAGATATCATCCAAACCAATACGTATGGTGCAAACTTTGAAAAGTTAAAGGTCTTTGGGTTAGAGCACAAGGTTAAAGAAATACACCAAGCTGCTGTGCGCATTGCTAAAAATGCAGCAAACGAAGATACATTTATTCTCGGTACTGTAGGTGGATTTAGAGGTATTAAACAAGAGGATTTAGAACTGACCGCAATTCAGTATCACACAGAAATACAAGTAGATACTTTAATAGAAGAAGGTGTCGATGGTTTACTCTTCGAAACCTATTACGATTTAGATGAATTAACTAACATTATTACAGCTACTAAACGTAAATACAATATCCCTATTATCGCTCAACTCACAGCGCTAAATACTAATTATTTACGAGATGGAACTGAAATTAATGAAGCTTTAAAGACATTGATAGCTAGCGGTGCAGATATTGTCGGCTTAAATTGTCATCACGGCCCACATCATATGAAGGAATCATTTTCTCATATAGAATTACCTGATGACGCTTATCTATCATGCTATCCCAATGCTAGCCTATTAGACATAGATAACAGTGAATTTAAGTATAGTGATAATGCAGTATATTTCGGCAAAGTAGCACAACAACTCATCAGTGAAGGTGTTCGTTTAATTGGTGGATGTTGTGGCACAACACCAGAACATATCAAATTTATTAAATCATCTGTAGCTGAACTGTCACCCATTACAGACAAAAATGTAATTCCAATCACTAAAAAAGTAAAAAAACAAAGTAATCAATCGACAATTAAACAAAATCTTACAGATAAAGTCAAAGCACGACCTACTGTTATTGTTGAATTAGATACACCAAAGCATTTAGACACAGATAAATTTTTCAGAAATATCAAAAAACTTGACGAGGCTGATATTGATGCAGTCACACTTGCCGACAATTCACTCGCTACCGTTCGTGTTAGTAATATTGCGGCAGCAAGTATTATCAAGCAACAATATGATATCGAGCCACTCGTTCATATCACATGTCGAGATAGAAACCTTATCGGTTTACAGTCACATTTACTCGGACTATCACTCATTGGCGTTAATGAAATTTTAACGATTACTGGTGATCCATCAAAGATTGGGCACTTGCCAGGTGCGTCCAATGTATATGATGTAAATTCCAAAGGTTTAACTGAAATTGCATTACGCTTTAACCAAGGTATCAATACTGATGGTGATGCGCTGAAGGTCAATACCAACTTCAACATCGCCGGCGCGTTTGATCCGAATGTAAGAAAGTTAGATGGTGCAGTACGACGGTTAGAAAGAAAGTTAGAAAGTGGGATGAATTACTTCATCACCCAACCCGTCTACAGTGCTGAAAAAATCAAAGAAGTATATGAAGCAACTAAACATTTAGACGCTCCGTTTTTTATCGGCATCATGCCTGTAACAAGTTATAAGAATGCCTTGTTTTTACATAATGAGGTGCCAGGTATCAAATTATCTGAAGAAATACTCAGTCAATTTGAAGCCGTAAAAGACGATAAAGAAAAAACAAAAGCTTTAAGCTTGAAACTTTCAAAGGAATTAATCGATACCGTTCATCAATACTTTAATGGTCTATATTTAATCACACCATTCCAAAGCGTCGATTATACACTTGAACTTGCATCATATTCAAAAACGATTACTTCAAATAAACAGGAGGCAATATTATGACAATTCAAACATCAAATTTAGGTTTTCCAAGATTAGGTAGAAAGAGAGAATGGAAAAAAGCGATCGAAGGATACTGGTCAAAGAAAGTAGACTTAGACACATTACACCAACAATTAACTGATTTACACAAAGAAAACTTATTACTACAAAAGAACTATAATTTATCAAGTATTCCAGTTGGTGACTTCTCACTTTACGACCACATTCTTGATACATCTTTATTATTTAACATTATTCCTGAGCGTTTCCAAGGTAGAGATGTTAATGATGATTTATTATTCGATATTGCTCGTGGTAACAAAGAACATGTTGCAAGCGCATTGATTAAATGGTTTAACACAAACTATCACTATATCGTACCTGAATGGGATAATGTAGAGCCAAAATTAAACAATAACGTTTTGTTAGAACGCTTTAAATATGCGCAATCTTTAAATGTTAACGCACACCCAGTTATCGTTGGTCCAATCACTTTTGTTAAATTATCAAAAGGCGGCAACCAAACTTTTGAAGAAAAAGTAAACACATTACTTCCATTATATAAAGAAGTATTGCAATCACTTGCTGATGCAGGTGCTGAATACATCCAAGTTGATGAACCAGCATTAGTTGAAGATGATAGTGCCGATTATGAAGACATCACTGCTGCAGCGTATAAGTATTTTGCTGAAGCAGGACTAGAAGATAAACTAGTCATCCAAACATACTTCGAACGCGTAAATTTAAAATTCTTAAACAGTCTACCGGTTAAAGGTTTAGGTTTAGACTTCGTTCATGATCGTAACTTCAACCTTGAGCAAATTAAAGCTGGCGATTTAGATCGTTCTAAGACACTTTATGCTGGTATCATCGATGGCCGTAATGTTTGGGCAACAGATATCGAAGCAAAGAAAGAATTAATCGAAACATTACAATCGTATACAGATGATCTTGTCATTCAACCGTCATCTTCTTTATTACACGTTCCAGTATCATTAGATGATGAAACATTAGACGATTCAATCGCTGAAGGCTTAAGCTTTGCAACTGAAAAGTTAGACGAACTTGATGCATTACGAAGATTGTTTAATGATAACGATGATGCTAAATATAATGAGTTAAAAGCAAGCTATGAACGTTTCCAAAACCAATCATTCAAAAACCTTGAATATGACTTTGATAGTGTACCAACATCTCGTAAATCAGTATTTGCTGAGCGTAAAAAAGCACAAGATGCACGCTTAAACTTACCAGATTTACCAACAACAACAATTGGTTCATTCCCTCAATCACAAGAAGTACGTAAACAACGCGCAGATTGGAAAAATAACCGTATCACAGACGAAGCATACAGAACATTCTTAGATAATGAGATCGCTCGTTGGATTAAGATTCAAGAAGATATCGGTTTAGATGTGTTAGTACACGGTGAGTTCGAACGTAATGACATGGTAGAATTCTTCGGTGAGAAATTACAAGGTTTCTTAGTTACTAAATTCGGTTGGGTTCAATCATACGGTTCACGTGCTGTTAAGCCACCAATCATCTATGGAGATGTTAAATGGACTGAACCATTAACTGTGAAAGAAACTTTATACGCACAAAGTTTAACAGACAAACCTGTCAAAGGTATGTTAACTGGTCCAGTTACAATCTTAAACTGGTCATTCGAACGTGTAGATTTACCTCGTGAAGAAGTTCAAGACCAAATCGCACTTGCTATCAATGAAGAAGTACTTGCTTTAGAAGAAGCTGGTATCCAAATCATCCAAGTAGATGAGCCGGCATTACGTGAAGGTTTACCATTACGTTCAGAATATCATGCAGACTATTTAGATAAAGCTGTGCGTTCATTCAAACTTTCAACTTCTTCAGTGGCTGATGAAACACAAATTCATACGCATATGTGTTATTCTCAATTTGGACAAATCATTCACGCAATCTATGATTTAGATGCAGATGTAATCTCAATCGAAACTTCACGTAGCCATGGTGATTTAATCCAAGACTTTGAAGACATTACGTATGACTTAGGCATTGGCCTTGGTGTCTACGATATTCACAGTCCACGTATTCCAACTGAAGAAGAAATCACGACTGCGATCGACCGTGCTTTACAAGAAATCGACCGTTCACTATTCTGGGTTAACCCTGACTGTGGTCTAAAAACACGTAAAGAAGACGAAGTTGTCGAAGCATTAACTGTATTAGTTAATTCAGTTGATAAATTACGTAAAACAACAAATTCAGCAACAGTTTAATAAATCTTATTGTAGGTGATTCTTATGAGCTATCCTTTGTGGAAACAGTTAGAACAACTTAAGACATTAACGTGGGTCGACTTGACCCACGCGTTTGATGAAACAATCCCATGTTTCAGTGAATTTGAACGTGCTAAAGTATCTACCTTGTTCAATGTGCAAGACGATGGATTTTACGTACAAAATTGGAACCTCGTTACACAGTATGGTACACATATTGATGCGCCAATACATTTTGTAGAAAATACCAGATACTTACATGAAATTGAACTTACAGAACTCGCACTTCCACTGATTGTGTTAGACTTCTCGGATGAAGTTGCGAAAGATGCTGATTTCATTTTAACGCAAAATCATATCGCACAGTGGGAAGCTGAACATGGCAAAATTGAGCCTGGCACATTCGTTGCTTTACGTAGCGATTGGTCAAAACGTTGGCCAGACATTGAACGTTTCGAAAATAGAGATACTGAAGGAAATCTCCATTTACCCGGTTGGGGGTTGGACGCCTTACAATTCTTATTTGAAGCAAGGCATATCAAAGCGATTGGTCATGAAACCTTTGACACAGATGCCTCAGTAGATGTAGCCAAAAATGGTGATATTGTCGGCGAACGTTACGTCTTATCTCAAGACACCTACCAAATTGAGCTGTTAACAAATTTAGATCAATTACCAACCCGTGGCGCAATCATTTATACGATTAGCCCGAAACCAAATGACGCACCAGGATTTCCTGTTCGTGCATTTGCAATCAAACCTTAAATTAATCAATTAAAACTAAAATCTAGCCATTATAAATGATAGTTATAAAAAATTGAGCCCTTTTTATAACTATTATTCTCCTTTCTATAAATATAAACAATAACCCCAAATCGATTCTATCCCTTGGAATGATTTGGGGTTAACTTGTATCATAAGAATGTAAGATATTATTGACGATATTTACTAAGGTTACAGTTTAGCAACAAACATCAAAGTTTTAGTATTTATTGACAATACAAAATAACAAAAGTTTCTACAAATAATTAATAAAACTATAAAATAATGTTATAATTTTTATAAATTTCATATAAAAATAGTATATATGTGGAATTTTTGTACTTTATACATTTAAGAACGAGGTGACATTTTTGCAACTCAATCAATCAAATACTCCTTTTGATACGAATCAATTGGATCTCATAAATCAGTTACTGCCCATGCTCTCTGCCGAACAAAAGCATTGGTTAAGTGGCTATCTTATCAACACATCCGTAGAGGATTACGCTTCAGAAACTGACACTACGTCTACGGCATCTTCTTCGTCTTCAACTTCTGCCGCACCATCAGTTGAAACAGTAGCTACCGAAGACACTCAAACTGTAACAGAGCCTTTAGATGTTCATATTCTATTTGGTACTGAAACAGGTAATGCCGAAGAGGTATCAGAACAGTTTGAAACAACATTAAAATCTCACAACTTTAATGTACATTTGTGGGATATGGATGACTTTCCAAAGGATAAACTTACAACCGTAGACTATGTATTTATTATTTGTTCGACCCAAGGTGTTGGTGAACCACCAATAAATGCCATTGATTTATATGAGTATTTACACGGTGATACAGCACCACGTTTAGAATCATTAAATTACTCAGTATTAGCATTGGGGGATCAAGATTTCCCTGACTTTTGCCAAGCTGGAAAAGACTTTGATCATATACTCGAACAATTAGGTGCCAACCGTATCGCAGAACGTGTGGATTGCGACTTCGATTTTGAAGAAACATCAGAACAATGGATGGCAGATATGGTCGAACTATTATCTGCTCGTGCACCCGATAAAGCTAAAGAAACAGCTACCGCTGAAGAAGTAGCGCTAGAGACACATGAGGAGGGTTATTCTAAGGACCAACCTTATGAAGCTAAAGTTATTGATAATACTGTATTGACTGCACCAGAGGCAACGAGAGAAGTAAGACATTTATCTTTATCTTTAGCAGGTTATGGCGAATCTTATGAACCAGGCGACAGTTTAGTAATTATTCCTGAAAATGCACCATCATTAGTCAACAAACTGATACATGTCTTAGGATGGGAAGCAGATACGACAGTTCAAATAGGCAAAGACGCTGCAACCATTACTGTCAAAGAAGCATTCACAAAGCATTTTGAAATTTCAAAACTAAGTCCGTCACTCATTAAACAAGCAGCAGACGTATTTAAAAACCCAATGCTGAGAGCAAATGCTCAAAAAGATACTTGGATAACTAACTATATTTATGGTAGAGATTTAATAGATCTGGTCACAGATTTCTCACCTTATAGCATAGAACCTCAAACATTATTTGATATTTTGAGAAAGTTACCGCCAAGAGAGTATTCTATTGCAAGCAGCAATAAAGTAAATGCAGATAGCGTGCATCTTACAGTACGCGTCGTACGTTATGATGCCTATCACCGTGAACGTCTTGGCGTATGCTCAGGACAACTTGCAGAACGTACACCAATTGGGGATAGCTTACCTGTATATTTAAAGAAAAATCCAAACTTTAAATTCTCATATGACAATAACACGGCAACAATTATGATTGGTGCGGGCACTGGTATTGCTCCATATCGTGCTTATTTACAAGAACGCGAATACTTAGGATTAGCTGGCAATCAATGGTTAATCTTTGGAAATCAAAATTATAGTACTGATTACCTCTATCAAACAGATCTAGAACGCTGGTTAAATGATGGCGTATTGAGTAAATTAGATTTAGCATTTTCTAGAGATACAGAAAATAAAATCTACGTACAACATCGAATTGAAGACAATGGTGCTGAATTTTATCGTTGGCTTGAAGATGGCGCAACAATCTATCTTTGTGGTGATAAAGAGGACATGGCTAAAGGCGTACATCAATCACTTGTTAATGTAGTAATGCAACACGGTGGCTATGATGAAACTGCAGCAGAACATTATTTAACAGAACTTATCAAAGCGCAACGTTACCAACGTGATGTATATTAATAAAGATTAAAAAGCAGTGTAAAATATACACTGCTTTTTAATATGACTCATTATTTCCGCTCATATCAAAGATTTAATTACATTATCAAAATTTAGCTACGTTTACCTACATATTCAAATATACCTGCTGCGCCCATACCAACACCGATACACATTGTTACCATACCGTATTGAGTATCTGGACGTTTCTTCATTTCTGATAATAGTCGCCCTACTAACATGGCACCTGTTGCACCTAACGGATGGCCTAAAGCAATCGCCCCGCCATTTACATTTGTCTTCTCAATATCTAATCCAACCTCACGGATAGATGCTAATGTTTGTGAGGCAAAGGCTTCATTGAGTTCCACTAAATCAATATCTCCCACTTCAAGATTCGTTAACTTCAAGACTTCTGGAATTGCATATGCTGGACCTATGCCCATCAATTTAGGATCGACACCTACCGCTTTAAATCCTACGAAGCGTGCAATCGGCTCGACACCTAATTCTTTTACTTTATCACCAGACATCACAACTACGAATCCTGTACCATCTGTCAATGGTGCAGATGAACCTGCCGTCACTGTGCCGTCAGCTTTAAATACGGTTGGCAATTTAGCTAAAGATTCAGCATTTGTGTCTGGTCTAATCAATTCATCTTCTTTTAGCACAGCCTTGGAAACTACTGGACCATTCGCATCATATGTCACCTTATTTACTTCTATCGGAATAATTTCATCATCAAATTTGCCTGCATCTTGCGCTTGTTTGGCACGCTGATGACTTTGTACTGCGTAGGCATCTTGATCTTCACGAGAGACTTTATAAGTTTCGGCTACATTTTCAGCCGTTAATCCCATCGGATGAGATACTCCTGAATCTTGATCTTGTAAAATAGGGTTATTCGTCGGTTCATTACCTCCCATTGGCACTGCACTCATCAATTCGACACCACCTGCAACAATGACATCGGCTTGATCCGCAATAATTTGATTAGCTGCAAGTGCCACTGTTTGCAATCCTGAAGAACAGTATCGATTGACCGTTTGTCCAGGTACCTCTTGTGGTAAGCCGGCTAATAGTGCAATCGTTCTTGCAATATTTTGTCCTTGTAGACCTTCTGGGAACGAGTTACCTACGATAACATCTTCCACCATCCCTGGCTCAAACTTACCTCCAACACGTTCTAATACACCTTTCAATACCTTTGCTGCTACTTCATCAGGTCTTTCGTGTGCCATCGCACCGCCTAACTTTGCTTTACCTGCTGCCGAACGTCCATACGCTACAATATATGCATCTCGCATTTAAGATCATCCTTTCTGTTATCTATAAAATGACTTCTAAATTAATTACGTAACGGTTTCCCTTTTTTCAACATATGTGAAATTCTGTCATACGTTTTTTGATTCTTGAGTAATGTTAAAAAGCGTTCTTTTTCCAATTTTTGTAGATAACGTTGATTGATATATGTGTTTCTTGGAACATCTCCACCAGCTAAAACCTCTGCCACTTTAAGCGTAATCTCATAATCATAATCACTGATAAAATGACCCAAACGCTGTGCATCTAACTGTCCTTCTGCCAATGCTTTAAAGTCTCTGCCAAGTGCAATATATTGTCCTTTTGTCTTAGGTACATAATTTGTTTCCGCTTCATATTGTGCTCTTTTCAAAGCAATTTCAACACGCTTTTCAGTGTTAAATATGACTGTATCTGTTTCTCTTAAATAACCATAGCGAATCGCTTCATATGCATTTGTCGATACTTTAGCTAAGCCAATATTCATTAACACTTTGGTAATAGCTTGTTGTTTGTCATCATGTTTATGGTTTCCACGTAAGATTCTATCTGACAATTCTGCAAGTCCACCACCTGCCGGCAATAAACCTACACCTGTCTCAACCAAACCGATATATGATTCGCTAGAAGCTACTACTATTGGTGAATGTAGCACTAATTCACAACCACCGCCTAGTGCTCTACCTTGAACAGCTGTAACAACAGGTTTCAAAGCATATTTCAATCTACTGAAACTATAGTGTAAATTATCGACACCTTCGCCTATATCTCGATCGACTGTGCCTTCTTCATGGGCTTTCATCATTAATTTCAAGTTAGCACCTACACTAAAGTTATTGCCATCTGCATAAATTACCATGCTTGAATAGTCTTCATTTTCAAGTAAATCTATCGCTGCAGCTAAATCTTTAACGAAATCATCAGACACTACATTTTTGACACTTTGTAATTTTAATAATAATTGATTACCATGAACTACGGATAATTTAGAATCAGAGTGGTCCCATATATCCTTATCTATATACTCTGTTACCGAAGTTGTACGTTGAATTGTCTCTCCTTCTTCATAAAATGGCTCATTACGTTGCTCTACCCAATCAGGTAATTTACCCAATTCTTGTTTCATTCTAGATTTCACACGTTCAAAGCCAATCATATCCCATAATTGGAATGGACCTTGCTTCCAGTTAAATCCCCAGACAATCGCACGGTCAACATCTTTATAATCGGCTGCAGCTTTCGGCACATTTAATGCAGAATAGTAGAAGTTATTTCTTAATGTTTCCCATAAAAACACACCTGCATCGTCCTGTGCATTAAAGATAATATCTAAATTGTGCGCTAAATCTTTACCAAACTCATTTAAGATAGGTTGTTGTGGTGGCGTAGGCTCAACATACGTACCACTTTCATAGTCGTACACTAAGCGTCGTTTGCCTTCCTTTTTATAAAAGCCTTGTTTCGTCTTATTACCAAGTGCACCATTTTCATATAATTTATCAGCAATTTTTGTATCATGGAAATACGGTTGTTCTTCTGGCACTTTTTGCAAGCCACCGATGACTGCTTTAGCAATATCTAGACCTACTAAGTCTGACAAACCGTATGTCCCCATCTTAGGACGACCAATACTCTTGCCTGTCAACGCATCGACTTCAGTAATTGATAAACCACTAGATTCTGCTCTATACATAATATCGTTCATTGTTTGTGTACCCACACGGTTGGCAACAAATCCAGGCACATCATTTGCGACCACGACACCCTTACCTAATACATCCTCTGCAAATTCTTGTACTCGATCAATATATTCTTGTGCAGTATTTGCGTTCGGAATAATTTCTACCAATTTCATAATGCGTGGTGGATTGAAGAAATGCATACCAAAGAATCTTTGCTTATCTTCTTGATCAAAAGCTTGTGCAATAGCTTCAATTGGAATACCTGAAGTATTTGTAGCAAACAATGCATCCGATTGTGCTACTGATTTCACTTTATCCCATATTTGATGTTTGATTTCTAATTCTTCTTTTACCGCTTCAATATAAATATCCGCATCTTCATCTTCCGTTAAATCATCATTGAAATTTCCATATGATAGATTAGATGCAAAATCCAAGTCAAACAACAATGGACGTTTTGGATTGGTAATTGTTTCATATGCTTTTTTAGAAATTTTATTTGGTTCTTGTTCATCAATCACGATATCTAGTATCTTTACTTTCAGACCTGCATTTACAAGTAATGCAGCGATTTGACTTCCCATCGTGCCTGCACCTAATACGACTGCTTTTCTTATCGTCATACTAAACCCTCCAAATATATTAATTTTGCATTTTCGTGACCATACACTTACTTATATAAAAGCTGAATCTCCAGTAATCGCACGACCTATAACAAGTGCATTGACTTCATGTGTACCTTCATATGTGTATATCGCTTCTGCATCAGCAAAGAAACGTGCAATATCATACTCACCTGCTAAGATACCATTACCACCATGAACACCTCTGCCCATAGCAACTGTTTCTCGTAATCTCAATGAATTCATCATCTTAGCAGTAGAAGTCGCTACTTCATCATATTCACCATTTGCTTGCATACGTGCAAGTTGGGCGCATGTCGCCATTGCTTGTGCAAGATTACCTTGCATCATTGCTAACTTCTCTTGAATCAATTGAAACTTGCTAATTTCTTTACCAAACTGTTTACGTTTTGTCACATAATCTGTCGTTGCCTTTAATGCACCAGCCATTGCTCCCGTCGCCATATATGCTACACCAGCACGCGTTGAATATAATACTTTCGCAATATCTTTAAATCCGTTGATGTTCTGTAATCTATTCTCCTCTTTAACTACAACATTTTTAAAGCGTATTCGCGCATTGGGAACGATGCGAAGCGCAATTTTATGCTCGAGTATTTCTATTTCCACACCATCTTGCGCTGGTTCTATAATAAATCCTTTAGGTTTCCCTGTATCAACATCTACAGCATAGACTGGCATCACATCAGCAACATTCGCACCACCGATCCATTTCTTCTCACCATTGATAATCCATTCATCACCTTGGCGTTTAGCGGTCGTTTCGAGTCCACCAGCAACGTCTGAACCATGTTCAGGTTCAGTGAGTGCAAAGCAAGTTCGCAATTCATGTGATTGTAATTTAGGTAAGTAATATGCTTGTTGTTCTTTACTGCCACCAAACCAAAATGAATTATGCCCTAAACCTTGATGCACGCCGAGTAATGTCGCTAATGACACATCAAATCTAGCGATTGTATATGACATAAAGAATTGGAATAACTGACTTGGTGTGTGAGCACCCTCACGTCCTTCAAACAATAGCGGATTGTTAAAGTAATTTAATTTCCCTAATGCTTCAAAGTAGCCCTCAGGCTCGGTTGCATTTAACCAATGCTCATTTACTGAATCACGATACTTTTCTTCTAACATGTCATTGAGTTGCTTTAATAATTTAACTTCTCCTTCTGTTAAATCTTTCGCCACACTTAATATATCTTCTGGATATAACGCTTTAATTACTTCTTCTTTTGTAGTCATAATTAGGACCCCCATCCTTATTATTTAAATGATGATAACGCTTACATAATTGCACAAAATTTTTTATTTAATATTGTTAGTATGATGTAATGGTTAAATCTCGTCTGCATGTGCTTTGCCATCTTGTGCTTTTTGATTCATTAGCTTTTGTAATTCTAACTTATCTGGTTTAGAAGTTGAATTCAGTGGCATGTGTGTTACTTTTAAATACATACGTGGTACTTTATAGCCAGCTAACTTTTCACGCATGTGCTCATCTAATTTCTGTTCAAAGTCTGGATCATTCTCTGTTAATACAACTGCTGCTGCCACAGATTCCCCATATTTTGGACTATCAAAGCTTAACACAACACCTTGTGCTACTAATGGGTGCGTCGTGAGAACCGCTTCTACTTCTGAAGGTAGAACATTTTCTCCACCTGTTATAATCATTTCTTTACGACGGTCTACTATAAAAACATCGCCATCCTCATCTACTCTAGCTAAATCCCCTGTTAAAAAATACCCATCAACAAATGCTTTTTCAGTCTCCTCGGGTTTATTCCAATAACCTGGCGTTACATTTTTACCTCTTACTGCCAATTCTCCAATTTCACCTGCTAATACATCCTCATGATTATCATCTAAGACACGGATATCAACAAACATAATTGGTTTACCTATACTACCAGGTTTATTTATGCTATTTTCAGGTGTATTAACCATTACTAATGGGGCCTCTGTTAGACCATAACCATTAATAATATGATGACCCATTCCCGTGAATTTTTGTTGAACTCCGGCAAGAGGTGCGGATCCACCCTGTACTAAGAACTCAACCTCTTTAAAGTTGTCTATGTTAAAGTTTTTCGAAACGAGCATAGCATAATACATAGTCGGTATTAAAATTAAATAATTCGGCTTATGTTCAGTCATCAAATCATTTAAATCTTCACCATTAAAGTAACGTTGCAGTACTGCCGTTCCCCCTGCCATCAACAATGGCAATATCAAATCATTGAAACCTAATACATGGAACATTGGCGTGGCGATAATCGTTTTATATGTCGCATTAATCTTATAAGTTAGAACTGTGTTAATCAGATTATTGACCAGTGAATCATATGAGAACATCACACCTTTTGGCAATCCAGTCGTACCACTTGTATACATCAATATAGCTAATTTATCACCATCAATAGCTACTGACTCAAATGGTTTATGATTCGTTGGATCGACAATCTCATCATATTCAGCAGAGTCAACATCCATATATAACAAATCATCAGCCATACCTTGTAATGTTGATAAATGCTTTGCTGCATAAAATATGTGTTTCACATTAGAATCTGAAATGACACTTTCTATTTCCTTTGGCTTAAGTCTCCAATTTATCGGTAAATATACAGCGCCTAATTTTGTTGTAGCAAATAACAAGTCGAGCAATGAAACATCATTTGGTGCGAAAATACCGACGACATCCCCTTGTTTGACCCCTGCTTCTTGTAAATGTGTCGCTAAATTTTCTGCTCGTTTATTCAAATCTTGATAAGACCACGATGTGCCTTTAAACGGATCGATCACTGCTGGTTTGACTTCATCATATGCTGCTCTCGTTTTAATCCAGTCGTAATTCATATTCTTCTCCCCCTTTAAATACGATCTTCCGACCTAATGACTTGATCTAAACCTCCCCATTTGTCATGATAAATCGCCGGATTAGTCACCTTTATATCCTCTGCAACCATTGGTTTGAAATCCATATGTGCCAGAATATCTTTCTCGATGTCTAGACCTGGTGCGATTTCAATTAATTTCAAGCCGTTATTCATGAGTTCAAATACACCCCGTTCAGTGACAAAGTAAACTTCCTGACCAAGTTCCTGTGCATATTGTGCATTAAAGTCTACACTGCCCACATGTTGCACAAATTTATGCGTGTGTCCTTGTTTATTTATATCAATCTGGCCATCCTTGAAATCAAGTTGACCCCCGGCAACCATTGTTCCTGAAAAAACAATGCGCTTTACCGTCTGACTAATATCAATAAAGCCACCACAACCATTCATTTTGTCACCAAATTTTGAAACATTGACATTACCTACCGCATCAACCTCTGCAAAACTTAAATAAGCAACATCTACTCCACCGTTATAAATAAAATCCCAAGTTTGATCATGCCTCATTTGCGCACTAACATTGTAATTCATTCCAAAGTTTTGTCCGCTACTAATCATGCCTCCAAACACACCTGTATCAATATTCAATTGCACAAGATGATTCGCATTCTCTTCAATTAATACATTCGACAAGTCATTATTGATGCCAAAGCCTATACTCACTACATCTTCTGCCTTTAAAAATTGAGCAGCTCGACGCAATATTACTTTGCGAATGCTTAATGGTAAGAAAGGTTCTCGAATTTCTGGAATACGATATTCACCAGCAAGTGCAGGATCATAATAATGCTGCATTACTTGTCTATGGTATTTTGGATTTTCATTTACAACGATATAATCAACTAATTTTCCAGGAATAAAGACATCTCGCGGATTAAATTTTCCATTCTCAATAACCGCTTTAACTTGCACGATGACTTTACCACCATTATTATGTGCCTTTAGTGCTACACTATAACCCTCACCAAGATGGGCTTCATGCGTCATATAAATATTCCCATCTTGATCTGCATAAGTTCCTCTTAACAGAGCAATATCAATATTTGGAAAATTATATTTCAAATATTGTCGATGATCAACTTCTACTAGGCTCACCAAATCTTTTGTAGTTCGTTGATTCACTTTACCTCCTCGATATCTAGGATCAACATTCGTATGCAAACCAATTCGTGTTAAATAGTCAGGTGAAGCAGCTGTATGATTACGATAATGTGTCGTCAGTACACCTTGAGGTATATAGTATGCCTCAATTTCATTGTCCTTCATCGCACGAATTGTTTCTGGTGATGCTGTTATAATGCTCGTAATCAACCTTTTTATCATATTTCTTGTTACAAATGAATCTAAATCAACACCATCCCCCCGATAGTCGCTGATATCATTGGCTAACATAAACGTTAAATTCTTAGGTGCCTGCAACTCATCATAGTGATCAACCAATGCCTTTAGTAAGGCTACCGGCAAGTTAGCTGATGACAAAGCAGCTATAGCAATTGTATGATCGTCCTTTATAATGTCTGTTACTTCAGATAATGGAATAATCTTCATACCAATAATCTCCTATCATTCATTAAATGCAACACAACAATTCGACGCTAAGTTTAACCATCATCCCCCTTTAAATATGTAAGCCCTTTCATGTAATATACCATTAATTTTGAGAAATATGCAAAAATTTAAAATTTTATAACTATTATAGGATGATACACTTATGAAACGATACGTAACTTTGCGTGTAAATAGAAACCACAAGAGGCAAGGTTATTTACTTATTCATAATATAAATTTGGATTTTGCTATTTTTGTGGTTGTTAAAAGATATCAGACAGAATATACCTGATTCAAAACAATATTAATTTTATTGGCTACCTTGAAAATTATAATCAGCATAATTCAACCTATCGAAATAATTATTGATTGTTAGTACATTGAAAGTTTATACAGATTGAAAATTTGTACAATAAATTGTACAATTATAGTAATTATAATTTAACCACTATAAGGAGGCATTTTATATGACTGTTAAATCTTATTCATATGTACGTGAACATTTTAAAGATATGATTAATAAAGTTAATGATGATAGTGACACAATAACTATTACTACAAAAGATCGTAATGCAGTTCTGATGTCAGAAGATAATTATAATGAAATCATGGAAACTCTATACTTACAACAAAATCCTGCTAATGCGAAACATCTATCAGAATCCATTGAAAACTTGGAACGTGGAAATGTAAAAACTAAGGACATTTTGATATAAATGACTAAATTGAACATTACCTTTTCGCCACAAGCATTTGATGATTATGAATTTTTTCAAAACAAGGATAGAAAGATGGTTAAAAGAATTAATCAATTATTACAAAGTATCTCTAGAGATGGTGCTTTAGAGGGTATAGGCAAACCAGAAAAGCTAGTTGGCAATTTTTCTGGGTATTATAGTAGACGAATTAATCAAGAACATAGACTAGTATATACGGTAAATGACAGTGCTATATTAGTGGCATCTTGTAGATATCACTACAAATAAAGATTCTCATATATAAAGTTCTAGGACAAACATCAGAAGCCTGTAGATGCGTTATTGTATATTGAATGATTTATGCTCAAATACAAATAAGACACATTTAACTCGAGAATCTCAAGGTATTTAATGTAAAACCTTAATACCTGGACTGTATTTTAGCGAGACTCCTGAGGGAACAGGGCAAGCTGAAGCTGTCACCTTTTTTTGGTTTTAGACTTCTTGGTCTTATCTATTGGGTCTTTCCAAAATAAAAATACTGACTCTAATATACTCGCGATTGCTTTTAATATTGGTTCCATAAATTTATCCTCGCTCCTTTTCGTAATACTCTTTTTTTAAATCATTTAATTCTCTTTCTAAATGATCAACTTTTTTAATGTATGAAATAAGGTATCGGATTCCATATATAATTAAAATCACCACAAACGCTATACTAATGTTGATTAATGTAACGAATGTTGTACTTAAAGAAAATGCTCCTAAAATCAAACCATTCATAATTTCACCCCTAACAATTGTTATATTAAATAATACTTATTCATGTTTGAGTTTACTTTTCGTCACTTCGTTTGTATCTCTTAAATATTTTAGCTATATAGTCAATGATATAGTGGGCAATCACTAGAAGTGGTATAGATACTAACATACAAATAAACACATTATGCTTTTCGTAAAAACCACTTAACGATAACGACACAGAAATAATGAAGTACGAACATACGACTATAATATCTCTCAATTTACAACCTCCTTTTAAATTATTTCAACCCTACTTTTTTATATGTATAAACCATAATAATGACAACAAGACTAACTACACTTAGAATTATTGAAAATTCACTTGTCTCAACTGGCTTAAAATAACCGGTTGTAATCAAACGCTCTGACGACAAATAGATCAATATATAGGCAATAATGCCACCTAGTAATCTAGTGAGTGATAGTATGGCTAATTTTGTATACGTTCCTGCATACATAAACGCTATTGCTACAAGTAATAAGAAAGGTATATAACCCCACATTGTACTCGTATAGTAGTCTGTTACGATTGCTAAATATTCTATAGGTAATACCGCTAAAATATACATATACTCTTTTAATTTACTTTTCATTTTTTCTTTCTTTTCTTTTCTTTTTAGGTGCTAATTTATCAATTAAAGGTCTAATAAAAATACTTAAAATTAAGAATGGTAAGACAATCAAATAACTACCATTTGATTCAAAATTGTTATTAATAAAAAACACAATGACTAAAACCCATATGATATACCATAGTATAAATAAAGCTATCCTCAATTTATTAATTTGCATATATACTCCTTGGAATTATATTTAAAACACAAACTATGTTAACGCAATATTATATTTATTGATAGTCTATATTGTTTTTATTTTTTTGCTTGACTATGACTGGCACACACATTGTTTCATATATACATCAATCACATAAACTTTGAGATTATATTGTTCAATTAACATCAAATCTTCAATTGTTCAAATTTATCGTTTCTAAACTTCACCTAATATATTAGTTAGTTAACAACAATAAAAAGACAATAAAAAAAGACGGCTATTAACCGTCTTTTTTTGTGCTATTTATAAACAATATTGCCAATAAATATTACGTAAATACCATAACTAACATAGCAATACCTGCCATAGCATTGTTCAACATATGTACCATCATGCTATCTTTTAAGTTTTTACGTCTGTTGTAAACTAAGTAAAAAAACATACCCAAAGTCATATACATCAAAAAGCTAATCCAGTTTGTAGAGCCATGGAGTGATGAGAATATTGCTGAAGATATAATCAATGGTAAAAGAAACGCCGACTTTTTAAATATAGTTTCCTTAAAAATACCTCTAAACAATAATTCTTCTAAAAATGGGGCTACAAAAATAATGACAATTAAGAAAAATAGCAATCCTATTACTGATCCAACACTTAAATCGTTCAATTGTTCCATTTGATTTAGCAAGATTTTATCATTTTCCGAAATGTTATCGCCAAATACCGATTGCATAATAAGAGTAAAAACACCAATCGTAATACGTAAAGCAATAAACCACAAAATATTAATCAAAATATCTTTTAATCTAAATCGATGTTGAAGTGTTTCATAGCTTTTTTTATGGTAATACCATCTAAATAACCACATTATAAATATAGTCCAAATAATACCCAACACTGTTATGCCTATAACAATCCATAAACTTGCATGATTGACGACAGAATAAATAATTGATCCCGCAATCATCGTAGGTGATGACACTAGGAACATTAATCCTATAAATATTAATATATTAATAATGCGATTCCCTTTTGGTTTAACACTATTTGAGTGGTTCATGATTCCCATCCTTTTTAACTCTTTTTATACTACACATTAGATAATAGCATAGTATCACTGAGTGCCACATTATTGTTTACACTTTTATATCTATTATTTTCTGTCTTTTTCATATAAAATTGTAAACTTCGTGGTTAAATAACCATGTTACTTATGAGTCGTTATCAACTTACCATTCTTATATTTCACATGTGCACCCTTTTGAATTGCATCGTAATCCTTTTTAGGCACAACAATTAAATGTTCTTTATCTCGTTTATCTTTAATTGTAATCGTATATAGCTTATCTTTTGCAGTCATATTATTCTGTAATATATGATGTTGCTGCTTGATGTCGAGATTATGATGTTGCATTACAATCCAAAAAAACAAAGTATTGTTGAAATACATTGATGCCAATCGCTGATCATTATAAGGTGCAGTAGGCGTAATAAAGGAATGATAAGGTCTTGATAAAGGTTTCGTACTACTTGTTTTACTATTCGCTTTTTGTGAGGTCGCATTTCTCGAACTATTGATATTAGTAGACATATTACTTTGTGCAGCACGTGATGCCACACTCGCACGAGCACTTGAAGACGTACTCGTCGTACTACTTGTTGACGAACTGCTACTTGAACTACTTGAACTGCTCGTACTGCTTGAGCTACTTGAACCACTACTACCAATAGCTTCCGTCACAGGTGAAAAGACAAGTCCCAACATGGCAAGCGTACAAACCCAAACGCTGACCTTATTTATCATCTTTACTTACCTCTCCTTTATCTTTAACTTCACCTTCAATTTCATTATTATCGTATGTCATATATGGCAGTCGATAGACGTGATACTTCTTACCATCTTTTACAACGTATGGTTTTTGCTTACTATCTTTCAAGATATGTTCATAAACATTTTTACTTTTCGTTGTATATGTATGCGTTTTGCCTTTTTTGTCTTTATATCCAATTTCTGCTCTTGGATAATCTTCATCACCGTTGGCTAACTGTTCAAAATATACGAGCTCTTGCTTATGCTTGTTAACCGTTTCTTGCTTTGGCTTTTTTTCTTCACCATCATCACAACCGACAATTAAGACGGCAATTATTGCAATACCAATTAAACTTATAATATTTTTGATTTTCATATTGTATACCTCCCATACTACATATTAACAAATATAAAACCATTTGTTATTAATTAAATTTAATTTATATGTTAATAAAATATAAAGTAGCACCAATACAAAAGTGTTATTTTACAGTAAAAATGTTTATTTTCTAATATTAGTGGAAAATATGGAAATATATTCAATTCTAAAATTATTAAAATTTTGTTTGAAAATGGTTTTGTACATATTATAACAAGTGATTAATAATTTAGATTACTATGAATATGCATGATGACGTCACACGTTTTTGCCTGCTCAATAAATAATGACATCAACTGTTCCTACGCTTTGTTTTCCATTTTGTTAGATATTCACTGTTTTAAGTATAGCTTTTCAAAGATTATGATTAGGCGGTGGTATGATGAAAATAGAACAATGTATTGAAGATTTTATGAATAGTATTGTTAAAAGGGACGCCGAACTATTTTGTAGTTTATTATGTCCAAATTCTCTTTCTCGCATTCGTAAACGAATGTATACGAATAAAAAATATAAAAGTATTAATCGCTTTGTTAAAGAACAATACTTAGATAAACTGACACGTCTTGTTGCGCCAACTTATAAATATGATTATTTCAAAGATGGTAATAAATATATCGTTAGTTATCGTTTTCCACAAAATAATACTTATTTAAAAACTGTATTCATTATTTATGCGAGCGACCCTACGTTATTAATAAATTTAGATATCAATAAAGTTCAAGTAAAGGTGCATTATAATACACAGATATGACTAACATTCATTCAAAGTTAAATTGTATAGTAATAGTAAGCATTAACGCCAAACACAAAAAGAGGTAACATTCATTATTCACCTGTTGCACAATAAACTGCACAGTTATTAATGATGTTACCTCTTTATTTAATCTACTTAATTCACTTTATACATACTAGTACTTAAGCTTTTGTATGCTTAGGAATAATCAATTGTGTCATAATAACACCTGTTGCCATAATGCACAATGTGATTAGAAACGTACCCATAGCAGCCATTTCTATTGTCGTATGTGTTTGTAATATTGCATAAACTGTAGTACTTACTGCAATACCAAAGGCTCCACCAAGTGTCGCACACATTTTATATAAACCTGTGGCTAGCCCTACCTTTTCATCCGGCACAGTTAATAAGGCAACCGTTAGTCCTGGGGTTGCGCATAAGCCATTACCGACAGCACAAATAACAAAGCCAATTGTCGCAGCCATGATGTACCACTGGGCTGGTAACATAGTCAAACTAATCAGTACGAGACCCATTGTTGGGAACAGTGGCCCTACTAACAACATCGGTTTACCACCATATCGCACTGATAATCGTTCTCCTATGCGCACCATAAAGATCGCCATTAACACATAAGGCACTGTAACCAGGCCAGCTTGAAAGGCATTTAAGCCAATTGCGGTTTGTACATACATATTAAATACGGTCATCATGCCAATACCTGAATTCAAGATTACATTACTTAACGAAGATCCTACAAATGCACGGTGTTTAAATAATGAAAAATCAATAAACGGCATTGCCTTTTTACGTTCAAATAATACAAATACTATACCTGAAATTAAAAATACAACGAGGCAGCTTACTGAAAATACACTTAACCAACCACGTTCGAAACCTTGCGTCATAAACAAAGTAACACTGCCTATCATAATGGCAAACAAACACATGCCGATATAGTCAAAAGGTTGACGATCAATGATTTCCTTCTCTACTTCTTTAGTTCCTATCAACAATACAAATGCAATTAGTGCGATTACTATTGAAATGACAAAGTTAACTTGCCAGGTCATATAAGTCGCTACAAAACCGCCGACCATCGATGCAAAGCCAACGCCTCCTACACTTGCAATCATTAAATAACTAAAGGCTTTACGCAGAGCCTGTCCTTTAAATTGATCATTCAATACACCGACCGTTGCTGGTAATAGTATTGCTGCTGATAATCCTTGTAGAATCCTACCCACAATTAGTAGCGCAGTGACACTAGAAATAATGATTAGCAATGAGCCAATCACACTTAAGATAATACCGATATACGTCATTTTCAACTTACCAATTTTATCTGCGACGTCTCCAGCTCCCACCATAAAAATGCCCGTAGCAAACGATGCCAGGCTCACTGATAAATTAACGACACCAGTCATCGTGTGATATGTTGCTTGTACTTCCGTAGATATATTTATAAACGATTGTGCAAATAGCCAATACGTTAACACACTAAATACTATAGCTAAAATCAATTTGTTTCCCGATTTTTGCTTGGTAACCATGATGTGTTTGACCTCCTAATCTATATTGATGTATATATTTCAATTACAATATTGCTTGTCGAGCACTTATATGATTAGACTTTCCCCACACATCAAGTCATTACTGGTCATACTTTTCTAGTGATAACACGTTTAACGTCTTATCTATCTATAAATATTCGTTGCTATTACTCGAATATTGTAATCTTAGAAAAATATACACAAGTATGATGGTACCACAAATTTATATTAATGGAGTCCTATTTTTTCAGTAATTTTTCAAAGCAAGCGCAAGTCAGTATTAATTCAATTACCATCCGCAACATTATTCAATATTTCAACAAAAAAAGGTAACATCGCGTCTCATAAACGTATGTGGTATACCTACTTAACGTTTAACTTTAAGTTGTTAACCGTTCAACCACTACTCAAGACACATTGTTACCTGTTTCGATAGTAATATAATTTAATTTACTGATGAAAATAAGCCACTATCATCTGGTTTATTTTCCAAATAAGTAATTTGATGATGTTCATTTAATTTCGCAATATCTATACCTTCTTGCGTATAAACACCTGTTTCATAACGTTTACCACAAACCGCCCATCGCGTTTGAAAACTGCCATCTTCATTTTCTATCCAACCATCATACATATGTTTCAAATCTGCATTGATTTCAAACACTTTACGTACAAACTGTTTCCAAGCCTCAATGCCGTGATAAGCTTGACCATTCAATACAAAGGTAATATCTTCACTAAATAGTGCCACTAAACGATTGAAACTCTCTTCGCTCACACGCGAGTCATCAAATAATTTAAAATATGCATCCAATGTTTCCATTACATTCACCTACAATTTCTTAGCTTATTTCAACCTATTCGGTTATTTCCCGGGAATTAAGCCACTACACAACAACGTAGCGACTTTCCTATTCTCACAAATGCAATTTAAAAGAACAATGAGATTAATGTAATAATTGGCAAACCACCTTGTTTCAATATAATACTCTTATCACTAGATAGCCCACCATAAATCGCAACGATAATGATATAAACCAATATCACTGCAACCATTTCTTTGGGGTGACTTGCAAATGCAACGGCGTACAATAGTACAAGACCAATTACACCATTATACACACCTTGATTCTTAAGTAGTACGTTGACATTAGCATCTTGTAACTTCTCTTTTGAAATCTTAAATACTCTACTCGTACTAGCAGAAGTGGTAGCAAAGGTTTCTAAATACATAATATAAAAGAACTCCAAAGCCACTAATACAGTTAAAATGACTGAAACAATATTCATTAAGGTCATCTCCATTTAAATAAATTTTGTCATTTAATCTTTTAATATGCTAATTACCTACAATTATTAGCATAAATAAGTTGATTCCTACATTCTACTGTACTTAATCGTGGACTACCAGAATTTTTTCTTTCACCATAGTTATAATCATGATTCAGTACTTCTATAACAACGAATTCCTTATTTCGAGCGTCCTTGTTCTTTCGCCATTGCTTCGGCAACTGCACGGTCTAAATGATTGTCAGAATGATCCAGTGTATCAATAATATGATCTTTGTCTGTCGTACTACGACTTTGACTTAATTTATACGCCGCAAAAATTTCTGTTACTTTTATACGGAATCCCTTAACACCTTTCATCTGACGCTTTGTTCTTTCAGACATATTGTTCCAAGTAGCACCTTGATCTCGTTGCCCTTCATATTTATCCAATAGTTTCGTCAAATCTGATACCAGTTCCTCTTCCGTTAACAAACGACTCTTACCATATACTTGTACACTTTGATAATTCCAGGTCGGAACATCTTCATCTTCGTACCAAGTAGAAGAAATATACGCATGAGGCCCTTGAAAAATAACTAAGATATGCTCTCCATAATCTAATGTTCGCCATTGCTGGTTCCCCTTCGCAACGTGTCCTGTAATATATAATGTTTCCTCATCTTCCTGAACATTTACAGGAACATGTGTCGCTATTGGTCTGCCTTCCACAGTCGAAATAACAGTAACAAAGTTATGACGTTGCATAAATGCTTTGATCTCTTGATAATCCTCTTTAGTATATTGTTTTGGAATGTACATTGCTATGCTAATCCTCCTTTATAGGACGAGACATAATATAATCAATTTGTCTTTCATCCCCCATGTAAAATGCATGCTCATCAATTTTGGTAAATCCTAAACGTTCATAAAATTGTATAGCATTATCATTCTTCTCCCATACACCGAGCCATATACGATTACAGTTATTTTCAGTTGCCACAGTTAAAGCATGCTCAAATAACTGCTTTCCTAAGCCAAACTTTTGATAATCCTTTGCTATATAGATACGTTCAATTTCTAAATTATTTCCTGGGTACTGTTCCGTTTGTGCATCTAAAATATTTACTTTCAAATAACCAGCCAATTGTTGATGATAATAAATCACATAAAAATATGAATGTGGATGTTCAATTTCACTTAATAATTTAGCTGTCGTAAAAGCATTTGCCAAATATTGATCAATATTCTCTGGTTTATTCTGTGATCTAAACGTTTCATCAAATGTTTGAATACTTAAATCCTTCAAAGTGTCGATATCTGCTTTAGTACATGCTTGTATCAATTTTTCACCCCACCTTTAATAATCACGCTTATTACCTTTTTTGACATACAACCAATCATCTGAAATATTATCTTTAACTCTTTGAAGCATAGATGCTAATTCTGTAATTTCTGTTTCTGAAAAATGATTAAGTGCCACCTTATTAGAATGTTCATTTTCTCTAATAATCAATGGATATAAAGCTTGGCCTTTTTCAGTCGCATATAGTAATTTATTCTTCTTATTATCATCATCTGCTATTTTCTCAACAAATCCATTCTTAACCAAATTGCTCACAGCGCGTGATGCCGTAGTTCTATCAATTTTCAACATTTCAGCTAATTTTTCTTGAATAATTCCAGGATGCTCACAAATTCTAACTAAATAAACAAATTGCCCTTTAGCTAAATTCAATTCTTTAAATTCAATATTACTAATTGAATCAAGTGCCCTGGCAATAACACCTATATCTCTCAATATATCTTTCATTTCCAAACTCCTTTTTGTTGCATTTGCAACATAATTCCAATATACCACACTTTTTGAAAATTAAAACCCTCTAATACTTTAAATATTTCAAATAAAAAAAGCTGCAACAGATGTTAACCATCTGTCACAGCTTGATATTCCATAAATCACTGTACTTTCTTTTCTTTTATCATGCTTTTTGTAACGTAAAATAGGTAATAGGCAATCCCTATGACAAACCACATCAACGTATAGAATTTAGCTTGACCACTCAATCCCCAAAATACCGCAAAGATACAAATAAAGATAATTAATGGCATTACTGGATAAAGTGGTAATTTAAATCCAGGCTCTGGTAAATCTTTACCTTCTCTTCTACGTAGTCCGTACATACCAACTGTCACAAACATAAATGCAACAAGTGTACCTGCAGATATGAGCTGTGCTAAGAATGCAAATGGGAAGACCGATCCTACTAATACTGCAACAACTGTTAAGACTAATAAAGCTCTATTCGGTAAATGTTTATTGTTTAATCGTCCAATCCAAGCTGGCAAGATACCATCTCTACCAAATGAATACAACAGACGGGAACCAGCTAACATCATACCAATTAATGCCGTAAACATACCGATTACCGACACTGCTTGAACAATAATAGCTACCGTTTCATGACCGCTCGTACGTAATGCCCAACCTACAGGTTCAGCGTTGTCTTTATACTGAGAATAGTCAAACATACCTACGAGTACTAAAGACACAGCTACAAACAATGTCACCGCAATGACCAATGACCCAAGAATACCACGTGGCATTGTCTTATGTGGATTAATGGCTTCACCCGAGTTCGCAGCAATCGAATCAAAACCGATATACGAAATAAATATGACTGAACTTCCGGCATAGATACCTTGCCAACCACCAAAGGCACCATCAGCAGTCATCTTATATTCAGGAATAAATGGCACATAGTGTCCTATATCTACTACACTTAAACCAACAATTAAAAATAGTAATATTGCTAATACTTTTAGCACTACTAATATATTTTGTACACGTGCGGTTTCTGATGCCCCACGAGATAATAACAAAGCAGTAATAATAATTACGATAGCCGCAATTAAATCAATGATACCGCCATTTGTCCCTAATGAATTAGATAGTGCATCCGGTAACTTCACATGGAAAGGTTCAAACAATCCCCTTAAATTCGCAGAAAATCCAGACGCAACAAATGCGACGGCAATAATATATTCAGCAATTAATGCCCAACCTACTAACCAGCCAAAAAATTCACCATACAATATACTAATCCAAGTATATGCCGAACCTGCAACTGGCATGGCTGATGACATCTCTGCATAAACAAAGGCAACCAGTGCCGCTACAATAGCAGAAACAAGAAATGACAAACTTACAGAAGGGCCTGTATGGTCAGCCGCAACAACACCCGGTAAGGTAAATATTGCCGTAGAAACGATTGTCCCTACACCTAATGCAAGAAAGTCTCTAACCCTAAGCGTACGCTCTAAATGCGCATCTTTATTTTGATAAAGTGAAAAATCCTCTTTTTTCAATATTCTTTTAATAAAATTCATTCTAAATTACTCCTTGATGTATTAAAAACAAACACGTTTTTAAGTATAATCATTTTTGAATATAATGTATATATGAATTTTTGAGGAATTATTAACATTTTTGGATATCCTTTATAATTTTTGCTTATAATTTCATTTATTATAGAACTTAACGTTAATTTTCACTTATTGTTACAAACATTATTCATATTATTTCTATACTATAATGTATCAGTTACCTCTTTTAATAATTTGAGCGAATTTTTTCTCGCTTCAAAGTCATAAATAGGACTCAACGTCATCACTTCATCTATAGCTAACTCAAATTTTAATGACTTCAATTGCTTTGTAGCAGTAGCTTTATCACCTATAACATACGTATCCTTAATCATTTCTATTTCTGCCCATTCTTTGTCAGTTTGTACTTCACTTAACGCTTTATCAGGTGCTATAAGCCTTGATAACACACCTCTATGCAGATAAAATTGCGCATGTAATGCACTTTTAGCAAGTGTTTGTGCATGTTCATTTGTATCTGCCATAATTGTTTTAATTGCTACGATCACCTTAGGTTCTGAAAGTATAGCTGACGGCTGAAATTGTTCACGATACAGTGTAATCGCTTCTTCCATCGCACCTGTTTCATAATTAATAAAATGCGCAAAAACATAAGGTAAACCTTGTTCTGCAGCTAACTTTGCCGAATCATTACTCGATCCTAGCAACCATAATTCTGCTGGCTCCATAATTTTAGGTGTCGTCTGCAATCCTTTGACTACAGAACCTTCGGGCACTGTATTCTTAAAGTAATGTGCGATTTCATTCAATTTTTGTGGAAATTGATCTACATTTCGTTTAGCAATGACACCGCTTTGTAATGCGATGTTGGACAGGTGATGGCCACCAGGTGCTCGACCCACTCCTAAATCTACTCTACCAGGTGCCAATGCACTCATAACATTAAACATTTCCGCTACCTTATAAGAGCTGTAATGAGTAAGCATCACTCCACCAGTACCAACACGAATGTTTGCCGTCTTAGCAAGTAGATATGAAGCCAATACCTCAGGGGCAGACCCTGCAAGTGCATCTGTACTATGATGTTCGGATAACCAATAGCGTGTATAGCCCAGTTCATCTAAATATTGTGCCAAAGCTACAGTATTACTAAATTCTCGCTCACTCGACTCCCCTTCGATCAATTGTGTTTGATCTAAAATACTGACATCCATCATACTCACTCCTCGTTCAATTTAACCTCTAAATCCAGGTTGATATTGTGTTGGTACAATCTCTTCTTTAGCAATCTTTCTCAATTGTTCATTAGCAGTCAATGGCCAATACGGATTACGCAATAAGCCTCTACCAATCGCTACCATATCCGCTTCATTATTACCAATAACGGCATTAGCTAAAATTGGATCATCCAAACGGCCAACCGCAATAACTGGTATGTTTAATGCTTCCTTTACCTTTCTGGCATATGGTAGTTGATATCCAGCATGTGTGCCAGGTCTACCATGCGGCGATATAGGTCCTTCTCCACCAGCAGAAACATCAATTACATCAGCACCCGCTTCATAATATGTACGCGCAATATCAATTCCTGTTTCTATACCATATCCATCATCAACAAATTCTGTTGCAGAAATACGTACGATAAGTGGCATTTCGTTTGGCATTTCTGCTCTAGCAGCAGCAATAACTTTTTCACCAAATAATGTAAGTCTTTCACCAAATTCATCTCCGCGTTGATTAGAACGTGGCGAATGAAATTGATGTATTAAATATCCATGTGCGCCATGTATTTCAATTGCATCAAATCCCGCTTCTACTGCAGCCCTTACAGAATAGCGATATTTCTCAATCATTTGATACACTTCCGCATTCTCCAATGCACGGGGTGTCTTAAATGTTTCATCAAATGGAATCGCAGAAGGACCAACTGGTGTTTCTGCATGCTCTGCCTTTCTACCTGCATGTCCTATTTGAATCGCCGCTTTAGCACCGTATTGATGAATGCCATCAACAATAGCCTGTAATTTTGTTTTCTGAGTTTCATTCCATAATCCCAAACAAAAATCTGTAATCCTACCATCTGGTTCAATGTTAGTCATTTCAACCATGACTAATCCTGAACCACCAATTGCTCTACTAATATAATGATGTTCATGCCAATCTGTAGCTATTCCATCCTTTTCTACCACACTATATTGACACATCGGTGACATCATAATGCGATTCTTTAATGTTAAACCTTTCAAATCGACTGGCGTAAATAGGTGATTATCTTTCATTTTTAACGACCTCACTTTATATTTTGTATGCACACGCATATAATTACACACGAAATTCCTATAGTCAAATAATTAATTTTTTATAGTTACTTAAAAGTGCGTACTTTTATTTTTTAAAATAAATGTTTACAATGAAAATCATAAATCTTATATATGCACAAGCATATAATTTAAAGGAGCGTTATTATGCAACATATTGAATTTTATAATGGTAACACAATGCCACAATTAGGTTTAGGTGTATTCAGAGTAGAAAATGATGACACAGCCAAAGATGCAGTCAAACATGCAATTGTTAATGGCTATCGTAGTATTGACACAGCATTAATTTATGGTAATGAAGAACATGTTGGCTTAGGTATTAAAGAAGGTATTGCAGAAGCTGGAATTACTAGAGAAGATTTATTCATTACTTCAAAATTATGGTTAACTGACTACGGTCAAGACAATGTAGCTGCTGGTTATCAGAAGTCGTTAGATAGTCTTGGTTTAGATTATTTAGACTTATACTTAATCCACTGGCCAGGTACTGATGAAGCAGTCATGATTGATACTTGGAAAGGTATGGAAGCATTGTATGAAGCTGGCAAAGTGAAGAACATCGGCGTAAGTAACTTTACAGAAGATCACTTGGAAACATTAAAGGCACATACTTCAATCAAACCAGTAATCAACCAAGTTGAATTTCATCCTTATTTAACTCAACGTAATTTAAGAAATTATTTGGCGAGTGAAAATATTCAAGCAGAATCATGGTCACCATTAATGAACGCTGAAATTTTAACAGACGAAACTGTAAATGATATTGCGCAAGAATTAGGTAAATCACCTGCCCAAGTCGTAATCAGATGGAATATTGATCATGGTGTCGTCACTATACCTAAATCTATTACACCTCATAGAATAGACGAAAATTTAAATGTCTTTGACTTCTCATTATCAACAGAACAAATTGAGCGTATTGATGCATTAAATCAAGATAGAAGAATTGGTCCAAACCCTGTTGAATTTAACGGATAAGAATAGCATATTGTATGATATAACAAAGCAGTAGATACAGAATATAGACTAAAGTGAATCCTTATGAAAGTAATCATATAATCTATAAAAGCCCTTAAATGAATTCAATTTCATTTAAGGGCTTTCGTTATAGATATACCTTATTCTTATAATAACTTACTATATCATTCAACTATTCTGAAATACGAATAACAATTTTACCAAAATTTTCACCATTCGATAATGATTCCAATGCCTTTGGTGTTTCATCTAGATTATAACGTGCACCTATGACAGGTTTAATTTGGTGTTGTTCAACAAGATCAATCATATCTTTAAAGTCATCAGGACTGCCCATTGTTGAACCTAATAAAGTCATTTCTTTTAATGTCATTGTCGGCAATAATAAATTGGGTACAGGGCCACGTGTTGCCCCAAAGCTAACAATTCGGCTGCCTAATTTACCAATATGGATAAAGGATTTAAATGACTCTCCACCAATACTATCTATAGTTAAATCTATACCTTGTGATTGATTTAGCAATTCATTTTCCCAATCCGCATCCTTATAGTTCACACCGGCTTGTGCTCCAAGTTTAAGTGCAAAATCAAGTTTCTCTTGTTGGCTTGAAGATACATATACATTCGCTCCTAAGGCTTTAGCAAATTGAATTAAGTACGTTGCAACACCGCCACCAGCACCAGGAATAAACACATTTTCGTTTTCTTGCACCTTACCTTTTGTAATGAGTGCGCGATATCCTGTTAATCCTGATAATGGTAGTGCAGCAGCTTCTTCCCATGTTAAATGTTGAGGTTTAGGATAAACATTTTCGACTGGGATTTTAACAAATTCTGCAAATGTGCCATCATAAGGCATTCCTAAAATGGTAAAGTCTGCACTTTTAACTTTAGGATTATCTCCCCAATTCAAGCCAGGATTAATAATTATTTCATCACCTACAGAAACATCTGCTACACCATCACCAACTGCAACAACTTCTCCAGCACCATCAGAACCAATGATTTTTGGCACTTCTGTTCCTGGATAACTGCCACTTGCTATCATCACGTCACGTCTATTTAAGGCAGCAGCCTTTAACTTAACAACAACATCGCCTTCACCAGCAACTGGTATTGGCACTTCTTCTACAGCTAAACGATAATTATCTTCTATATTGTTTAATACGATAGCTTTCATCTATTTACATTATCTCCCTTCAAAAATCCTCTCAATTAGTCATGTATCTTCCAATTATTAAACATCTCTACTGTCTCAACAGTCTGTCGGTCAATATATAAACTTTTTCCTTGATCTAGTGTTTTAATCTTATTCATTTCTTCTTCTGTTAATTCAAAATCCCACACATCAAGATTTTCTTCTATTCTATTTCTATGCGTGGATTTCGGAATGACTGAGATACCACGTTGAATATGCCAACGTAACATAATTTGAGGTACTGTTTTTTGATGTACTTTAGCAATATCACTTAAGATACTATTGTTTAATACTTCTTCTGAAGTTTTAGCTAATGGTGACCACGCTTGTGGTTGAATATCATATGCTTTCATCACATCAATTGCTGCTTGCTGTTGGAAGAAAGGATGCATTTCAATTTGTAATACTGCTGGAACAATTTTACTATTCATAATCAAATCTACCAAAGGTGCATTATCAAAGTTACTTAGACCAATTGCTCTAATTTTCCCTTCTTCATAAAGCTTTTCCATAGCACGCCAAGAACCATAATAATCATTGAATGGCTGGTGAATTAGATACAAATCAATATACTCTAATCCTAATTTCTCTAATGAGGTTTCAAAAGCTTGTTTTGCTGCTTCATATCCTGCATCTTGCACCCATAACTTTGTCGTAATAAATAATTCTTCTCTTGGCACATTAGACTTTCGAATTGCAGCTCCTACAGCCTCTTCATTCATATATGCTGAAGCCGTATCAATTAATCTATAGCCTGCATCTAATGCATCTAACACGGCTTGTTCACAAACGTCTAAATCTTCTATTGTAAATACACCAAATCCTTCACTTGGCATTTCAACACCATTATTTAATGTTACGTATTCCATATGTGTAATTCCTCCAATTTAATTGTTTAATCATAATGCATAAGTTGGATCAAATCTTACATCATCATCGTTACTCCATATCTTGTAACTTAGCGATATCTTTATCTGTACGATTTCCATATACTTGTATCTTTGACAGTTCATGCTCTAACGCTAAATATGCTTCATCAGTTAATTTAACATCTGCCGCTCCTAAATTTTCATCTACTCTATTTTCCTTCCTCATACCTGGAATAGGTACAATAAATGGTTCTTTATACATCATCCATGCTAATGAAATTTGAGCAGGTGTTGCTTGTTGTTCGTCAGCATACTTTTGTATCAAATCGATGAGTGGTTGATTTTTATTTACATTTTCTTTGTTGAATCGTGTAATTACACGTCGGACATCATCACCTTGATATTGATCTTCATTACTATATTTTCCAGATAGAAAACCACTTGCCAAAGGTGAGAATGGTACAAATCCAATGTTCAATTCCTTACAAGTAGGAATAACATCTTGTTCAAATTGACGTTCCATCATTGAATATTCACTTTGAACTGCAGTAAGTGGTGTAATCTCATGCGCCCTTCTTATTTGCTCTGCTGTTGGTTGCGATTGCCCCCAACCACGAATCTTACCTTCAACAATCAGTTTACCCATTACCCTTGCTACATCTTCGACAGGGATATCATCATTCACGCGATGTTGGTAATAAATATCTAAATAATCCGTGCGTAATTTATCAAGAGAGGCATCTAAATGTGCTCTAATATGCGCTTCTAATGACTCAAATGAATCCCCAACAGCCTCACTATCAATAAATAACTTAGACGCTAGAATAATGTGCTCCCTAAATGGTTCTATAGCTTTCCCTACTAATCTTTCATTATGTCCATCTCCGTATGCCTCAGCAGTATCAAAAAATGTACATCCTTTGTCATAAGCCAATCGCATTAATCTAATTGCTTCTTCTTCACTAGGTATCTCGCCATATCCATGACTAAAGCCCATACAGCCATAACCGATACTAGAAACCTCGATATTTCTAAGTTTTCTAAAATTCATTGTCTGACCCCCTATTTTTCTACAACACGATATTTCATATTTTTGAATACAATCACAGTATAAAAAAAGAACACCTTATGTAGAAGATGTTCTTTAGACCAACGTTATAACCAAATGGTTATAACTAACTATTAAATTTTATTTGTTAATACTTGTTGTAGTTGCTGTATAACATCGACAACATGCGCCGGTAGCAAATCAGAATAAAAGACACCAAAGGTAAATTCACAATCCCATGCTAATGGCTGTAGTTGTACTAACGGATGCACATTATCCCATTCATCCGATGTCAGTACCAAACAGTCCTTACGTACTGCATCATTAAACGTATGTGTATTGTAGATAGTTGTATCTTCAATTTGAATATCAGGGAGTTGTTGTAATTGTTGACGTACAACATCAAAGGCATCACTAATACCCTCTTCCAACATAATAATCTTTTGATGGTTCAAATCTTGAACAGTCAATGTACCACTTTGATTAAACAATTTATTTTGAGGTGGGACACCGATTCGAACCGGCGTTTGATACAATTCTACGCCTTCACATTGAAAGTAATTAAGCAATGCATGATCTAAAAAGCCGATGACAATATCAATCGATTCGCCTATGTTTTGTAATATATGGTTAATTTTATCTTCAGAATTTTCAAATGGTACGATATTCAACTGCAAATGATCACGATTCGCCTTGATAGTAGGCCAATGTTTTACTAACACATCACCAGGGGTCATTGGTGATACACCCAAATTGATAACTTGTTGGTTCTGTTCTTCTATCTTTTTCGCTTTCGACAATGCATCATCCGCGTAGTTAATTAAATTTTTACTTGCTTCATAAATAATCTTTCCAGATTCTGTCAATGTCACACCTTGAGCATTTCTATTCAATAAAGTTAAACCCAAATTTTTCTCTAATGCATTGATTTGTTTAATAACGGCAGATGCTGAAATATATAACTCTATAGACGCTTTATTAAAGCTACCTAAATCTACTACCTTTAAAAAGGTTTTAATCTGTAAATTATACATTTTTACTCCTTACTATAATCATAATATATGAATTACTGCTGTTAACCCCTTTCAGATATAATAATCAGCCATATATGAATACGTTAAGTATAGCAAATTAAATTTTGAATGCTGTACGCTTAAACTTAAAAACATTCAACCACCTATTAAATTAGACAGTCGAATGTTTTGATATTATTTACCCAATAGTTTGTTTTTTAACTCTTTTCGTTCATAATCTAATGAATAAGGGTCGTTAAACCAATACGTTTCAGCCTTCACATTAATCACTCGTCCCTGCTTAACTGCTGGAATGTTTTTCCACATTTCTGTTTTTTCAAATTCAGGTTGAGCTTTACCTTCACTCATCGTGATAATATAATCTCCTGAATACTGCGGTAATTTTTCTTGGGATAACTCTTTCCATCCCTCTTTCTTCACAGCTTTCTGCAACGCGGTTGGCATATTTAAATCAAACGCTTGATAAACAACTTCGCCACCACGCCCCCATGATTTACCAAAGGCATAAATTGTCTTGCTGAAATCATCAAATATAGAAACTGTAGCATCTTCACCTATATGCTGTTTAATTTCATGTGCATCTCTTTTCGTTTGCTTATTCCAACTATTTACCCATTGTTTTGCTTCTGTTTCTTTACCTAAAATCTTCCCTAATTCAACTTGTGTAGCTAAGTAGTCTTTTTTACCATAGGTTATAGGTATTGTTGTCGCTATTTTATTATACTTTTTAATATTTTTATCAGTTGAATCCACAATAATTAAATCTGGTTTCAATTTAGCCACTTTTTCGACATCATTCTCATTTAACTTATGCGTACCTTTGAACTTTTCTTTTAAAACTGTACTTTTTTCTATATCTTTCGTCACACCAACTATATTGCCGCCTAAATATTTTAATCCACCGGCATAGGTATTTGCTACAACAACAATTCGCTTAGGATCTTTGGGGACTTGTACCTTTTTACCACTATCCAATGTATAATCCCTTGTTTCTACTTTCTTAGTCGATTTAGACTGTGCACTACATGAAGCTAATAACAGTACGGCTAACAATACTATGATACTATACTTTCTCATCACTACACTCCCTTTTATTGAAAACGATTATCATTATCAATTTTATGGGTTTTACAATCAATAATCAATGACTTTAATAAATTTATATATAATTAAATAATGCAATAATTTAAATTTTGATAACTATTTGCCACTTACAATGATATATTCTGTGTACTCTGAATTCATTTCACACAAAAAAGCTGTTACAAATAAAGTTAATCACTTCACTCATAACAGCTAATATCTCGTCTGCATCATATTCAATTATAAATTCCCTTCCTTATTCAAGTCTGTGCAATAGCTCTGCTTTAATAACCTTTATCGCTTCGTTATAATCCTTGTTACTACTTTCTTGGGCATTGACAATCAACAAATCAATTAGGAATTCATTTGTTTTCTCGCTAACTTCATGTTCAAACTGATGTAAATGGGCTTCGGATGTGTTCGTATTCTCTTTAATAATTTGATAATATTGGTCAGCACCTAGTCCACCTTCATCAATCATGACAGAAATGTCATTAGAGCGTGTTTCGTTTATACGTTTGACTTTAATACGTTTATTCTCGCGTACGACCATTTGAACTCCCTCCTTAATATACATGTTCATCCGTATATAAAAGATTCATAGCTAATAAATGATGTACTTCTGTGATTATCTTGCATCTTGGCTATGTAACATCCATTTGTGATTACAATATAACTACCTCTATTTACTACAGTGTAATATTACAACAGGGAAAACACAACCCTTTTGCTCAATTTTTAATTTATTACTATATTTATTTTATATATTTTTTAGTACAGATAAATTCCTATGCTATATTCAAATCTATTTAACAGAATATTCAAAATCATTATAATAATTTTATACAATTTGTTTTGTCGCAGTAGTATAATTGATAACGATTATTATTTGTATTTAAGAAAGAGTGATCAATATGTTGAATATTAAGACTGGAAGCTTAAATAAGCGCTACACAGTAAAGCACATGAACATTAAAAATGATAGCATGGTACAGCGTTTAAACGCCTTAGGTTTAAACCACGGAACCGATTTGAAGATCAAACAAAGATGTTTATTTAAAGGACCTTGTATCTTAGAGGTAAACGGACAACATTTGAGTATTCGCGGTTGTGATGCATGTCAGATCTTTCTAGAGGAAGCTCATGGCTAATAGTTATTGTATCTTAGGAAACCCCAATGTAGGAAAGACATCTTTGTTTAACGCACTTACTGGCACATACGAATATGTAGGCAACTGGAGCGGAGTTACCGTTGAAAAGAAAGTTGGCCGATTAAAGGATAATTTAGGGGATCTTGTAGATTTACCTGGTATTTACGAAGTATCGCCTATTTCCAAAGACGAAACTGTTGTTACGGATTATCTATTAAACGATTCTTACACAGGCATGCTTAATATTGTCGATGCAAGTCAGCTGAAACGTAATTTACAACTTACAGTACAACTGATGGAACTTGGTGCGCCTCTAATTATTGGGCTCAATATGGTGGATGTAGCTGCTAAACGTGGAATACATATCGATCATCAAGCCCTCATGCGCAAGTTAAAGACACCACTTATGCCTATTATTGCACGTAAGGGTAAAGGCACACAGAAAGTGTTGGACGCGCTGAAAGATGATTGCCTCACACGTCGCTCTCCTTTAAAAATAAACTATGGTGACGACATAGAAGAAACACTTATGAAGATTCAACACCTTATCGGTCAACATTCTGCTATTAACAAGCATCATCTGCGTTTTGTTGCGATACAATTTTTACTCAATAATCCTAAAATATATGACCAACTCGATGCCACTGTAATCGCTCAAATCGAACCTTTAAGAGTCGCACTAGCAAATACCTTGTCACAATCTATTCGTACATGTATTCACGATGCTCGAGCTACATACATAGATACATTATTAGAGGGTGTCGTTGAATATCCAGATGAAGAAAAGCAATATTTCTCAAATCGCTTAGATAAGTTATTAACACATCGCATTCTTGGTATTCCAATATTTCTTAGCATCATGTGGTTAATTTTCCAAATTACATTCACCTGGGTTGGGACACCGATATCCGATCAACTCGATGATTTCTTTGGTGGCACCCTTACTGATTCGGTAAAAGCAAGCATGGATTATTTGCATATTTTCCCATTTTTACAGGATCTAGTTACTGATGGCATCATCGCAGGTGTAGGCGCTGTATTAGTGTTCGTACCACAAATTCTCGTCCTATTCTTCTTTATATCATTATTAGAAGATTCAGGATACATGGCCCGTATTGCTATTCTGATGGACAGAATAATGGAGGTCTTTGGCTTAAGTGGTAAATCATTTATTCCAATGATTATTGGGTTTGGTTGTAACGTACCAAGTATTATGGCTGCACGTAGTATCGAGAGTGAAAAAGAACGATTAACTACTATATTAATTGCACCATTCATGTCTTGTTCTGCGAGATTACCAGTCTACGCCTTATTTGTAGGTATATTCTTTAAATCGCATCAAGCGCTTATTGTACTAAGCTTATACGTCTTAGGTATCATCGTCGCTTTATTGACGAGTGTATTACTTACCAAGACAGTGCTAAAAAATGATGATTCTGTATTTATTATTGAATTGCCTACATATCGCTTACCTTCAATCAAGACTTTATGGAGAAGTACTTGGGAAAAGGCCAAAGGATTTGTTAAAAAAGCTGGAACATTTATATTCGGTGGTTCCGTTGTCATTTGGTTATTAAACTACACAGGTCCAGGTGGCTTTGATGTAGAAATTAATCAAAGTTTCTTGCACATGATTGGTAGCTTCTTTGCTGTATTAGTTGCACCATTGGGATTTGGTACATGGCAAGCCGGTGCTACTTTGATACCTGGATTCTTAGCAAAAGAAGTCATTGTCAGTTCAATGGCAATCATTTATTCATCGGATGAAGCAGGACTTGTCAATGTAGTCCAAAGTCACTTCACACCATTGACAGCATATTCATTTATGGTATTCATCCTTTTATATATTCCATGTTTATCTACCGTCGCTACCATTCGTAAAGAGACATATTCCGTAAAATGGACTGTTTTAGCAGTCGTTTATCCTATCGCTGTAGCTTATGTATTATCTTTAGCACTTTACCAAATCGGACAATTATTTATCTAAGGAAGTGAACACATGACTATCATTTTTAACATCATATTATTTGTAGCTATATTTGGGTATGCTGCTTATACTTTAACAAAATTTATAAAAAAATCTAAATCAGGAAAATGTTCTTCATGTGGATCTAGCAAGCATTGTAATACACCTAAGCCACCAAGCCACATTTTCTCATCTAATGACCATAATTCTAATTAAATCGACAAAATTTTATCTTATAATTTAAAACATGACTAAACCTTCAAAGTATGATTGATTAACTATACTTTGAAGGTTTTTTATAACTATTCTTGCGTCGTCAGTTAAAGAGATGGGACCAATTACATTTCACAATGATTTCTCTATCACATTATATTTATACTTACACGTACTGCATACGAAACACCCTGCTTGAACTAAACTAATATAATGATACGGACCCCTTACATATTCACCTATTTATTATATAACCTCATCCATAATATACAGAAATTGAATAAACAATACGTCACATACATCATTTAGCCTTGGAATGTAATCTAGTCATACTTACTTACGATAAAGTCATTTTCAAAAGTAATAAAAGTTATTAATCTTAGAGCCATTAATAAAAACAATAATATATAAAATTTAAATAAATATTTATATTATATAACCAACTTATGTGTTATCATAAAAATCTGATAATTAATATTTGTTTTTATATAATTAATTTTTTTACATAGCGAAATACGCCTTAATTATCAATTGACTTCTAGAATATACACTACACTCAAATTAAATCATATTCTGTTACTACAGATACTAATTCATAACCGTTTAGACATTAAACGAATGGAAGGATGACCAATACATGACTAACAATGTTTTAGACATTAGCTATTTAGAAATGGATTATGCAGAAGTGGGCGACACAAAGATTTATATTGTACCTGTCGTAGCACCTAATTTAATCTTAGGAAAATCTAAAGGTGAAGCCGTTGATAATTTCAAACAAATCTTATGCTCTACAAAACTTGTCCAATCATTTGATGTAACCATTAATCCTAAAGACGACAACGAGCCTTTCAAAATTTTTGCCGATCATGAGTACTGTGTTACAGATTTCGCTTCACTACAAAATATTAAAGAAGAAAAGTATGACGACTGTAATTTTGGTTTAAGACTCTATATACCATCAGAGAATGCATACCAATTAAAGGTGATTAACAACGATATTTTAAATGCATCAAATATGCCTGATTTTGGCACGGCAAATATGAGTAAAGACTTAAATTTCGAAACACTTGTACCGTTAAGAGATGCAATCATCGAGCAAATTCAACAGAAGAACCATAACAACCATGCAGTGAATGATGAAGAGGCACAAGCAACTACAATACCTCATAATGTCGAACATTCTGACATTAAACTATTAAAAAACAATTTATATAATACATTAGACGGTTTAATAGATAAAATTTATTTAGATGACGAAAAACTACAATTTAATAGTATTATCAAAGATAAAGATTATGATGAGAAGGTTTTACCTACATATCAAAAATTAGAGCAATTAACTGAAGATGACTTTAACCAAGCTAAAAGTGATAAATTAAACACTTTGCAAAAAAAGCGTGAAGATATCATCAATAGTATTTATAACCAGCTTGTTACCGATTTATGGAGTAAAAATATCGAAGCTGATACGCTGAAAAACTACAAATCTGCTGATTCCACTTACCACAATGACTATACAGCAATTGAGCAGAAATTAGCAGATGCATTAAGCGTAATTCCATCAACGGTAGCAACACATGCTCAACAATTAGAAGAACAATTCGAACAAGATAAACAATCTCGTGCTGACAAAGCACGTAGAGACATGGAAGATAAGATTGAACGTGAAGAGCGCCCATTATTAAATAATAAAATACAAGAACTTGAAACGACACTTACTACTAAAGCAAATCAATCTTATAATAACCAAATTAAAGTACTCCATGCCGAAGTACAAAATAATTACGAATTACAAATTTCAAAAATTGTCGACGATGTTATACATCGACACCAACAAACAATAGATGACAAAAAAGCAGAGCTACAACAGCTAATGGACCATGATGTAGCAAGCCTAATTCAAAAGCGTAGCGATGATGTAGATCATTTGCGCCAAGAAATAAGCAAATTAGAACAAGATATCATTCATAACGAAACAACATTTAATGAACGTCTAGAACTAGCCGTTGAAAAAAGAATGAATGATTATGAACTGAAAGATGCGCAAATGACTGATGAAATCAATTTTCTACGTGTTGAAATTGAAAAGATTAAACGCGAAAACTCAGATAAGAACGAAGCCATTCGCGCAAAAGAAATGGAACTTAAAAATAACCGCGCGCAATTGGATCGATTAAATCAACAACTCGAACAAAGTAATCAAACGAGTTTGAGCATCTCAGCTCAAGCCTTAGAGATTAAACAACAAGCACTTAGCTTTGCCCAAAAGGAAAACAGCCAGCCTGTCCTTAGCAGAGTTGTTTCAACACAGAATGGTGACTTAAATCATTTACTAGGTGATGATGCTGAGTTGGCTAAACGCTACGAGCGAAGTAAGAAACCTTCATTCTTCACTTGGTTAGGTGGTCTATTCTTATGCGCTGTCCTAGGAACTGGAACATTATTTGGCAGTCACGTAGCAAACGCTAAAGACACAGCACACCAAGAACAACCAAAAGTAGAACAATCAGCAAAAAAAGAAATAGATAAGAAAAAATAATGCATCGTAGAATACACTACTATAGTGCTATAGAGACACTATTAGGTGTTATAAGATAACTACCTTAATTTGATTCAAATAATCCTTATACAAACAATGTGGGAGTGAGCACATGAACCAAAATAAACTAGACGAACTCAATCGACTTGCACGAGGTACAGTTAAAGAGAAAAAGATTGCATTAACTTATGGTTATCAACCCATTATCGACAAATTAAAAAAGGACAGAAATACAGACGTTGCTCACTTTGCCGGCGCAATAGATGCAAATGTAGACTTAAAATTACATCAAAATAATTTACACTACGACAAAGAAAAGGCATCTTTCCAAAAAGTATTAAAGCAAGCGATGCAATATATGTATGCAACATTAATCGCCATTGCTATCGCAGTTATATCAATCATTATAGCTGTGATTACTTTCTTTATAGATTCTACTGCGACAATCGTACCTTATATCATTATTTCAATTATAGCTGCTATTGGTTCGATTGTTCTATTCGTATTATCAAAGCAAACCGAAGCAACATACTATAGATGTAAGCAGTCGTTATCTAAAGCAAAGTATTTACTCAGTGTCGCACAAGCTAATTCTCAATCCTTGCAAGCTCAAATTAACAATGAACACATGTAATATAGGAATTAGTTACTATATCAACATCAAGCAGTACGTAAAAAGACGAAGACATCAACTATGTCTTCGTCTTTTTTAATATAAAATCCCTTTTTGTAATCTAGCATCTCTCATTACAAAGCCTTAAACTAATACTTGCTTTAGGGCAGCTATAGAAGCATCCACACCCGCTTCCGGTGACATCGTCAAGTCTTCCATTTCTAAAGATACGAAGCCTTCGTAACCAACCATACGCACCACTGAGAAGAATGTCTTCCACCATTGCAAATCTTGCCCATAACCGACAGCAACATAATTCCATGCACGATGTTTAACATCATCAATCTCTCTTGTTTCAAGTAGCGTTGTCACATCAGCAACACCATCTTCAATACGCACATCTTTGCCATGTACATGGTGAATTGCCCCTTCTAATCGACGTGCACATTGTATTGGGTCAGCCCCCATCCATAATAGATGACTCGGATCCAAATTCATGCCTATGATTGGATCAACTGCATTTCTTAAATAGAGCAATGTTTCTGGATTATAGACCAGTTGAGCACTAAAGTTCTCAAGTGCAATCTTCTCTATACCATGCGATTTCGCTACTTCTACCAATTGTTTCCAGTAGGGTATCGCTACATCATTCCATTGATAATCAAGTGCATCCTTTAACTCTGGTGGCCAACTTACGGTCGTCGTTATCCAATTCGGCATCGTATCTTTTGGAGAAGCAGCAGGCAAACCACTCATCATAACAATTTTCTTAACCCCTAACTTTTCAGCCAGTTTAAAGGTATCCGTTGTTACTTTACGATGTTCCTTCCCCAGTTCACCTGGCGCTAATGGATTACCTGAACAGTTCAGTGCAACAACATCAACTTGATAACTTTCCAATAACTGTTTGAACTCAGTGAAACTTTGTTCATCATTCAACAATTGCTGTAAATTAACATGTGGCGCTGGTGACCAACCACCTGTAGCAAGTTCAATGTGGTACACATCCTGCTTTGTGATATATGCTAATACTTCCTCTAATGATAAATGCGCTAAACTATCTGTTACGTATGATAATTTCACCGATCATCACTCCGCTTCTTATTGGTATAAGCTTGGCTTTTCATCAAATTTAATCTCTACTTTATAACCATTGTCTCTAGACTCAGAACATGCGTTAGTCGTGACAGAAGCCATATAACCATCCCAAGCAGATGGCCCAGTAATTTCATCATGCTTAATTCCGTCTACCCATAATTGTAACTCTTTATCATACGCTGAGATAAAACGCTCTTTCCAATCACTAGGTACACGCGTATAATCTTTTTGCTCTGTTTTAACATTGAAATAAGTTGGATTCGTTAAGCCGATTTCACCTTTTTCGCAAACCACTTTACAATTAATATCATAACCAAATTGGCAATTCACAAATACTTCTAAATCAATACAGACACCTGATTCAGTCTGTAATAAGATTAACTGTGGATCGTGTAACTTTGGATGTGTATATTGCGTTTGCTTTTTAGGCAGAATAACTTGCGCCGATACAAAATCTTCTTGTAATAACCATCTTAAAGCATCCACTTCATGTACTGCCGTATTTTCAACAGCCATTGGTGTATCGTATTTCGAATCGACCGTTTCATTTCTGTGCGTACAATGTAATAACAATGGTTCACCTAATACGCCAGTGTCTAATTCACGTTTCATCTCTTCATAACCTCTATCATAACGACGCATAAATCCAACCTGCACTAAGCGCTTTTGCTTCGCTGTTTCTGCATTCACAATGTTTGTACAGCCTGAAGCTTCTAAGGCTAATGGCTTTTCACAGAATACATACTTGTCATGTTTAATTGCTTCTAATACATAACCTTCATGTGTTGGATCCCAAGATGTAACGACAATACCATCTATTTCATCTGCAGCAATAAGTGCCTCAGCATCTTCGTAAAATGTCGCTCCAATTTCCTTTGCATAAGCCGTAGCTACTTCAACATTAATATCACTAATTGCCGAAACCTTTGCGCCATTGACTCTATTGTTGATTCTATCTACGTGATCTCTACCCATTGCACCAATACCGATTACACCAATTCTTAATTCCATACCTTATTCAGCTCCTGTCATCTGTTTTTTATAAATGCTGTATTTTTATTTTCCGAACCACATGTTTGAATTATCTTTTCAGCTATCGTAATAATAGCTTGTATACTAGGCTTCAATATTTCTTGTGGGTTGAATAGCTCTGTTGATTCATTGAGTGTCTTGCGCAATTGGTTTGACCAAGAGATATTAATTTCAGTATTAAAATTAATCTTAGCATGGCCCAATTGAATCGCACGTTGTAAATCTGCATTCGGAATACCTGATGCACCATGCAAGACGAGTGGTACATCTACTTTAGACCCAATTGCCTCCATCTCTGCAAATCCTAAGTTAGGTTCACCCTTGTACTTGCCATGTACAGAGCCCAATGCAGGTGCTAATGTATCTAAATGCGTTTGTTGTACTAATGCCACGCATTCATCAATATCTGCGTATTTAACTTGTCCTACCAAACCATCTTCTACGCCACCTACAGCACCTACTTCACCTTCCACAATGACACCATGGGCATGCGCATATTCGACAACTTCCTTCGTTTGCCTAATATTCTCTTCAATCGGTAACTTTGAACCATCAAACATAACAGAATCATAGCCTGCATCAACTGCTTGCTTACAGCCCTCTACCGTTAAACCATGATCTAAATGAATCGATACAGGGACCGTTATACCCATCGCTGTAATTTTATTTTTTATCGTCTGTAAGATAAATTTGTAGCCACCAAGATAGGCAATATTCTTATCCGTCGTGCCGATAATAATTGGAGATTGCATATTTTCTGCAGCTTGCAAGACACCTTCAATCCAAATTAAGCCGTTGATATTCATTTGTGGAATTGCAAATCCTTGTGACTTCGCATAACGAATCATATGTTTTTCCAAAGAATTCCCCCTTTACGAAATATATTTTTTCTCTTGCTTACGTTGTATTTGATTCAAATAATTTTTCGCATTTTTTGCATAAATAAAGGGGTTGGCTTTAGCAGGATCTTGTTCTGCTTCTACAACAATCCATCCTTTATAATCAGCAGCTTCTATTGCTTGTAGTATGGGTTCAAAGTCAATATAACCATCGCCCGGCACTGTAAATATACCTTGCTTGATACTGTCAAGAAAGCTACTGTCTTGTATCTGTGCTCTTTGTTGCACATCCGGACGAATATCCTTGAAATGGATATGGTGAATTCTTGATTTATATTGTTCGAACACAGCTAATGGCAGTTCACCTGATAATGCTAAATGACCAGTATCAAATAATAATGAGACTGTTTCAGGGTCCGTGTTATCCATTAAACGTTGAATTTCAGCAGTTGTTTGAACCCCTGTCCCCATATGATGGTGATATACAATTCTCATATCTTTCTCGCGCGCCAACCTACCAAGATGCTCTAACCCTTGCGTGAGCTTTAACCATTCTTCATCTGTAAAGTGCGGTTTTTCCGTGAAAACTGACATATCTTCTCGTTGTTGAATGCTCTTACCTTGTTCACAAACAACAATGACCTTTGCACCTAATTCATATAAGAAATCTCTGTGGTTGATAAACGCACTTTCTGTTTCTTCATATGGCTTTGTCGTTAAAAATAAACTCAACCACGCACTCGCAACACTCAAGTTTCTAGGCTTTAAATAATCCAGCAATTGACTGGCTACTTTAGGATACTTGTTACCAATTTCTGTCCCTTCATATCCAGCTAATGCCATTTCACTAATACATTGTTCAAAGGTATTTTCCTTACCTAACTCAGGCAAGTCATCATTCGTCCATGCAATTGGTGCACATCCAAAACGTATATTTTCAGTCATAACATCATCCGCCTTTTAAGAAATCGCTTACATTTGATACTAAATTGTTTGATTCTCTTGCGCTTCGATAAAACTTTCTAACTTTTCACTTGTCGGCATTGCTTCCGATGAACTATGGCTGCTTACCACAATAGCGGCAGAAGCTGCACCATATTTTAATGCTTCATCAATAGCTTTACCTTTAACCAATGCATATAAGAAAGCTGCAGCATATGAATCACCAGCACCAAATGTTTTAATGACTTGTGCCTTAAATGCTTTACCTTCATAATACGCACCATCTTTGGTATAAGCTTTAGAACCTTGGACACCGTGTTTAACAATGACAAGTTCTGGTTGATAACTAAACAAAATTTGACTAATTGATTCATCTGTTTCATTAACGTAACGGTGAATCATATCGTATTCATCTCGGGTACCAATAACAATGTCAGCTTGTTGTGCAACCAATTCATAATAAATTGAAGTTTCTTCTAAACTCTTCCACGTGTAAGGACGATAATCTATTTCAAAGACAACCTTTACATTATTCGCTTTAGCAATAGACAACGCTTTTAATACCGCTTCTCTAGAAGGAGATTGAGCCAACGCTGTACCTGAAATCAGCAAATATTTACTTTCTTTAATATACGCTGCATCAACATGCTCAGGTGCTAAGTATAAATCGGCTACTTCTTCTCGATACATCAGAATATTAGATTCAGTAGGACTTTTTATTTCTGTAAAGGTAAGACCTGTCTTGTGACCATGTTCATCAACATGGATTTGGGATGTATCTACACCTAATTGATTTAAATAATCTGTGATATAACGGCCATGTTGATCATCCGAAACATTAGCAATTAATCCTACATTCAAACCTAATTTAGATGCTCCAATACTGATATTCACCGGAGAACCACCGACATATTTGCGAAATGTTTCTGTCTCTTCCATCGGTCTATTGATCTCTACTGCGTTTAAATCAATTGCTGCTCTACCAATCGCTACGATATCTTTCTGATTTGCCATTCCTATCCCTACTTTCTATCTATAATCCATTCATGATCTTTTTGATTATGGAACTTCCATACCTTTTGAGGACCTGCCATTACATTTAAATAATAACCATTGTAACCGTCTGGAACTGCAACTGGGTGATATCCCTTAGGGACGATGACTACATCACTATGTTCAACAGCCATTGTTTCGTCTAAAGATTTATCGTCTGTATAAACACGTTGAAAGACAAACCCCTGTGGTGGATCCATTTCATGGTAATAGATTTCTTCAAGAAATGACTCATGTGGCAGATTATCTACATCATGCTTATGTGGTGGATAACTAGACCAGTTTCCTTGATCTGTATACACTTCTACGACTAATAGCTTTTCACTAGCAGTATGTGAATCAGGCAATATATTATGCACATGTCGCTTATTAGAATATTTACCTCTATCTTCGACAGCATTTTCTGCTGCCGGAATAAGTTGTGTTGCACGTTCCTGTTCACAAGGTGAATAACAAATGACAACACGTGCATCTCTCTGTGCTGTAATCACGATTTCATGTGCTTTAGATATATAAATACTATCTGTAGGGACCTTTTCAAATACTGAATCTCTCGTACCTAAACCTTCATATTTATCGCTGCCATCTGAAACATCAATTTGCCCCGTCAAGGCAACAACACAAGCTTCATAGTCATTTGTCGACTCACTAAATGTTGCTGCGGCTTTAAGGTCAATCACTTTAATACCGGTATATTCTAAATCTACATCTGATGGTTTAAAGTCTTGTATTATTTCAACACCCTCTGCCAATGGATGGTGTACGGGTTTCTTTAATAATTCAGCCATATCTCTATACACTCCTTAATATTGAGGTTCGCCGTGACGAGCTGTTACTACTTTACGATGTGTAAAGAAATCAATACTATCTTTACCATTCGCATGTAATGAGCCAAAGAACGATGATTTCCAACCAGAGAATGGGAATACTGCCATTGGAGCTGGCACACCAAGGTTAATACCTAACATGCCGGCATCGATGAATTCTCTAAAGTATCTTATAGATGAAGCACTATCTGTAAATAAGCAAGCGCCATTAGCAAATTCTGATTTATTAGCTAACGCAATACCTTCTTTAAGATCTGTTACTTTTACTAACGATAATACAGGTGCAAATATTTCATCTTGCCACAACTTCATATCTGTTGTGACATCTTCAAAAATAGTTGGCTTAACAAAGTAACCTTCATCTTTATTATCTTCACGACCATCTAATACAAGCGTCGCACCTTCTTCAACACCTTGATCTACATAGTTTAATGTGCGTTCTTTATTCTCTTCTCTGATAACTGGACCTAAGAATACGTTATCTTCTAAACCATTACCGATGACAATATCCTTAGCTGCTTGTACTAATTTTTCTTTAAATTCATCATATACACCCTCTTGAACCGCAACTACCGCTGCTGCCATACAACGCTCGCCAGCCGAGCCAAAGGCTGCACCGATAACGTCTTTCACAGCTGAATCAATGTTGGCATCATTTAAGATAATCGTATGATTTTTAGCACCTGTTAAACACTGAGCTCGTTTTAAATTTTCTGTTGCCTTTTTATATACATATTCACCAACTGGTTTAGAGCCTACAAATGAAACCGCTTTTATTTTTTCGTTTTCACAAATACCATTTACAATATCATGTGCACCATGCACTACATTGAATACACCTTTAGGGAACCCAGCTTGCTCAACCAATTCTGCCAATTTATTTACAAGTAACGGTGTTTTCTCTGAAGGTTTAATAATAAATGTGTTACCTAGCGCAATTGCCATTGGGAACATCCAACAAGGTACCATCATCGGGAAATTGAAAGGTGTGATACCGCCTACAACGCCAACAGGATATCGATAACTTGTACCTTCAATATTTGTAGCAATACTTGATAAGGAATCTCCCATCATTAGTGATGGTGCGCCTGCAGCAAATTCTACATTTTCAATACCGCGTTGCACCTCGCCTAAGGCTTCGCCAACACTTTTACCATTTTCTTTCGTAATAATTTCTGCTAACTCTTGTTTATTTTCTTGTAAAATTTGTTGTAAGTTGAATAATAAGCGTGCTCTTTTTGGAACTGCAACCTGACTCCACTCTTCAAATGCACTTTGAGCAATTTCTGCCACTTCGTCTAATTCTGCTCTAGTTGATAATGGTACTTCTGCGATAACTTCCTTTGTTGCCGGGTTATAAACTTCAATTGTTTCCTGTGATTTTGAATTCACCCATTCACCATTAATATAATTTTTTAAGATTTCTGCCATTTCTTGTTCCTCCTCCTTGGAAAACGCTTCCATTTTTTAGTATAATTTTGGTTAAATATTGATTACTTATTGGTTATTTTATAAAAAGGAGTGATTATTGTCAACTTTTTGTCATTTTTTTATTAAGTGTTGAGTAATAAAGAAATGTTGTGTATTATATAAATTATTGGGGGTAACAAATATGAAAACGAAAAGGATACACGCGATTGAATCCTATATTAACGAAAATCAAGCTGCGTCTATTGATGAATTAAGTGATTACTTCAACGTTTCAATTAATACAATACGTCGCGATATCACAGTATTAGCCGATATGAATAAAGTTAAAAAGGTTTACGGTGGTGTGAAGGCGGTTGATAGTTCTATTACACAAGCTGTCGACTACTCGAAGCGAAATATTGAACACTATGAAGAGAAAATTCACATTGCCAAAAAGGCAGCCAAACGTATAAAGGCACATGATGTCGTATATCTTGATACTGGGACTACAACAGTCCATATTTTAGATTACGTCGATACAGAACTACCTTTTACTATTATCTCAAATAGTTTAGACATTATTAATAAAGCTTCCGTCTTTAAAAATGTGTCACTATTTATTATCGGTGAACAATTTAAATTCCGTACGCGTTCATTTATCGGTATCGAATCAAATAATCTTATTGAAAAATTCAACATCGACAAAGCATTTATGGCCGCGACAGGTGTCGATATAAAAAACGGCCTCTCAAATGCCGAATTAGAAGAAAATATTATTAAAAAATTAATCGTCTCTCGTTCAAAGTATGTTTATGCACTGGCGGATCACACAAAAATGGGCCGTTCTACACTTCTTACATTTATGGAATGCGCAGAACTCGACACATTAATTACCGACAAGACACCGTCTCAAGAATTTGTAGATTTTCTTAAATCTGCAAATGTCACAATTGAAACATAACCATTTATACAAAAGTTCATCAATATTAACATTAGAGGTAACACCTGTTCATTCAGGTGTTACCTCTTTTGGTTCACCGACCGATCAACGGTTGCAACTGTGACTAAATTCAACGTCATACGTATCGATACATGATCATAACGCTACAAATAATTTACTTAGATTTAACTATGTATTACTTACAATGTTGCAATTTTGCTTAACTGGACTTAACTTAACTCGTACATGCCATAATAACAATCTCGCTTATATAGGCCCCTTAAGAACGCTATCAGTCTGTAATTCATCTTCAGCTTTAGTAATTTAGCTTAATAATGCGCACATTATGACACAAAAAGGTTGAGACGATCGTTAGCATGAGCTCTTTAACATAAAGATTGTAAAGATCACAAACCACATACTGTCTCAACCTGATTACAGTTTAAATTTTAAATTAAATTGGATAGAACGGTTGCACACTTTCCTTAACCGTTTCCTTAGATTTCACAATGACATCTTCAGCTGGCAATCGATAATATTCCGGACGAAAGAGCTCAATCGAAATAAACTCACCTTGAAAGCCAATCTCACGAAGTGTATTAAATATACCTTTAATATCAATGACACCACGACCTGGGAAACATCTATCTTCATCCGTTAATATACCAATCGGGTAGTCATCTACATCATTAATATGTAACAAAAATATATTTTCTGCCTTAGCCTTGCGCAAATCTGCTAAATTAGATCCCATTGCATGAAAATGAAAGAAATCTAATACCAATCCTACATTCGGTTTCGCCACGTCCTCGACGATATCATACGCTTGTTGGAATGTGTTAACCGTTGCATATGGTGCCCCTAAAAACTCTAACGCAATCTTAATATGATATGCTTCGGCTAACGTTGCAAATTCTGTCATAACCTTAACACAACTATCATGAATCGCCTTATTGAGTATTTTAGTTTCTGTAACCAATGGCACGAGAACGATATATTTTGCCCCTAGATAATGCGCAATTTCTAGCCATTCTTTAAATTCATCTAAGACAGCTCTATAATCCGCATCATTTCTATTATTAAAGAACTGCAATGCATTGAGACTTAACGGCTTAATATGATGTGTATCGAAAAATGCTTTCATATCTTCAAGCGTATGTGTTTCTAAATACTCCGGCATCTTATCCATTTGTATTTCAATAAAGTCATAACCATGTTTATCACATAATTCTAATTCCTGTTGCAATGTTGCATTTTCCTTTGTAGTAGCCACATTATATCCTAATTTCATAGCACACCTCATCCATTATCTAGACTTAAAATAACTCCTTCTTCAATCGCTCCAACATAAATTGTGCAGATTCATCCGCTCTATCAACCCAAGCAAATACAGAATTTGTAGCAATACCATCAAATTTCATTTCTTTTAACTTTCTAAATATCGTTTCAAAGTCCACTTCACCTTCACCAATATTCAAATGTTGGTGCACAGTTACTTCCGCTCCTGGTGGATTCACAATATAACGTAATCCATTCGCAGCTGTGTGGTTAAATGTATCAGAGAACAATACATGTTGTAACTTGTCGCCCGCATCATCGAACATTGTTTCAATATCGCCTATACCATCATCATGGAAGAATGTATGCGCAGTCGAGAACACTAAGTTAATCCACTCTCTATCCAAACCACGAATCATGCGCAATGCTTCATCATTACGCTCTATAAAGTCATAGGGATGCGCTTGTAAATTTAATTTCATACCTTCCTTTTCAAAAATCGGCAATAATTCATCCATTGATTTGATAAACTTCTCTTCACATCTTTGTTGTTCATATTTACTACCATTAAATTCTGTATTCATCACATCCACGTTCAAATCACTCGCAATTTCAATCGCACGTTTCCAATTACGTACTGCACCTTGTCGTTGCTCTTCATCAGGCCCTGACCACGCCATTACAGGTAATATCGAAGACAATTGGACCCCCGCATCACTACACCATTTTTTTACATTTTTAATCATTGCTTTATCCACTTTTGGATACTTATAAAAAGGAATAAAGTCTTCTCTTGGAGACAATTCAATATAATCATAACCAAGCCTAGCTGCCTTATCGATAACTTCCTTCATTGATAAATCTGTATACATTGCTGGATCTAATGCTAATTTCATATTATTACACGCCCCTTGTTTAATATTGTTTACCTTGTGCTAGCTTTCCCGCTTTTAAATCAAAAGCAGCTTGTGTTTTTTCAGAATTAGAAACCTCCGGAACACCAACATGCCACCAACTCTCATAACCGTCCGTCATTGTTTTTGGTAATACTTTAATCTCAATTAACGTACTAATGTCTTGTTGTTCAGCATCTTTAATAGCAGCTTCTAACTCCTCTAATGAATACACTTTATAAACCTTAGCTCCATAACCCTCAGCTACTTTGGCATAATCAATATTCAGAATTTCATTATTTGCTGTTCGGAATTCAGTGTGATAACTATTCACTCCGTTTTCCATTTGTAAATTATTGATACAACCGTATCCAGAGTTATCAAATAACAATAGATTAATCTTCTTGTTATATTGTAGTGATGTTATAAATTCAGAATGTAACATTAAGAAACTACCGTCACCTACGAACGAATATACTTCATGCTCTGGTTCTGCTAATCTGACACCAAGTGCACCAGATATTTCGTATCCCATACAAGAATAACCATATTCAACATGGTAAGTGTTCGGTACAGAAGCATTCCATAATCTCTGTAAGTCCCCCGGAAGAGACCCCGCAGATGTGATGACATTACTGTCAGGTGATACCACTTCGTTTAACTTCAAGACAACTGAACTTTGTGTTAATTCTGTACCTAACGCATCTGCATACTCATTTAAGATATTTTGATCAAATTGTTCCTTAATCTCCGGATCAAAATGCTCACGATTAAATTGAATTTGACTCAAGCGCGAACGTTCATTCAGCCACTCAGTCTTAACCTCATTTATCGATTCACCATAACCCGTTTGATAGTCATCTCCAAGCCGGTTCAAGAGGTGTTGCAATGTAACTTTTGCATCAGCAACAACTTGTACTGCATCTAATTTATAAGCTTGCATGCGATTAACATTTATATTTAAAAACTTAGTCTTATCAAAATCAAACGCAGTCTTAGAAGAAGTCGCAAAATCTGTATAACGTGTACCAATACCAATGACTAGGTCAGCCGCATATGCTACTTTGTTTGCAGCCAATGTACCAGTAATTCCCATGCCACCTAAATTATGCTTAAACGTTGCTTCTACTGTTGATTTACCTGCTTGTGTTTCAACTAATGGAATATTATATTTATCTGAAATTTCAATTAATTCAGCGCGTGCACCTGAATATTTCGCACCACCACCAACAAGTATGATTGGCTTTTCACTATTTTTAATTGTTTCAATCATTAAATCTATTTCTCTTGCTACCGGTTCTGGACGATCAATATAATGTACACGTTTCTCAAAGAAAGACTCATCAAAGTCAAAGGCTTCACCTTGCACATCTTGTGAAATACATACCGTAGCTGGTCCTGCCTGAGCTGGGTTCGTCAATACCTCAAATGCTCTTATTAAGCTAGACATTAATTGTTCTGGACGAGTAACTCTATCCCAATAACGAGATACAGCTTTAAGTGCGTCGTTAGTAGTTGTTGTTAAATTCGATTCATGTTCAACTTGTTGTAACACTGGATCAGGTTGTCTCGTTGCAAAGGTATCACTTGGTAACAGCAATACAGGAATATTATTTGCGAGTGCTGTTCCTGCTGCAGCTGTTAAATTGGCAGATCCTGGTCCAACTGAAGTGGTTACTGCATAGATTTGGCGACGTAAACGTTGTTTCGCAAATGCAATCGCTGCATGCGCCATACCTTGTTCATTTTTACCTTGAATAATGTTTAAGTCACCTGGACTTTCCTCCAAAGCTTGACCAATACCCACGACATTGCCATGCCCAAATATATCGAGTACCCCTTCTACAAATGGTGATTCTTCACCATCAACACTGATATACTGCTGTTTTAAAAACTTCACTACCGCTTGACCTGTTGTTAATCTTATTTTCTTTGCCATAAAACCACCCTCTCTTAACCTATTCAAAGATACCAAAACTTAATCAACTTATGACCATCATATATTTGTTACCGCTTTCAGTCAATCATAATTACTTTAATTTATAAATTATTTCGCTTCCTTAACCACGTTCTTTCCAATTACTTCGTCCTTTTTTACCGTTGCTTTAAAGTATTCTTCAATTTCTTCTAGTGATTTATCCTTCGTTTCCGGCAAGAATTTTTTAACGAATATAACTGCTACTAAATTCAAGACTACGAATATCGTAAACGTGGATGCTAAACCTAAATGTCCCAGTAAGATAGGGAACAACAAACTTACTAAGAAATTCGTCATCCAACAAAAGAACACACTCGCTCCCATTCCTAATCCTCTAACCTTTAATGGGAATATTTCAGATAACATTAGCCAAGTGACTGGTGATACACACCCTTGTTGAAACGCTAAAAATGTTACCGTTAATAACAATATAATAAATGGTAATACGACTGTTCCCTTTAAAAATAATGGAACAATACTTAACAATATCAATGTTGCTACAATACCTAATTGACCCGTAATTAACATCGTTCGTCTACCAATCTTGCCTAATAGCCAAATACCAACAAACGTTGCTATAACCGATATCACACCATTCGCAATATTTCCAACTAGAGCTGCCTTCGTACCAAAGCCTGCATTACGCAGTATTTCAGTACCGTAATACATAATAGAGTTAACACCCGTGATTTGTTGTACAACACCTAAACCTATACCAATTAACAAAATCTTACGAATCCATGGTTTAGTAAATTCATTTTTCGACTTCCCTTTAATTAATTTCTCTTTATCTATCACTGTTTTAATTTCTTTTATTTCTTCTGCTGCCGTCTGTTCATCTCTTAGTGTTCTTAAAATCGTATAAGCTGGCCAATATTTACTCTTACTCGCGTGCCATCTCGGACTTTCAGGTACACGCAGCATACCAAACCACAAGATAACCGCTGGTAATGTAGCAACTAATAACATCACTCTCCAAATACCTGGATTATCTACTAAATTTCCTAAAACACCATTGATAACATAAGCCATCAACTGACCAGAAACAATCATCAATTCATTTTGTGTGACCATTCTTCCTCGATCCTCTTTAGAAGACATTTCAGAAAGGAAAGTCGGTACGATTACTGAAGCGCCACCGACAGCTAAACCTAATATCAATCTAAAAATAACCATCGAGAATACATTAGGTGATAACCCACAACCTAACGTTGCAAAAAAGAAAATAATTGCTAATACCATAATCATTTTCTTTCTTCCTAAAGTATCGGATAACCTTCCACCTGTAATTGCACCAAATGCAGCTCCAAATACAAGCGAACTCGATACCAAACCTTCAGTAGCAGGTGATAAATCTAACTGATTCGATAAAGACATATACGGTAAAGCACCATTAATAACCCCTGTATCAAACCCAAATAGCAATCCACCAAACGTCGCAATCAATGTAATCCTTTTCATTTTGCGTCGTTTTATGTCACATTCTGATTTTTTCATGAAAACACCCCTTGTTTTTGGTGATAAAATCCAAAATTACACTAAAACATAACCAATATTTAATAATTATAGTAATACTGATAGCGCTTTCAGTCAATTATTTTTATAATCTTTACACTTTATATGTATTCTTTCCACAATAAAAAATAAGCTCAACTTGCGAAATTCACTTAACCAGACGTACTGACTCTTTCATAATAAAAAAAAGCGCCTAACTAGTAAGATTTACTTAGTTAGACGACTTAAAATTATTTGGAATATGATTTTCAGTTTAATTTAACTTTGAATCAAGCTTTCCACCGAGGTTTATCAGAGCCTCGAACCATCAAGACGGTGTCATATTCCCCTGGTGTTTCTGACATATAAACTTGGTCTGTCACGCCTTTATACGTTCCTAAAGGGGTCTCCGCTTCAAATTGATCTGGTGCGACGATTTGATGTTCTTCGTTACTATTCGACATGGTTTTTGCGTAGTCTTTATCAAAGATACCTAACGACATTAAATAAGCTGATACTTTACTTAAAGATACACTCACACTATAGCTACCACCTTCCTTAGCTCGACGTTCTAAAGCTTTAATAACTCCTAACTCTAACAACCACGAGATGACATAATCATTAACCACAACGATAGGTGGTAATTTCGGTTTATCAACTGAACCTTCAAGTGTCATGACTCCCGTCACACTGCCGGCAGTTTGATCAAAGCCGTTACGATTCTTCCAAGGTCCCGTATGCCCGTGTAAATTAACCGATGCATGAATGATACCGGGTCTTTTTTGGGCTAAGTCATTTGGCGTCAGACTATACTTTTCCATAAAGCCATATCTTTTATTTATAAAGAATATATCTGCACCTTGAAGTAATGCATCAAATCGACTTCTATGTTCTTGATTATGATCTATATCCAAATATGTTGAACGCATACCAACATTAGAAGTGAGATACATTGTTTCAACTTCTAATTCTGACGGTCGCCACACATTTAATACATCTGCACCATGCAAGGCTAATCCTCTTCCTAATCCAGCACCTGCGATGACGTGTCCCATTCCAAGCGCCCTCACACCACTTAAAGGTTGTTCGGGTTCCTCTGAAAATGCTTCCGGCTTAGAATCAGCTATTTTTTTAATTTCGATTAATTCCGTCTCCGCAATATGTTGAAATTGTTCCTCTTCTACAAATTCTTCAAGCGAACGTACCATTGGCATAACGACACCTTTTTCAGCACCTGCAATTTCTAAATCCTGACCATTCCAACCCTTAATAGCTTCTGCAACAGCCTCTTTCGTTGAACGACAATTTAATAGTTCCAACACATGTGCCTTAGCATTAGGATATGGGTTTAGTGGCATTACCCAGCGCTTATCTTTAGTTTGGTAAAAATCAAAGCGAAATGGTGTATGAGGATCCTCTTGCCCCTTTGCAGGAAAACCATTCAAAGTTTCCCATTTTCTTTCATAGAAGGGTGACAGACGTTTCACTGCCTTACGAATATCTATGTGAATATCTTGACCTTTGCCACCTCTGACTTGCCATAAATGTGCTAATGCCACCGATTTAGCTGCTAACCCTAATCCAGCTAACGACGCTAACCTTAACGTACTAGGCATAACTGGGTCCTTACCATAAAACGTAACCTTGCCACCACTATCAGCAGTTGAATAACCAACTGAATTTAAAATATCTTCCAACGCAGCATGCATATCAAATTGATCACTTTGCAATCGATTTTTATTTTGTTGCAAAAGATGCGCCTTTAACTCATTAGCATTATTAATCATCATTCATTCCTCCTGATACTTACACTTGCTTCGTTTATTTTTTAACATTTAAAATACTTAACCATCTCTAATACTTGTTACAAATATAGCAACTCATTTTAAATAATTTACAAATACAAACGTTTAAATTACTGTATAAATACATTATAAAAACGATTTGCTAAACAAAACAATCATGTACAAAGTAAAAAAGCAACACATATATAACATATGTTGCAATAAAGGGTGAGAAAACATATGACACCAAAAAATAAAAAATCACAAATTAAAATTCAAAACGCATTTATCGAACTACTCGAATACCTACCATTAGCAAAAATCACTGTCCGCGCACTATGCAATCATGCAGAAATTAATCGTTCCACCTTTTATAGACATTTCCGTTCCATATCACAACTCACGACAGCCACCATTGAGCGTCATTTCGGACTACTATTTGGAGAAACTTACAAATTTTACCTAAAACATCAAAGCATAGAAGAATCACAATTTTATATTGCTAATAATATTTTTAGCCACATCAGACATGATTACGATTTCTACCATATCATGTTTAAACGCTACCCCAATTTTTATATAACTTTAAAAGATTTCATTACTGTACGTTATATGCAACTTTTTGAAGATACAGGTGTCGCCAATCATATGGCACTTGATAAAAATGTCGTTGCTGAATATATTGCATCTGCTTACACAGGCATGATACAAGGGTGGATCAATCGTCAACTACAAGAATCGCCCAATACAATGGCAGAGAGGTTAATCACCCTTAATTCCAATGGTCCTATTAGATTACTAACTGAAGCAGAAAAAAGAATAAAATGAAGGATATATGTGATAGGCATGAACAGTGTTAAAAGAACGAAATCAGAGTATAAGCAACTTAAAGGAAATGTTCAGATAAGCGGAACCTAAATTAAGATTTTTAAATTAATTTAAACTATCACTTCAATGGTGTCTTATCCTGAACCCATTAGAAAATATAATTAACATTGAACTAATAATTATTATAGAGGTGACAGACATTGACAAAAATACTTGTAACAGGAGCAACAGGTCTAATAGGCATGAAATTAACGAAACGTTTACTAGACGAAGGCTATGATGTAGCTGGATTGACAACTTCACAACATGGCAAAGTAAAGTTGAACAATATCGGAGTCCAAGCGTACATTGGAAATATACTTGAAATCGATACTATAGATACTGTAATTGCTGATTTCAAACCAGACATTATCATGCATGAAATTACAGATTTAAAGCAAGTTGATATGTCCGCTAATACAAAAGTCAGAATAGAAGGAACAAAAAATCTTGTAGATACTGCAATTAAATACAATGTCAGACAAATACAATCGCAAAGCATTGCCTTTGCTTATGAAGCAGGTGATGATTTAGCCACAGAAGCAACACCACTCGACTATCAATCCACAGGCGAACGCCAAGTGACAGTTAATGGCGTTAAAGGATTAGAACAAGAAACAAAACGTATCGACAACCACGTTATCTTACGTTATGGCCTACTCTACGGCCCAGGAACTTGGTACGGTAAAAATGGCATGATATACAATCAATTCATGAATGGTCATGTTACGATTACGAACGGTATTCAATCTTTTATACACATAGATGATGCTGTAGAAGCAGCCATTCAAGCCTTAAACTTTGAGTCAGGCACTTATAATGTAGCTGATGATGAGCCAGTACCAGGTAACATATGGGCACAATGGTACGCCGATTTATTAGACATAAACCCAGATATTAACGTGCAATCCGCAGCTCCTTTTGAACGCGGTGTGAACAATTTGAAGTTTAAAGATCAAGGTGGAACATTACAATACAGCACCTGGAAAAATGGCATGAATCCAATAAAATAATAGACATTAAGAAAAAGCCTTTGAGTGACAAAGTCATTCAATGGCCTTTTAACGTAGCTAGCGTAAAGTTACACTATCTTTAATTCTGTTCCAATTTCAATATTAGGGACTTCCGCCTCTTCTAAATATAATGTTCCAGATTGTTCAGCTTCGTGACTACCGTCAAACTTTAAGGTAATGTGACCTAACTCTGCTAAATTCTTTTGAACAGAAGCACCAACCTTAGTAATTTCAAATAATTTTTCACCAATCAATAATTTTTGAGACTCTGTTATTTCTCCTTCAATGCTATTAATATCAATGATATAACAATAATCAATTAACTCATCAGGTGCATTATCACCAAACAAAATGATCATTCCTTCTTCGACAAATGCACTTGCCTCACTGCCTACATCTTTCACAATAGTTTTATACATAGTAAATCTCCTCTTTTTTTATTTGTATAATCCAAAACTAGCAAGCCATGCTACAAACACACGGGGGACACCATTTAAAAATCTTGAATACAATACAGAAGGAACACCAACTTCAATTGTTCTTGTTTCAGCCTCTGCCAATCCTAAACCAACAGGAATAAAATCAGCAGCATTTTGTGTATTAATTGCAAATAATGCTGGTAATGCTAAATGAGGTGGAATATTCCCTTTCCCAATTTCGACTCCAATCAATGTGCCTAATACTTGGCCGATGACCCCTCCTGGTCCTAGCAAAGGACTTAAAAAAGGAAGCGAACAAATTAGACCTATCGCCATCAATCCCCAAATATTACCAGCTAATGGAGACATTACATTAGCGAATAACTTACCAATGCCAGATCCTTGAATAATGCCTATAAGTAATGCTACAAATCCCATAAATGGAATAATCGTGTGTAACATCGTTTCTACAGCATCTCTTGCTGCTTGATAAAATGTATTGATAACTTTACCTGCACCTAAACCAATTTTAGTTAAAATGGATTTGTTCTCTTGTTCAGCACGCGTCTCCATAATTTTCTTATTCTTTGAATATTGATTATCGTTTTGTTCAGTAGCAACTGGTTCATCCTGCTTACCATCCACTTCTGAATGAATGCTTTCACCAAGTTCAACCACTTGATTAACATCTACATTTGATACGTAGATATCTTCAGTAATATATTGTCTCAATGGACCACTTTTTCCTGTTGCCATAATATTTATAGTTGGAATACGTTTTTTAGGATAAATACCGCATCTTAATGTACCACCACAATCTATAATAATCGCCATCATTTCATCTTCAGGTACAGAAGTTTCAAATCCATTCACAGGTTCTGCCCCTGTAATTTCTGCTATTTTATCGACTATAGCTGGTTTATGACCACCTGTAATATACACTAATTTCGTCTTATTTCCCTCTACGCCAAACGTTAATGGACCACCAAAGCCTCCAGAGCCTTTAGTTACTTTAACTTTTTTCATTATTTTCACCTCAACCTTCTAAATTTATCTCTTTACTCAATTTGACTTTTTGTTGTTTTTCCACAAAGCTTGTAGTTAAATCAGTTACCCAACCACCTATAAAATTCATAGCTAAACCAACTAATAAATAGCGAACTGCTAAATCTGTTGTCGGTAATCCTAATTTTTGAATACCATTGGCTATACCTAAAAATACAAACAGTTCAGCTGGATTGATGTGTGGAAATATCCCGTTACTTGTGTGAGCAAATTGTGCTGCTGCAGCAAAATAACTCGGCTTATACTTTTCAGGCATAAATCGTCCTAACGAATGAACCATTGGATTCGCCAACATAAATGAACCTAAAAATGGTAATACTAAATAACGCATAAGTGGATTTTTAGCAGATTTTTGAGCTATTAAATTAATTCTGTCTTCACCTATTAATTGTATTAATGTATTCATAGCAATTAATAGCATTAAAACTAATGGTACTATGGTCCCCATCCAATCTATGAATGTATCGGCACCAGTTTGAAATAATTTTATAAAACCTTCTGCAAACTTAACGATGTAATCCATTTTTTAATCCCCTTTCATTTCTAATTAATTTATTCACTTTTTTGACCGCTTTCATCATAGGAGATGGAATTTTTTCAATTTCCCCTCCATTACTGACTACATTAAATGTATGTTGAGCATCTAGTATTGCTTTTATCAGCAGCTTATTATAATTACTAATTTCTTGATCTGTGATTTTGTTTATTTTCAATCCCTTTAATCCAGCTAATGGCTTGAACTTGCTAAAAACTGTAACACCTTGCATAAATCGCGCTTCTTCAATCTCATTTTTCCCATTTAATTGTAGTAAGACTAATGTCCCTGATTTGAAAATTGCGGGTCTTCTTCCAATTGCCACCTTACCTTTACGTCGCAGCTCTATATAATGCTTAGTAAAATTCTTAATTTGTAACCAGCCTAATAAATGTTGTATGACAAAACCTGCTGCAGCTAAAATAATTAGTAATAATATGAACATTTTATCCCTTCATTTCTTGATTTAATAATTGTATAAAGTCTTGAAACGTGGTTTTTTCAGAGAATTTACTTATTAAATATGCATTATTAGAAATTGCTAATACTTCTTCATAAACTCGAATCAGTAGTGTTTCATTAACCATTTCATCTGGAGTAGCAATTAGTATAATTATTTTTAAATCAGGCAAATCTCTACATCCTTCATCTAAAATTGCAACTTTAATATTTATCGTTGTCCCTATATGAGATGCATGAGGGAAACCTAAATATTTATCTGCCGTTGATTTATCAGATTCTCTTATCAATAAACGTTGTTTAAAATCATTTTCTACCTTACCTTCACTCACTAATTCATCTGCTAAAATTTCTATTAATGATATATAAGAGTTGTTATTATCAAAATGTTCAAAATCTTCAGAATTAATTAGATCTACAATGACACTCTTATTAAAAACATTTTTATGATTTAAGTCTTTATAAATTAAAAATTGTTCAATTTTTAATTTTAGTTTCTGTTCATCAAAAACATTTTCTAAATAAATGATTTTGTTAAACAATCTATTGAGTCGTATAGTTGAAATTATGATTTCATAGTTATTTACTGAAGATTCATCAAAATTTGATTGTTCAATAATAACAATCTCTACATTCGGGCCAAAAATTTTCATTATATTGTTTTGTAATAATTTTTGAATACTTAGGCCAAAATCAGTAATAATAGCAACTTTTGATATGGATTTCACTTCTTTTTCTATTTTTTCAAGATAAATACTAAAATAAATAGTAAGATAACTTAACTCTTCTTCGGAGACTTGAATTTGAATATGCTTGGTTATATTTTCACCCAATATTTTTGACAACTCAAAAGCAAAAGGGAATCTTTCATTCATATTGCTTACACTCTCATCATTGATATTCATATTAAATACTATGCGATTTATTAAATACTTAATGTGCAAGCGAATATCTTTCGTAAATAATTTATTATCTAACTCAATCCCATAATATTCATATACATCTCGAATTGTTCCGTCAATAATCTCTTGTATAATTGTAGCTTCAGATGAAGTGATTAATTCATTTAATATAGATGCTCGTCGTCCAAGTAAAGTGATAACAATTAGGAGCATTTCTTTATTTGCATCAATATCTTTATAAGTCTGGTTCAAATAAGATTTTACAAATGCTATATTTTTATAATCAATTGAACTATACACATTATTATCAATACTTATATCATCATCTATCTTGTCTCCCATTTCTAACCGTTCAATGGTAACTTTGATTGCTAGTTTCAATCGCTTATAAGATTGTTCATCTAATTTCAGTTGCACTTTAAGACTTTCTAACTGTACAAGTAATTCGCTATCTATATCTTTATTACTATATTGATTATTGAAATATTCAATTATTAATTTTCTAATATCATATTCTCTACCATCGACATATAAACCTACATTTGGCTTACCAATAATCGAAACATTATATTTAGTAAGTTCATGTTTCATCTCTTTTAGCATATTATTGATGCTTGTTTTACTCATAAAATTAAATTCAGCTAAATCATCAATAGTAACTACATTTTGATGTAAAATTTGGAAGAATATGTTCTCCATTTTGTTAATTGAATCACTTTGAGTTGATTCAGTTAGCGTATTCATTAATTCAAGAAAACGATTATTATCTTCAATATGAATCATTAAGTTGTGGTACTGCTTAGAAATAAAAATCGTTTCATCAAAATAATCATTTATTTGTTTAACATAATTAATTAACGTTTTTTCACTAACATTTACTAAAAATGATAATTTTTCAATCGAAGTATGTGAGTCGAGTAATATTTTAATTATCTGTGTATGTTTTTTATTAAGCTTCATTATACTCCCCTAACCTTATGGGATTATCCTCGTGACTTACCTCCTGAAATATTAATAGTAGTCCCAGTAATGTAACTAGATTTATTAGAACTTAAATAACATACCAAATCTGCTATTTCATCTAACTTTCCTACTCTTTTTAAAGGTATGGATTTAGAATAATCCCCATTCAGTTGATCAACCGTAATATTTCTACTATAAGCTAATGCACTTTCATATTCTGGAGTACGTAGTCCAGTTTCTTCTATAATACCTGGAGCAATTGCAGTAACATTAATGTTATATTTGCCAAGTTCTTTTGCCCAACTCCTCGTCAAACCGATGAGTGCAGCTTTAGTGGCTGAATATAAACTTTGGCCCTCTGACCCCTCTTGCCCAGCCTCACTCGAAATATTGATTATCTTACCCTTCCGTTGTTTAATGAAATATTTTGCTACCGCTTGACTAAACCAAATAGGTCCTTTTAAATTCACATTGAACATGAAATCCAAATCACGCTCGTTAATTTCATATTCTGGATGAGTATCTTGCGTATCAGCCAATACTCTTGGTAAATTAACACCCGCATTATTAATTAAGACATCTATCTTTTGTTCTTGATTAAATATCAATGAAACAACTTCTTGCACTCTATGTTTATCAGTTACGTCTACTTCAAAAAAATGATAATTTCCGTGATTTTCCTCACCATTTTTTAAATCCACATTATAAACTATTGCGCCATTAGCTAATAATGTTTCAACAATAACACTTCCTATACCTGAACTACCACCTGTAATAACTACAACACTATTATCTATATCCAACCAATTAGACATTTTTCATCCTCCTATTAAGATATTGTTTTATTACATTGTATTTGTATTCGCTTACATAATTAATACAATGTTTTATGAAGTTTTAAGAAATTTGGTGAATAATTATGTGTATTAACACCCAATGCAATTTAAACAGTAATATTTTCTCATTAATTTGTAGGCAAATAGAAGTTTTATCTGAAAACACCTTAAATATAGATATTCAAAAAAACTCTTCAAACTTGTTAAACAGTTTGAAGAGTTTTTTATTTCAGTATTTTCCAGGAAATAATTTTTGAAATTGTGCTATGTTGGATTATTTTGATTTAAAGCTTGGGAATTTATTGATCAAAATAAAAATAAAGTCGACTAAATAATGAATTAATGTACCTGCCACGATAGCAAGTAACATAAGAAACCATAAGTTAAAATGTTCATATAAATTTGTCACACTGTAAACAATACAACATAAAACTACTAAAACCCATTTGGTTTGTTGCTTTTTATCGTTCATATTAAAAAATTTCCTTTCATTATGTATTGTTTACTAATGTGATTTATCTTTAGATAGATTTTTAGCAAAAAATTGAAATCCTGTCATAATAACGGCAAATATCGAAGTGCTTAATAACACATTCATAAATTCAAATCCACCTAAGAATAGAACATCACTAATGCTAGATAATACAAAAAAGATGATGAAAATTAGTAAAAAGAATTTTAAGGAATGCATGTGTTTTCCCAACCTTTTTCTTCTAATTTATCAATATTTTAAAATACAAGCAATGTACTTTTTTGCTTAAATATTCATTTTCATTGTTATAAAATGATATTTTCTTCTAATTGTTGCTCTGTATCTATTACCAATTCGTTAAGCATCTTCAAAATATTTTCATGCAATTGCTCTATTTCATATGCACTTAGTACTTCACTTTGATAATCATAATGTAATAAATAACCACTTTCACTATTCTTATTGAAAATTTGAATTACTAAAGGGATGCCTATAGTATCAATTTCAAGTTTTTTTTCATAAAAACCATTTTCTATAAACTCTGAACTATAATTTACTGTTTGGAAAGAGATTAAACAATCTAATATGTCATAATTAATTTTAAGCTCTGATAACATTTTATCAATAGGATATCTTCTATGTTTTAAAAGTTTAAATGACTCTTTTTTAACTTTTGTTATATATTCACTTAAAAACAGATCGTCATTTAAATCAATTATAAGTGGCAAAAACTTTGTATAATTACCAGTTGTTAATTTTTCATTTTTATTTACTCTATTATGAATTAATAACCCAATTTTTTTAATTTTATCAACAGTTTCTTTATCAATAAGTGCTAACATAATACCAGCAAATAAATTACTAACACTAACATCATTATTCATACAATAATTATTTATTTTTTTAGTTGTTTCTGCCGTTAACTTAATCGTACTTCTTTGACAATGTATATGGTCTGAATGAATTAATTCACTATTTGATTGTCGCTTTTGCTGATTTAACTTATTCCTCCAATAAATTTCATCTTTCTCAAACTTTTTAGATTGAAAATACTGTGCTTCCTCTTCTGTAGCATGCACAAACGATAAATTGCAATTGGGTACGGATTTGTTAACTCCACCTATCAAATAATCTATGAAATAATTAATTAATAGTGTCATACTCCACCCATCTGCTATTAAATGATTTTGAACCGTAAACAAAGCTAAATCACCACTGGGCATTTTTAATATATAATATTCATATAATTTTTCATCAAAATCAAAAAGATTTGCATTAGCTTTTTCATCTAACCAATCATCAAAATTCAGTTGATCTTGGTAAAAATCTAAATAAGGATATGATATTTCTTCATATTTTACAATATATTGTTTATATTCTTCGTTTTTCATTGACACTTGTATCCTATGATTATCATGATTTAATATTAATTTATTTATGGCTTTATTTATTTGCTCATAATTAAACTTTGTACCTAAATTTAATAACCCAGGAATATTATTAACACTAGACCCTTCTATTTTTGTTTCTAATTTCATAAATTTCATTTGTGCTATTGTTAGTGGGTACATCTCCAATTTTATACGCTCCTTAATTTTATAAGTATATTTAAAATTTTAAAAACATCAATTTAACTTAGTTCTTTTATTCATTTTTTATAATTAATGTTTTATTAACTTTTACCCTAGAATAACTAAAAAAATCTCACTCTTATAAAAAAGTGAGATTTATTATTAAAATCTTTTTTTGCTAATCACTCACACTCATTGTTTGTTGATACAATGAGTCCAAATTGGTAGTTGATATAGCGGTATTGTTACTTAATTTTTTAAAATCCAAATATAAAGCATCTAATTCTTTTGTAGATCCTTTGGCTTGATCTAACACCCCTGATTTAAACAATAATTTAATCATCATAGCTGAAGTGCGTTTAAAATACTTAAACAAAAATGCTGGCGCTTTAGGAATAAGCGCATATCCATTATTTTCTATTAATCGGTATATTTCGTTATATGCTGCCACAGTTTCATTTAACAACTTATTATTTATACCATTTTGTTCCCTTACTACAGTTGTCATATTTAACGGTAAAATAAATGCAGCATGTGACAATAACCATTCATCAAATTGCTTTTGATATGTCAATTTTATATTTACATTTTCAAAAATATTATCCAGTACTTGATTCAAGTCTTTATTTTCTGTTGAAAGACCAACTTTCAATTCACCTTTATTAAATCTCAATACCGTTGCATAGTCGTCTATTTTTTCGCCACCTGTCATTAGAAATCCAAATCCTATATTTTTCACTGATAAAGATTCATTTTGTACTGAATTATATAATGCTTGCGGATTTGCATTATTACCTACAAACACAATATTCTTACTATTATTTTTCGCCAAACTAGGAATGACATTATAAAAATCCGAATATTTCATTGTTACAAAAATGACATCATAAATATCATTTTCCTCTAATACATCAATCAAACGAAAATGATCATGTGTAACTTTCTTCTGTATCGTGTGTTTAAGTTTGACCCCATTTTTTTCTAAAATACGTTTCGTTTCATTTCTTGCAAACAAGGTCACGTCATTATTTTCTCCATTCAATGCATGAGCTAAAAATCTTCCTTGTACGCCTGCTCCATATATTAATATTCTCATAACTAATCTCTCCTTTTTAATAAACAGTTGTTCAATATCTTGAAGTTAACACCAAAAATGTATATACTCAATAAACAAAATATACTATTTGATTATTAATCAACACTTGGCTCATTTTGTTGAGTTAAACGAAAGGATTTACTATGGATAAACGAAAAGAAAAATCACAAAAATTAATCTTGGATGCCTTTATGACGTTGTTGAAAAAGAAAGATTTTGACAAAATCTCAATGAATGATATCGCACAATTAGCTAATATTAATCGTGGTACTATCTATCTCAACTTTATGGACAAATACGATATTTTAAATCATGTCATAGACCACACTTTAAGTGAGGCTATTGAGAAATGTGAAACATATAAGCTCACTCCTGAAAACAATCCATCCATTCTACAAGAAATTTTATATGAAATTGATAAACAGTATGAAGCATTGAAAATACTTATAGTTAAATCTGACTTAAATTTATTGAAGAAGTTGTTATCTGATAAAGTATTAAATAATCTAACTCGCCTTAATAATGAAATAACAGCACAATTTCTATCATCCGCAATAGTTGGAGTAATAATTTGGTGGATAGAGCAATCAAAACCATGTAGCATTAATGAATTAGCCGAGGAATTAACGGTATTATTAGAACCTTATATGGATAATCTATAAGTTATTTAATGCAAAGTCGTCGCAAATATTTCTGTAAAACATATAAGAACTGCGTATTGTTTGCGAGACACCTGAGGGAGTAGGATACGTGTCGAGGACGAGGCTCGACACAGCGCCCTAGGTAAGCGAGCAATAACAACAATACGAAGTATTGATACAATAACAAGCCCATCAAAGATCAAAATCTTTGATGGGCTTAATGCTGGGTATTTATGTCCCAGACTCTTTATTCATTATTATTTAACGTCTTAGTATATTTTTATTTAATATAACACTAATATGAAACAATTTACTGTTTAAATCATATCTGATTTTTTAATTCCTTGAGGAAATGTCTCTTCAAATTTCCCTTTTGTAGTATATAAGTCATACCAAGCCTTTGCAATTGTATCTGGATCGCCTAAAGTCCCGGATTCAATCGCTGTTCCTATTGAAAGATGTCTTACAAAAATCCCCTTATTTTCTACTGCATTGTAGAGATTTTCAGCATAGCTTCTTAATCCAGAGCCTATAATACCAGCATTTCCTGCAAATGGGAGTGGAAATATTGTAGCTACACCTGTCGTAAATAAGATTGAACCTGCTCCTTTATTTATCATATCAGGTAACACCTCGTTAACTAATTGAATGGCTGGATAGAGATAACTATTTAATATTTCTGAAACACTTTCTGGTGTAGTTTCCAATATATTGGTAAATTGCTGTTCCTTGGCATTAGGACTAAATTCTATAACGTCAATTGAACCAAAATCCGCTTTAATTGATTGGATTGTTTGCTTCAATGATTCTAAATCCACAATATCGGCTACATATGTTTTTACTTCTATATTTAAGTTACTCAAATCTTCATGAATCACTTTTAATTTTTCTGCATTTCTTGATATAGCTGCTACTTTAAATCCTTCAGCTCCAAATTTCTTTGCTAGTGATAAACCTAAACCTGTACCTGCACCCACAATTGCTATTGTTTTCATTTTAAATCTCTCCTTTTCTATGATACCTTAAAGCAATATCGTGTTGCTTTTAATTACAGGATAAAGCTATTAAAATAATATAACAATCAACAATGTATACTAAATTGTTGCTATAGCCACAGATAACTTAAATTATTGGGGGTAGATTCATATGGCAGATAAAGTGAAAAATATTAGAATGACACATACTAAACAATCCATAATTAACGCCTTTTTTGCATTAGTTAGTACAAAGGATTTTGAGAAAATAACTATCGCCGACATTACAAACGGGGCTCAAGTGAACAGAGCAACATTTTATGCACATTTTGAAGATAAATATGATTTAGTCGATTATATTGTAGAGGATTTTGCTACAGTATCTTTTGAGGAGCACATTTCAGATCCTATGATTTTTAATCAAGAAAATGTAAGCAACTTAATCTTAGCAGTTCATGATTTCTATCAAAAACCAAATGTGGAGTGCCGTAGCAGCTATGCTGGATTGGCATTGCCTCAAATGAAAGAGAAAATACTAGAGCAACTCACTATAGTTTTAGAAAATAGTTTGAAAAATACTTACACAAACAAGGACCAAGACATATTCATCCCAATCATCGCACAAATGATTCACGAAGGCGCTTTACAGATAGCTAATAATATGGAACAAGAAGTATTGGCTAACAAAATCGCACTATTTATAATTGGAAGGTATTAATATTTTGATCTGTAAAAACTAAATACATTTTTCCACCTTTTCTACATCTGATATGCTATTTTTTTAATTTAATAACAATTAAATACAAATAAAATACTATTGATTAAATACTTAAAGTGTCGCCTACCTCAGGCGTCAATTTGACGTAGAGGAGAGGTGTTTACAAGATGTTTAAACCACTGGTCGACATCATAACCACAACATTAAGTGGTTGTCTCGTTGCGCTATTTGTTTATTGGTTAGGCAAGCGTAATGATAAATAGGCGACTAACCACACCAAAAAATCCCCTTACTATAACCCTAGTAAGGGGATTCGGTGTTTACATGATTAAACCACTTGGCAAGTGTATTATAACACTATTATGAACAATATGCAATATAATTATACTTAATGAAATGAGTTAAAAGAGTACATTGATGGTTTTGAGTGTCATCATTCTTAGTTTATTGCTATTACCTTTTTAAAGTTGATTTTCATGACACCCTACTTGAACAAGTTTAATGATTCATGAATATGATAACTTTTCTATCGGATATTCATAGTAATCACACAAAAGTTCTAAATCCTTCTGAGGAATTTGTTCATGTCCATTTTCCCAATTAATTATTTGATAGATCTTATAATTCTTTTCATACTTATCATTAAGTAAAATAACTAATTTCGAGATACTTAAATGCTTCTCTTCACGTAAGTCAGTTAAAATTTCCATATCCATCCCTACTTTCCACCAATATTTCAATTTGTGAAATATATTTTTGTCGAAGATAACATGAGATAGATACAAGTACGAATTTCCGTGAATTAACCTAACATTTATTTGTGAAGTTTTCTTACATTACAACAAAAAGCAGGTGCAACCTCACTCTTTTGTGAAGTTGCACCTGCTTTACTAAACTGGGAATTTTATTATTATTTAACTTTTAATTAGACATATAATTTACTTTTTAAATTGTGATTTTGGTGAATTTTACCACCAACCGTTAGCCTCACGGAATTCGATGGCAGCTTCGATTGAACCATAGCGTTCTTTGGCATAGTTGATCATACCTTTGGTTTGAGTAGCGACTGATCCTGTACCCCATGATTCTTTCGTTTGGCCTAATCCTCTATAACCTGCTGAATTCACTGCATCTGGATCTCCACCTGATTCAGGTAATACAATGCTTTCCCACAATTCTTTCGTACCACCCGCCGCTAAAAATTGTTGATAAACTGAGCTTGTACTGTCACTACTTGTTGTAGATGAATCCGATGAGCTAGATGAGTCTGAATCATCTGATGAGTTTGTTGACGTATTAGATGATGATTGGTTTGACGTTGTCGTTGAAGTGTTGTCATCGTTTGAATTGTCGTTTTGTTGATTTTGTGTCGTTGAAACTTGTTGAGTATTATATGATTTATTATTGTCGTTATTAAATTTAACTTGCTTTGGTTGATTAAATTTATGCTCACTTTGGTTGTGTTGTTGCGACATTTGTTGACCATGTTGTGACGCTTGTGGTTGACCATTTGGTCCACAGTTGTTATTTTGTTCTGCCGCATGTGCGCTTGTTCCTAATCCTGTAGCTCCCAATGAGATTGCTGCTATTGTAGTTAATAATGTTTTTCTCATAATTAAAATCCTCCCAATGCCTATCAGTTTTAAAAACTGTTAAGCAACAAAATTTCTAATCTTTTAATTAGATTACACAAAATACTATAGCGCATAATTTGATTTCATAGGTTACAGCCTATTAATAAAATGGTTGCATAAGTTGTATAAATAAAGACATTTATTGCATTTAGATGTTGTCAGAGAGATGTTTTTGAAATATTTTCTACGACTTTGTACTTATAAAAATCGTTGAAATTAAGATGGTTCTAAGCGCGATCCGATGTCTTTAAATTGCAATAAATTGGTTACAATAGCAATTTAATTGATACACAACAGTATAATAATACACTCAACATACAACATCCCCTCCATCATTGGTTCACTTCCAATACAGCCAACATTAATTAACTTTCTATGTTATTAACATTTAAACGCTGTAACTCTCATGAACAAAATAGACTCAACTTTCCATCCTGTAATCTTTCAAGTGCAATATTTTTACCATTAATAATCAATATAGTGTTGTTAACGCTTACATCTTCATATAAAATTAACACTAAATTAATAAAATTTTTACATTATTTTATAGGAGGTCCATCTATGTTGAATTTTTTAAAGCCAGCTCAGCACATCGAGCCTTTACCTAATGATGAAATCGATGAAACTTATAAGCGATTAAGGCTACAAGTTTTTATTGGTATCTTTTTAGGCTATGCGGGTTATTATCTCTTACGTAAGAACTTTTCACTTGCTATGCCCTATTTAATTGATGAGGGTTTTAGTAAATCTGGTCTTGGAATCGCCTTATCTGCGGTGTCCATTGCTTATGGTATTAGTAAATTTGTGATGGGAACTGTGAGCGATAGAAGTAATGCACGCACATTTTTAACACTTGGTTTAATTTTAACTGCAGTAGTGAACTTACTATTAGGATTTATTCCTGCTCTAACTTCTAGTATCTTCATTATATTTATCATGATGTTTCTTAATGGTTGGTTCCAAGGTATGGGATGGCCGCCGTCTGGTCGTGTCTTAGTTCATTGGTATAGCGTTAGTGAACGTGGAGGTAAGACTGCCATTTGGAATGTGGCGCATAATGTCGGTGGCGGATTAATGGCTCCCCTAGCTTTATTTGGTGTGACATTAGTTAGTACATTTTCATTTGGTTATTTAAAAGGGTTTGAAGGTACCTTTATATTACCAGCACTTGTAGCAGTTATAATTGCTATTATTGCCTACGCTTTAATTAGAGATACACCACAATCTCAAGGTTTACCACCTATAGAGGCATATAAGGATGATTATGATACAAAGTCTAAGCAAACTTTAGAAACTGAATTAACTACTAAAGAAATATTGTTCAAATATGTTTTAAATAATAAATGGGTATGGGCAATTGCTATCGCTAATATTTTTGTCTATTTCGTGCGTTATGGTGTATTAGACTGGGCGCCTACCTATTTAAGCGAAGAGAAAGATTTTAACTTAGAGGCATCTGGTTGGGCATATTTCTTATATGAATGGGCAGGTATCCCAGGTACATTATTATGTGGATATATTTCAGACAAAGTCTTTAAAGGACGACGTGGTCCAGCAGGATTTATCTTTATGCTAGGTGTAACAATAGCTGTAGTAGTTTATTGGTTAAACCCACCAGGTAATCCTTTAATTGATAATATTGCACTTATCGCTATTGGTTTCTTAATTTATGGTCCGGTAATGTTAATCGGTTTACAAGCACTAGACTATGTTCCAAAGAAAGCTGCTGGAACGGCAGCTGGACTTACAGGTTTATTCGGTTACTTAGGCGGTGCAGTAATGGCTAATATTATCATGGGATTGTTAGTAGACCACCTTGGCTGGGATGCCGGGTTCATGCTATTGACTGGCATTAGTATCTTAGCGATGATTAGCTTTACATTTACTTGGAATAAACGAGGTCAAGAAACGGTTAAACACTAATTTTTTTATCGACAAGGCCTTTTCCTTGTTAATTTAACTATTCAATTTACAATACACAGTATAATCTATAAATAAAAAGCAGGTTATTCTTATGAATATTCAACAATTAGAACAACATTTAAATATTGATGCTAACTTTTATACTGAACCTTCGCTTGAAGCATTAAATTATTACATGCAACGTTTCATGTTTACAGTACCTTTTGAAAATATTGATGTTCAAAATGGTGTAGCAATATCCGTTAATCTTGAGACGATTTACAATAAGGTAGTTAATCACAAACGTGGCGGTTTTTGTTATGAACTTAACAGTCTGTTCAAAGCATATCTTGAAGCTAAAGGGTTTGTCGTACACATGGTTTCTGCAACGATTCATATCCCTGGGGGCGGAAAAAGTTTAGACGGCTCACACGTTTCACTCATTGTAACAATTGACGAACAACGTTATATGACAGATGTAGGTTTTGGTGATTTACCTGTTCAAGCTCTTCCCATTACTAATGTAGAAGATGCACAGATCATTATTGATATCAACGGTCAATATCGTGCTATTACTAATGACAATCACCTCGTTTATAGCCAAAAATTGATCGAAGGTGCTTGGGTAACTCAATATGAAGCTGTATTAATTCCAAAGTCTATTGAAGCATTTGGCTATAACATTGAGTATAATCAATATCATCCAGACTCTATTTTTGTACAGAGATTATTAATTACACAACCACAATCCTTTGGGCGAGCAACCATGTCACACGAACAACTTACATTGACCAAAGGGCCACAGAAAGAAAAATATCCGGTAACTTCAAACAACTATAGACAACTGCTACAAAAATATTTTAATTTAGATGTAACGATCAACAGATTAGAAAAATAACATTAAAACAAGTCACTCAAATCGAAAAATTTGAGTGACTTGTTTCTTAATTTTGCGAGTATTATAAAGCACCTTACTTGTAATTTAGTATTCACTTTTAATAATCGCGAAAATCAATGTATCTCTAAACCCATCTTCAACTGCCTTGTCCTCACGTAACACCGCTTCATGTTTCATATTTGCATTCTGTAATACGATACGTGCAGCGACGTTTCTAGCATCTAATGAACCCCAAATTCTGTTTAATTTTAGAACTTTAAAGCCGTATTTAACCATCGTAGCAGCAATGTCTGAAGCAATACCTTGCTCCCAAAAATCAGGGTGTACAATAAATCCAATTTCTGCACTTTTATTGTCGTTATCAACAATAAGTTGTACAATTCCGATGATTTTATCTGTATCTGCATTGATGATCACATTATAAATCCAATGTTCTTCCTTTTCTAATACTGAATTAATAAATTGTTCTGTTTCTTCATACGTAGCAACATCCCATAATTGATACTTTGCGACTTCTGGATGCGCGTATAGTTCATACACTCCTTGAATATCACTTGCTTGTAAATCTCTAGTATAAAAATCCATAATGTGCCACTCCTCAATTTGTCTGTACTTACCTACTTTTATAAAGTGTTAAACACACACGTGCCACAACTTAACTATGATTAAGTCTTTAGCGTGTTACACCTCATTTATAAAATCTATTACATAGACGTATTTGACTTTCATTCATAATAATAGTAATTATATTTTTCAGATTAACACACTATTACCAGAATTTAATACCTTGAATTAATCTGTAAAATAAAAATTAATAAAATACTATTATAAAAGATTGTTTATTCTTATTATCTTATAATAATTTGTTATGCTACATTATTACTAAAAGAGGTAATATATATGTTCTTGTTCATCATACTAGAGGTCCTTGTACCTATCTTATTACTCATCCTTCTAGGTGTTGTACTTCAAATTAAATTTGAATTTGATTTACGTCAGTTTTCAGCTTTAATCACTTATTGTTTAATGCCTGCTTCCGTATTCGTCAATATTCTAAATGTTAATATCAAGGCAGATGTGTTACTACAAATTATTTATTATGTAGTGCTATATAGCATCATATTAATTATTTTTAGCCACATTATCTGTAAATTTTTAAAATTAAATCCTGGACAAGATGCTGCTCTAAAAAATAGTATTTCACTCATGAACTCGGGCAACTATGGTTTACCAGTAAGCAATTTAATCTTTAGCCATAACCCAATCGGTGTCTCCATCCAAGTATTTATCCTCATCTTTCAAAATTTACTAACTTATACCTATGGCATTTACAATATTCTTTCAACAACAAAGACATTTAAAGAAATTATTATTTCATTTTTACGATTACCTGTATTCCATGCCTTAATATTAGGAATAATATTCAACTATTTTAAATTATCTCTTCCTAAGCCTATATTATTACCATTAAACCATTTAGCAGATGCATTTATTGCTATAGCTTTAATCGTGTTAGGAGCACAACTCGCCAAAATTAAAATAAATTTCTTTCAACGTGTTATCACATGGTCTCTTGTTGGCCGTCTCATAGTAGGTCCGGCGTTATCACTTGCTCTCATCTACTTATTGCATATAGATGGTATTGTCGCACAATCACTATTTATTGCTAGTTCATTCCCAACTTCAAGAAATACCTCAACAATTGCAATGGAGTATCAAGTTGAACCTGAATTACATGCCCAGATCGTACTCTTTTCAACATTACTCAGTGCTATAACTGTAACAACTGTAATTTACCTCTCATATATACTGTTCTAACGTGGTTTGTGTTAGAGCAGTATATTTTTAGCAGAAACTTACTAATATTCAACAGGTGCTAAATTTTTAAAATCCATAATCATCTGGATAAATCTATCAATAGCAGGTGTTACATACGCTTCGTCATTCCAAATAAAGTCGGTAGAAATCGTACTATAGTACTCAGGTAATCGATAAGCATAAAGTTGTTGGGATGTAACATCGTTTGTAACAGTAGATTCTGGAACAAGGCTTACTCATAGACCAGATTTCACACTGCCTACAATCGTTTCTAATGTACCAAACTCTAACATATTAGAGTAATCAATGTGCTCTGAATCTAACCACATTTCCAATTTCTTTCTATAATTACATCCTTCTGTAAAGACTAACATCGACTTAGATTTTAGTTGGTCAATTGAGTCTAGTGGTTGATTAGCAATTAAGATTAATTGTTCATGAAATAATTCGACTTTATTGATGCCTACTTGTTTCGTAAATCCTGTAACAAACGCACAATCCAACTTACGATCACGCACTTTAGTGATAATACTTTCAGTCACACCACTATACAAAGCGAGTGATACATCAGAACATAACTGCTGATATTTAGACAATATTTCTGGTAGTCTTGTTATTGTCTCAACTGTGCCTATATTTAATTTACCCGTAGGCATCTCATTATCATGAAAGGCTCTATCAATTTCACACATTACCTTACGAATTTGTTCAGCATATATTTGCAATTTCAACCCTTCCGAAGTTAAAGTTGTGCCATTACGTCGCCTAATAAATAATTGTGCATTCAACTCTTGTTCTAACATCTTAATTCGCGAGGTCACATATGATTGTACATAACATAGAGATGTTGCGGCTTTACTAATACTTTGATGTTCTGCTACACTTTGGAAAATTTTCAAATCTTTAAACTCCATTGAAATCCCCCCACATAAATATTAATTGCTATTATACAGAATTTTCAGTTAAATATACTAAAAAAAGACTGCCAAACGATTTGGCAATCTTCTTATATTTATCCTGCATATTGAATAATCAGGGATTTATAGAACGCAATGCTGCGCTCGAAAGCAGCCACCTCAACATATTCATCTGGTTGATGCGCCAATGTTTCAATACCTGGTCCATATATTAGTGTTGGAATATCACTGTTACTATTTAATACAGAGGCATCTGTGTAATAAGATACGCCACCTACTTGCTGTTGCTGTGCAATAGTAAGTGCATCCTGGATAATTTGACTTTGTTCATTCGTTAAGACTGCCTCGCGATTTAGTATAATCTTCGCTTCCACATTAGGAAGTGTGGCACCTTCAAATAGAGATTGTAATGCCTGATTAAAATCATGATATAGCTTGTCATGACAATTGGGTATCACTGACCTAATATCTACATACAATTTGCATTCATCAGGTATTACATTAGTTTGAATACCTCCTTGAATCATATTTACAGAAATACTACTCGTACCTAATGGATCGTGTCTAACTTTCCATTCAGTTTTTAATCGCTCTACTAAATGTATAATTTCGCTCGCCGCTTCAATTGCATTTACACCTTGCTCAGGCATTGCCCCGTGAGCGGTTTTACCTGTCACTTTAACCTCAATCCATAATGCACCTTTATGTCCAACAACTACTTGTTCATGAGTTGGTTCGGCTATAACAATGGCTTCCACGTCTGACATACCTTGTGTATTAACATAATGTGTTGCACCAATCGAATCTACTTCTTCTCCTGCCGTTGCTAAAAACTCAACATCCTTCGTCAAAGGATAATTTTCCAAATATAATGATTCTAATGCTAAATATAATGCAGCGAGACCACTCTTCATATCTGTCGTTCCTCTGCCATATAACTTACCGTCTTCTATATGCGCATCAAATGGATTATATTGCCATTTCTGGCTACCAATTTTTACTGTATCCGTATGCCCATTCAACAATAACTTTCCTTTGTCAGTGTTTGAACCATTAATTCTGACTGAAAAATTACTTCTATTATTATCAACAGTCATAACCTGATATGGAAGTCCGGTTGCCTCACTTCTATTAATAAATTGTTGAATGATTGCTTGTTCATTACCTGGAGGATTGGTGCTATCAATTTGAATTAACGATTGTAAAAAGGCTAAATAACTTTGCATACATTATTTCCCCCTTGCCTTGAAGTATACTTCGTCTTTATTTTCTGGTTGTAAACTATCACGTGTAATCTTAAAGGGCGAGATGTCTTGAGTCGTTTCACCATGGATAATGAGTTCTCCTAAAGCTTCACCTACTGCACTGGAAAATTTATAGCCATGTCCCGAAAAACCAGCTGCAATAGCAACATGATTATAATCAGGATGTGTATCTATGATAAAGTTTTCATCTGGCGTATTAGTAAACATACATGTCTTACCTACATTGATATTGCCATGTGCTGCTTGCATATAATTAGATAAAAATCCTCGAATATCTTTCTCATCTTTTTCATAGGCACCAAAGGTCTTGTTATAATAACTTGGATCTATATCATCTCCATTATCATAACGCCCTATCTTTAACCCCGTACCATCGATTGAAGGGAATCCATAATAAACACCAGAAGGCACATCCGCAAAAAATCCTGGAAAGCCATCAGATTTATATAAAATGTCATCAGAATCAAACCACGCAATCGTTTGTCTCGACGGTTGGATGTTAATATTAATATTTAACTCATTTAGTAATTTCTTATTCCAAGCACCTCCTGAAATGATCAGTTTATTAGCCTCAAACGTATCATCTGGGGTATACACCTTTACAGAGTCATCAAATATTTCAATATCCATTACGGGTGAATTAACCTTTAACTCTGCACCTACTGATAAGGCAAGTCGTTTCAATGTTCTAATACAAGCACTAGAAAACAATATACCTGCTTCAGGTTCATAACACCCAATTTCTTCTTGAGGCATAGTTATTCCAGGCCATCTTGCATTTACATCGTCTGCAGTTAGTGTCTCAATATTCAGACCATATTTCTGACCACCTTCAATTGCCGTTTGAACAAAACCAGATGCTGCAGGACCAAACGTTAAGACACCTGTCTGTGTAAATATTCGTTCATTCGTCTTTGCTTGCAGTGCATGCCATAACTCTTGTGCGCGTAAGGCTAATGGAACATATGCATAACCCTCTCCACATGCATGCCTGATTAAACGTGTGTCGCCACTATGACTTCCATTTTCATGTGGTGGATCAAATGCATCAATGAGTAAAGTCTTTTTGCCTTGCTCAGCTAAATAATAGCCTGCTGCCATGCCCATAGAACCAGCGCCTACTACGATAACGTCATATTTATTTGTCATAACTATCTCCCCCCATTTTCTATAATTAAGTATAATTGGAGCACTTTCCCCTCGTAAAATAGGTATCAGAGATAGCTACTATCTCAATATGAGATATTAAATATAAATTCAATACATAAAAAAGCCAGAACAATAAATGCACTAAGCATCTTGTTCTGACCTCATTCATTATTTATGATCTGTCGTTCCTAACGTCATACCACCGTCTACTACAATTTCCGTTCCCGTACAATATGCACTTTCATCAGAAGCTAAAAATGCAACTGCTTGAGCAATATCCATCGGTTGCCCAATACGCTTTAATGGTATTTGCTCATAAAATTCATTCCCTTCATTACTATCTGAGAACATACCTGTATTCACGCCACCTGGATGTACCATATTCACGCGTATGCCATAGTCTCCTAGCTCCATTGCCGCTGCTTTTGACATTGTTGTCACTGCAGCTTTAGTTGAAGCATATAATGATGATTCATGAATAGGTGAAAATGAAGAAACAGAGACCGTGTTGATTATAGATCCTGATAGCTGTACTTTCATCTGTTTAGCTACATATTGCATACCTAAAAATGTCCCGATTTGATTCGTTTGGATTAACTTTTTGTATGAAGCTAAGGTCGTTTCTAAAAATGGTTTATTCAAGTAAATTCCCGCATTGTTCACAAGAATATCAATTTTACCAAACGTCTTTACCGTTTTCTGTATAGCATATTTCCAATCATCTTCGTCAGTCACGTTTAATTGAATTGATAACGCATCATTTTCCAATGTTTCTTCAACGTCTATCGCATCTCTTAAATTACGCGCTCCTACTACAACATTGGCTCCTAGTGCATCAAAGTGTTGTGCAATCACCTTACCTTGTCCACGATTTGCTCCTGTTATTAACGCAACTTTCTTAGTTAAATCAGGCATAAACATCCCCCTTGAACGTACTTTTAATTATCAAAAGTATAACAAACAACAATTATATTTACTCGTATTTATAATTATGTTTAGAATTAATCTTTTTAGAAATCTAAATATAATAAGTATGATAAATAGTCCTACTGGGTCACATGTTCACGTATCATCATTCGTATTTAATACGCATTATAAAACGCAAAAAATCCATCGATTTAAATAAACCGATAGATTTCATGATTCAATAACGCTTTGGTGGATGAGTTTATCCAATCGCTTCACTCTGCTATATTAATATACACCTCTAATGTGTTCTGCTACCTCATCTTGATAAAACTGTCTCAATTGTTCATACTCTGCTTCAGAAAATGATTGTGTATTTAATGTTTCTAAATTACCTTTAACTTGCTCTAAATTTTTAAAGCCTGGTATCACGGCAGTAACAGCTTCATGGTCAAGAATCCAACGCAGTGCTGCATTTGTCATTGATGGTCGATTATCAGCAATCCATCTTAATTGATCTGCTAACTCAACACCTTTTCTTAATCCAAGACCAGCAAACGTCTCTCCCACATTAAATGATTCACCATTTTCATTAAAATTACGATGATCATCCGCTTCAAATGTACTATCGACAGTAAATTTACCTGTTAACAATCCACTTGCTAATGGTAAGCGCGTAAGTATACCAACACCTTGTTGATGCGCTTCAGAAAGCAAGCGCTCCAATGGTTTTTGTCGGAATATATTAAAGATGATTTGTAGACTTTCTACATTAGGATACTGTAAACAAATCAGTCCTTCCTCAACTGATTCTACACTCACACCATAGTGCTTAATTTTCCCTTCTGCTTTCAATTGATCTAGAACTTTAAAGACACTACCTTCTCTTAAAATTTCAGTGGCAGGACAGTGAATTTGAAATAAATCAATAGACTTTCTATTTAAACGGCGTAAGCTATCCTCACAATATGCATTAACCGTTTCATAAGTGTAATTATTTGGATCTGCAATATCTCCTTGTCTACAAAACTTTGTGGCTATATAGATTTCGTCTTCTTTTCCTTTTGTCGCTTGTGCTAATAACTCCTCACTATGAGCATCGCCATAGACATCTGCAGTGTCAAAGAAATTCACCCCTTGCTCAATGGCATACTCAAGTGACGCTAAAGCAGCTTCATCATTTGTTTTTCCCCATGCACCACCGATGGCCCAAGTTCCAAAACTTACCTCACTAATTTTCATGCCTGTCTTTCCTAGTTCACGATATTGCATTATATTTAACCCCTTTTCCTTTGAAAGTCAATTTATGAAATAGATGCTGAAAATATCTAGTAACTGAATACCTACTGCAGATTACAGCCCACACATAAAGTGTTTTTTGTCCGTACAACCCATAAATTTAATCCGATTATATCAATAAATATTACAATGACAAATGAAATTGCTTTGAGTACTGAATATAAAAAAATAACCTATTGGACTGAACCAATAGGTTATTAATACAGTTAAAACATATCAACAATGCTTTGTTTAATCTTTACTAATTATCTTCTCTTTATGCTTTTTAGATTGTTTTTCAGGAACAAGGTTTTGCGCAACTGCCAATTTGTGCGCAATCTTCGGAGCCGTCCATACCACAGGTAACATAATAATAGATATTGGTACTGCGGTGACAATGATAAACGACTGAATCGCATCAATACTACCTTCTCCTATATTAATCAAGATAATTGAAATCACTGCCATAATTGCTACCCAGAATACTCGAACCATCTTAGGTGGATCTCCCTCACCAGTAACCGACATCGAAATTGAAAACGACATTGTATCTGCTGTAGTAATGACAAAGATAAGCGTTAATATTAACAATACAATCACTAACACTGTACCTAATGGTAAATGGTTCGCAATTGAGATAACTGCTGCTGGCAAGCCCTTTTCAGATAATGGATTACTAATCGCACCACTATCCTTAGTTTCATAAAATAAACCACTGCCACCCAAAATTGTAAACCAAACATGAGATACGACACTTGCAACAATAGATACTAAAATAAATATCTCACGAATCGTACGTCCTTTTGATACACGAGCGACTAGCATGCCCATTAGTGGACCATAACCAATAAACCAACCAAAGAAGAATAACATCCATGACCCAGCCCATTTGTTATCTCCTCTAAATGTACTAATTTCTAGAAACTTCGTTAAGTACACACCGTAAGATGAAATCAGTGTATCAATAATAAATCTACCTGGACCAATTAATACGATAAATACCGCTACACCAATTGCCAGCCAAACATTTAATTTACTCAGAAACTGAATTCCCTTTTCAATACCTGTAGTAGCTGAAATTGTAACGATAATCATTAAACCTACGACAGACAATACTTGAGTCGTTAAATTATCTGGTATACCTAGAATACTATGCAACCAATAACTAAATTGGAAACCGAAGAAACCTATCGTCCCTATCGTTCCAGCTACTGCACCTAGAATACAGAATACATCGATAACTGATCCTGTATAATTTCGTTCTATTTTGTCTCCAAATACTGGATAAAGCAAAGTTCTCGGTCTTAATTTCATACCTTTATTGTAATGTGCATACATAATGACGATACCACTCACTGCACCATAAATTGCCCATGCCGTGAAGCCCCACGAAGTAAAACTCTGTGCCATTGCAGCAGGTACTGCAGCCATACTCTTATCTTTAATACCACTTCCCATAGTTGGTGGCACATCAATAAAGTAATACATCGGTTCAGCAGCCGCCCAAAATATAGCCCCGGCACCTAACCCAGATGTAATAACAATAGCAGCCCATTTAAAATAACTCATTTCCGGTTCAGTAGCATTCCCTAAACGGACGTTTCCATATTTTGAAAATGCTAGGAACAATCCAACCGCAAAGGTAGCTAATAATAACACCTGCCAAAAAGCACCAAAATAAGTAATCGATAATTGAAATCCTGTCTTAACTACGTGCGACGTTGCTTGAGTAAACAGTGATGACATAATTACAAATAATACGAGTATGCCACCACTAACGGAAAATACTGGCCAATCTATTTTATCTTTCCAATTTGAAAATTTAATGTGAAGTTACCTCTCTTTTTATACGTTCTCTTAATGTTTGTTCAGTGTATTCAGTTCTAAATAATCCTCTTTCTTGCAAGATGGGAATCACTTTATCGATAAATGCTTCAAACATGTCAGGATATGTCGGCGGCATTAAAATAAAGCCGTCACAACTTCCGCTCTCAAACCATGTTTGCATCATATCGGCAACCATTATTGGATCACCGACAATCGTCTTATGTCCCATCCAAGTATCTACGCGTGCAATTAAATCTCTAAATGTTAATCGTTCAACCTCCACTGCTCGTTGTATCGCTTGATAACGTGCTTTCGACCCAACCTTCACGGTTAATGATTCATAAGGAGGTAATTGAGGTACCGGGTCATCTAAATGCCATTCAGTTGTATCTTGACCGATACTTTGCTCGATTTGCTGAATCTTCTTTTCAATATCTGTATAGACATTTAACGCAGCAACCTTTTGCTCTGCTTCTGCAAGAGTATCTGCCACATAAACAGATAACCCAGGCAATACCAATGGTCCCGCTGCATTATCGTCAAGTTGTGCTACTCGCGATTCAATATCTGCTTTAAATTGCTTAGCATCAGCTTGATTCCAAGCAATAGAAAAGATCATATCCACATGTTTCGCCGCTAACTTACGTCCAGGTATGGATGTGCCAGCCTGACATAATACCGGATATACCTGTGGGCTTGATGGTAAGTTAATCGGTCCTTTGACTTGGAAATACTTACCTTTATGGTTGATTTCCTTCACAAGTGAAAAATCAATACCTTTCCCCGATTGTCTATTATGAATGAGCGCCCTATAGTCAAACGATTGCCACAGTTTCTTTAATACAGTTACAAATTCATCCGCGCGTTCATATCGCTGTTCTAAAGGTGGCAAGGCTTCCATCGAATGGTTCTGTCCTTCAATATCAAGTTGTGAAGTGACGATATTAAGTCCTGCTCTACCATTACTAATATGATCCAAACTACCTAGTAGTCTTGCTACATTATATGGATCATAGAACGTCGTAGATATTGTACCGATTAAACCAATATGTTTGGTGACTTGAGATATCGCTGTTAAAGCTGTTATAGGTTCTAGAAAATAAGATAAATGACCTGTATGTTCACCTGATATGTATTGTCCATCTGCTAAAAATATTGCATCAAGACATCCACGCTCAGCTATTTGAGCTAATTCTTGCTGATAAGCGATAGAACCAATTTGCTCAATCTTAGAATCCTCTAATCTCCAAGATGACGGATGCAAACCCGTACTATAAACAAGTGAAGCCAAATGCATTTGCTTCTTCATAATAACCTCCTGATTGGGTCACAAATTAAAAAACTTATGTATTAGTGTAACAAACTTACACAGACTATTGATGTGTTATTTGAAAATAAATTAATTTTTTTAAAAATAAAAATAATTTGTAAACAAAGTAAGTATAATCATTAAAATAGTTCTATATTTATACGAGATTTTTGAAATACAAGACGCCCGGATGTCTTAATTATTTTTAATGTAGGACTACAGTCTCCCTATAAATACAAAACCTCCAATGCAGCTAAAAACACAGCGCACTGGAGGTTATTTACTTCGCCTATTTATTCATATGTATGATTTGTAGTCGATACAGTTGATGATTTTTTATAATGATGTTCGATAATACCTAAATAAATACCATTAATCAGGGCAAATAGACTCCACAATATCCATTTATCCATGATTTCATCCACATTAAAGTATAGTATCAGTCCAACTATTATAATATTGAGAAACGCCAAAGCTTGAAAATTGAAAATAAAATTACGTATCTTGCTATTTCTAAACTTTCCCCATGTATATAATATGCCGTTCAATATCAACAGTACACTGTATATACACATAATTATGAATTGGTTTTCGGCATAGTCCCCAAGGCCCATCGCATCACTACCAATAATATTTATCATCGACACAATAAAAAAGAGTATTACTAAACTAATTCTGATCTTTCGCTCCCATTTCAATATCTTTGGAGCTTCCATACGTTAACCCGCCTTTGAATTTGATTATTTGTGCTTTTGATTTAACATTAACTACAAATTTTTGAATTAAATATTTTATTACAACAGATAAAACTACAAATATAATGAATGCCCCTATCTGTTGAACTACCTTAATATCAAATACAGTCATAATAGCAAGTATGCCCCATACACCGACACACCAAATAGCAAATATGATATTACCTAGATATGTTCTATTCATTTTGTCCTACCTTCATTCAAATTAAATTCATTCCCAATACAAATTACAAATTAAGTGACTATGAGTTATGTATATTTTGGATTTTCACCATATTGATTCGGTTCTTTTTGTCCACTTGTCGCACAAAGTGCAATTGAAATAATACATAGTACTAAAAAAACAACTATTAAGATGCCCCCTATTGCCATAATAATACTCTCTGGTATCGGTAGATTATTAATGCCTTGATAAACTGGACCAAATTCTAAAATACTAAATAGTATCGTTAGTCCATAAAGGACCGTTGCAAATTTCATAGTCATACCGATGTCATGATTACGTCTAACTGTTACAGTATACATTCCAATTGTCGTTGCTATATTAAAAATAATTGCTATAGTTAAAGCAAACCAATTGGGTATAGGTAACACGCTATTTAGTAATGAACCTACTATTGATACAATAATATTCATCAAAACTGGGTACCAAAACGCTTTACGTCTTGCCCTGCCATTAATATTAAACATATTAAGCCAAAACAACTTGTAATAATGAAACATAATTCTAACCCTTTCTTTATATAATAATGTTTCCTTCAGTTCATAATGATATAACAACAATTTACACAATACAATAAAATATAATAATTATATTTATCAAAAAATTATAAATGTTTATATATAGACTCTACACATTTTTAATAGTAGACTTTTCTTATAAATACAAGTAATAAAATTGATGAAAATAGGGTGGAATAGTTGATGAAAAATATTATTGAATGGATTGTTTCTATTGCAATAGGTGTAGCGGTTGCTTGGATTGTAACTGCATTTTTATTAACAGGTTACACGGTAAGCGGAAGTTCTATGGCACCTACGTTCGAAGATGGCGATAAACTTGTCGTCAATAAACTATCAACACGTATGAACACGATTGATAGAGGTGATGTCATTATTTTCCATGCAACGAAGAAAGATGATTATATTAAACGCTTAATTGGTAAACCTGGAGACACCGTAGAAAGTAAAAAAGACAAACTTTATATTAATGGTAAACTAGTAAAAGAACCATATTTAACATTAAACAAGAAAAATAAAATCGATAAATACCTCACTGAAAACTTTGATGTATCAGATACAAAGCACTCCGGTGGTAAAAAGAAAATTCCAAAAGGTAAATACTTAGTCCTAGGAGACAATAGATTCGTAAGTAATGATAGCCGCAAGGACTTAGGCCTAATTTCAAAAGATTCTGTTGTAGGTAAAGTGTGGTTCAGATGGTTACCAATGAGTGAAATGAAATTTAGTTTTTATCCAAAATCATTCGACAAAGTAAATGAATAACACTTTCTATACGCGATATTATAGAGTTTAAAAAATCCTTCCATAAATAATGGAAGGATTTTTTCATACTAGCATTAGCATTTACTATTAACTCTACACTTTATATATTTATAATAATAAATTTCAAAGCTTTATCTTAAAATTACAAAAACTTTAATAAACTATATACTTTATAATATTTATATAATAAAATTGTATATATAAATATTTTTAATTACATACAGAATTAGGAGATTATACATATGAATTTATTAGTATTAATTGGCATTTCAGTCATCGTTGGACTGGTATTATTAATCGCCATCGTTTGGTACCTTTATATGAAAGCAAGATTTAAAACTGTACCATCTAATGAAGCATTAATTATTACAGGGCCAAACATTGGTGACCCAAAAACTGAATCGAATGTTTATCAAGATGATGAAGGTCGACATTTAAGAGTTGTTCGTGGTGGTGGCTATAGAATGAAAATGTTCCAATCATCAACACGTATTTCATTAAAATCATTTCAACTTGAAATTAAAACCCCACTTGTGTGGACCAAAGCTGGCGTCGGTATTGAAGCAGAAGCAGTAGCAACTGTAAAAGTCGCGGATCAATTAGAAGGTATCGTAAAATATGCTGAACAATTCTTAGGTAAATCAAAGGATGAGGTCTCTGATGAAATTTCACAAGTATTGAATACGAATCTTAGAGCAATTTTATCTAAAATGACTGTTGAGGAAATCAACTCTGATAGAGAGGCCTTTAACAATAAAGTAACAGAAGTTGCACAATCACAATTAAACAACATGGGATTCAGCATCACTTCATTAGGTTTATCTGATATTAGCGATAATGAAGGTTATTTAGAAAACTTAGGTAAGCCTGAAATCGCAAAAATTAAGAAAAAAGCAGATATCGCTGAAAGTGATGCTGCTCGTGAAACTGAAATGAAATTAGCTGAAAATACTGAACTTACCGAAAAAGAGAAAATTTCTCGTCAGATGAATGTCGCTGATTCACGTAGAGAAAAGGACCTAAAAGAACAAGCAATCTTAAGTGAAACAAACAAAGCTCAGGCTCAAGCAGAGGCTTCAGGACAATTAGAAAGAGAATCTAGGGCATTAGAAATTAAAGAAAAGCAATTAAGTGTAGAACGTACCGAAAAGGAAAACGAATTACATTTAATTCAAATGGAACGCGAAAATGATGTACGTATTCAACGTCAAAAAGATGATGTCCGTCGTCAACAATCAGAAACTGATGCATCAATTCGTATTAAACAAGCTGAAGCTGACTATGAAGCACGTATTAAAGAAGGTAAAGCTGAAGCTGAAGTTATCAGAGAACAAGAAAAAGCAAAAGCAGACGGTTTAAGAGAAAGAGCAAATGCACTTGCAGAAAATAAAGATGTTATTTTAGCAGAATTAATGATTAAAACGATGCCTGAATTTGCTAGAGCCATTGCAGAACCGCTATCTAATGTAGAAAATATTCGCATATTAGATGGTGGTAATGGCGAAGGTGTCAATTCACTATCCAATGGTATCATTGCTCAAATGGCTAATGCTGAAGAAGGGTTAAATCAAATGACCGGTTTTAACTTAACGCAAATGCTAGAAAATGTCTCAAATCAGAAGAAAACCTATGCATTTGAACAACACGAAACAAATAAAAATTTTGAAAACGAATCTACTTTATCATGTGAAGATACTGACTCTAAAGTTGAAAATGAGCATGCTGACATAAAGAATGACGAAAACTAGCTTTCTATCAACTGTTCTTCACCTTTTTTAATGTAAACTTATTTTCCAATGATTATATTAATTTTGAATCCCCTTTACTCGCTATATAGATTTTTTATGCCTTCTTTCTTTAACCTCTAATAATGAGGTCATTTCAAATTATAAATAATTTTAACCTATTGTTATTTTAGAATAAGTATAATATAATCTATTAAATCGTAATGGTTACGATTTAATAGATTAGGAGGATTTTTATGACTGAAATACCAGTAACAGTACTTAGTGGCTATTTAGGAGCAGGTAAAACAACTGTTTTAAATAATATTTTAAATAATCGCCAAGGCCTTAAAATTGCAGTTATCGTCAATGATATGAGTGAAGTAAATATCGATAAGGACTTGATTGCAGATGGTGGAGGTATTTCTAGAACGGATGAGAAATTGGTAGAACTATCAAATGGGTGTATCTGCTGTACATTGCGCGAAGACTTACTTCAAGAAGTTGAACAGTTATGTAAAAAGGGTGACATAGAACAAATTATTATTGAGTCCACAGGTATTTCTGAACCTGTACCTGTTGCTCAAACATTTTCCTATATGGATGAAGAAATGGGTATTGATTTATCAAAATTATGTCGCTTAGACACAATGGTCACTGTTGTAGATGCAAATCGATTTATCAATGATCTCCAATCACAAGACCTATTAAATGATAGAGGGCAAGGCGTTAGCGAGGATGATGAACGTACAATTGCTGATTTATTAATTGATCAAATCGAATTTTGCAATGTTCTAATCTTAAACAAGACAGATTTAGTCAGCACTGAACAGCTAGATGAATTAGAACAAATATTGCGCAAACTACAACCTGAAGCTAAATTGATTCGTACAATTCGTGGAAGAGTCAAACTATCAGATGTATTAAATACGCAAAGATTTGATTTTGAAACTGCAAGTAGTTCAGCTGGTTGGATTAGAGAATTGACACATGGCGGTCACGAAACGCATACACCAGAAACTGAAGAATATGGCATTTCCTCGTTTGTATATCGACGAAGATTACCATTTCATGCTGAACGATTTAATCATTGGATTGAAACAATGGGTAAGCATATTGTCAGAGCCAAAGGCATTGTCTGGTTAGCACAGTATAACAATGTTGCTTGCTTGTTCTCACAAGCTGGTTCAGCAGTAGAACTGCACCCTGTTACATATTGGGTAGCATCTATGGACGAATCTGCGCAACGTACAATTTTAAACGAACGTGAAGATGTACGCGAAATGTGGGATCCTGAATATGGAGACCGTAATACACAATTCGTCATTATCGGTACCCATTTGGATGTTGCACAAATTGAACAAGAACTAGATCAATGCTTATTACAGCATGATGAAATTGACATGAACTGGCACACATTGAAAGACCCATTTGGATGGGTATTACAATAATCTATAGAGTAATAAATGTTTAAATTATACAGCATTAATTGTTATTACTTTCAAATTAAAGAAACAGCCCTCTATTCTATGAATTAGATTAGAGGGCTATTTTTGATAGTAGCTTTATAAAACATTTTTGAATTTTAAAGTTAAATCTCTGAATTATATTTTTATTAATCTAACATATACTCTTATTAATAAAGCTTAATTAGTATTGACCGGTGTAAATTGTAATTATATTCTTGCCTTAGAAATACCATTATTAACTAAATTTAGAGGAAGCGCTTTTTATGTTTCTAAGATTGAAGAATAGCAAAGAAGAAATAAAGATTGCGATGTTTATTACAATATCCTCGTTAGCCGTTTTGTTAATTGGACCTTTATTTAATGCTGCTGCAGCAATGGGACTTAATGCAGCAACTGCAACATCACTTTATTATGCTTTGAACTTCGTTGGTTGGGGTGCAACTGTAGCAAGTATTGTTGCCTCATTTGGTTTAGCTAGTATAGGTGCATATACGATATGGGCTGCAGTTAAAAGAATGGCTTTAAGATCATTTATAAAATGGTGAATTTAATTTAGTGGGAGTGGGTTCATGTGCTAAAGTATCTTGTAATGCAATATATCCGCCAAAAAGAAAGTAAATTGAGAGTATATTTACAAAGATATTTTATAGAACTTGAACCTTACTCTCTTCTTTTTGTTAAATCAAGTTTTTTAATGAATATCATTTCTTTAGTAGGTGCTATATGTATAATATTGTTCATACCAATTAATGCACAAATACTTCTAGATAAATATTCAGTAGACATCAATGACTTAAATTTTCAAATAATGGTGCTTTCACTTTTAATCGTATTAATTACAAAACTAACTGCTATTCTCATTTCTATAAATAGAGGTAATACCATAAATAAGCGATCTTTTTATTTAAACTTACTATATAAACTTATTTTTGGACAAGAATACTTAGCTTCCATAATTTTAATTTTATGTGTGCTAGGTCGATTCTATAATGTATGGATTACGTTATTGTTATTAATATTCATATTTATAATAATTAGATGTTATCATCAAATACTTATAAACTCAGCTTATATATTTTTCACTGGACTTTGCTTATATAATGTTGCTATTTTCTTTAGTTTAAATATAGAACCACGTATTTGGTATGGGGGCGCTATGATTACCTTATTGGCAACTTGTTATCATCTGTTTGTTAATAAACCCTGTAATCGTAATAATAGAAAATGCCAATTTATTATCTTCAATCAAATACTCAAGCTTAAATATCCTGTATTTTTAAATGTTCCAATATTTTTATTAATCGGTCAATACCTTGCTATATCGCTTCCTAAGGCTTTATCTATTTCCCTAACTCATATACAATTTATTGGCTATATCTTGCTACTATATTGTATTTCAATCATTACTATACAAATTCAAAATCCTATACTTATTAATATAGATTGGTACGCTAACTTTGTTAAATATACTCTTAAATCAATGACTATAGAAGTAGATTTATTAAAAATATTAGATCGTAATAATTTATTAATACTTAATTCAATGGCTTTAGTATTTTTAATAGAATGCAGATATCTATTTAATTACTGGGCATGGTGGTTATTTCCTTTATTGATTTTAATTTGGTATATAGACAGTGCATTTTCATTATATAGCTTTAAAATATTATCCATTTCCCAAAGAGAAAACTTAAGACAACATACAAAAAAACAATTACCTTATATTTTTTTGATAGGTATAAGCATAATGTTAATAACGAGCAAAAATATTTTTTATCATCTGACAAGTAAATTAACTATAGTTATCGTTATTTCATACATACTATTAGTCGTATTGGCCGTTATATTTAAAAAAGAAGGTAAAACTAATTTTAAAAATAGAATTGAGGCGAATATTAATGACTGATATTAAAATCTCAAATTTAACTTTTCAATATGCAGATAAAGTTATCTTTCAAAACACCAATTTTACAATTAGCAAAGAAACTATAAATAGGATTGACGGAGATAATGGTATCGGAAAAACAACTCTATTCCATATCTTATCAGGAAATCTTCAAACTGAATTCACTATTTCTCCAAATCAAGATTTTGAATTTATTACCACCGAATGTCTACCCTTTAATGAATTAACTGGTAAAGAATTAATATTATTATTCTTTAAATTAAACAATAAAAAAGCTGATGAATTTGTGGACTATATCCAAATATTTCAAGAATTAAATATACAACCCTTGTTTACAACAAGATATAAAAATATGTCGTTAGGACAACAGCAAAAATTAACTATCATTATTTCCTTTATTAATAAAGATAAAATTGTTCTATTGGATGAACCTTTTAATGCATTGGACAAAGCATCTAAAGCATCGTTATCGAATATTTTTATTAATTTATCCAAAAAATTAAAGAGAACAATTATTTATATATCACATAATGATGTTGAGGTCCCAATTGATAAAAGATTTTACATATCAGATTTTAAAATTATAGAAATGGATAAAAATTATGATTAAACGTAAGAATGTGTTAATGCTATTTTTAGCATATAGCTTAATCATAATAGTACCGATAATAATCTCAATTGCTTTTTGTCTATCTATTGACTTACCAAAAAACTCTTCTTTTATAGAAGAGAAAAATGTATTAACTATATTTATCCATAATATGTTAATCGGCTTATTATTAATTACTCTAACAGATATAACTGCTATTCCGATCATCATTATCAATAGTTTTTATCTTGGAATTATTATAGGAAGTATCATGAAATCTACTAACTTAGAGCATTTATTATTTTCGACTATTCATATCCCTTTCGAGTTAATAGGTTGGATATTAATTTTACATTTCTCTAGAAAATTTAGATTTATTTAGGCTTATTAAAAAGGAAAGAACAAATTTTAAGGAACTCGTTACTAAAGTACTCGTTTATCTATTTCCAATTTATTTGATAGCTGCATTAATAGAATCTCTTGAAATTTATTTATCTTTGAAAGGATGGTGCTTATGATTAAACTAACAAAGTATCAGGTTGTTTTAACTGTTTTATTTGTCATTATTTATACTGCGACTATTCAAATATCAGCTAAATCAATTTTAGAAAATAAAGTAGAACATATGCCAATAGATATACATATAAATTCCGCATTAGCCTTATTCTGGTTAAACATTTTAACAGTCCTTTGTGGACTCATTCTCATTATTTTTCAGTCTTTAATTTATAAAATCATCGTTGGCGTATTAGGTACGAAGCAAAAATTCTCTATTGGTTTAAATGTTTTTCTCTTTATAACTTCAATTTTACCAGGGGCAGTGATAACTGCTGTATTGACACTGCTAAACAATGGAGAAAATGTTTCTCAAAATTTCTTAATCATAATCTTCACAATACTATTATCTGCAGGTTTATATAGTGTGATTTTGTGGTGTTTTTCAATTATTGATAAATCTAAAATTAAATTAGTATTTTTAATTATTACTATATTAAACGCTCTCGTTAGTTTATTTAAATTACTGTAACAAATTCAATAACAATTTATTTTTTCAACGCCTAAGAACCCCAAAAGCTAGATTCCATCTAACCTCTGGGGTCTAATTTGTATTTCAGTATATTAATAAATTACTTATTCACTTTTTTAACTACAGAAGATTTTAAACCCACTTGTCCAATACCTGGAACTTTGCAATCAATATCGTGACCATCTTCTGGATCTACTAAGCGAATACCTTTTACTTTAGTACCTTGCTTGATTACAGAAGACACACCTTTAACTTTCAAGTCTTTAATTACAGTGACATCATCACCATCATTTAACACTTGACCATTAACATCTTTAATTTCATTCTCTTCTACAGCAGTATCATCTTCAGCAGACCATTCATGATTACACATTGGGCAAACCAATAAATTCCCATCCTCATATGTGTATTCTGAACCACATTCAGGACAATTCGGTAATGTTGATTCCATCATCCAACCTCCAAAATATATTTTCTAACTTAATTTACCACAATTCATCTACTAAAAGATGAATTAATTTCATATATTTTCTTATTCTTTATTCATCGTTAACAAAAATGTCGAAATCCCAATATATCCTTCACACACCATCACAATGTAATATAGATTCAACGTCTGAAATACTTATTTTTCAATAAAATCCAATACATACACTTTTAAATTTCTTTAAATGTTTTATTTACTTTCTGAAGCTCAGTGTATTGTTCATCTTTATTTATTTTAGTTGGTTTTACTTCAATTGTTGGATACAGAATTAATGCTAATAAACCAACTAAGCCATAAATAATGAATGTCGCACTATAATTAAGACTATCTATTAAACTACCTGACATCATTGATCCGATAACTTGTCCTAAAGCCAACATTAAAAAAGGTATGCCAATGCCTAAAGAAGCATTTTTCACAAAAATTTTCACACCCCAAACCAGTAATACACCTGTTATAAATATATAACTCATACCAAATATTGAAGAAGTTGCAAAAGGAAGCACCCAAATATAACGTATAAACGCAAGTAATATCGAAGAAAATGAAACTAGAATCACACCAATGTTATAAGCAACATGTAAACTATACTTATCAATGATATGACCTGACATTCCTCCTATAACTCCAAAAAGACCAATAAGAATCCAAAATATGGATAGTTCTATATTAGAATACTTTCCCGTACTTTCGACAAATGATTTAGAAAATGTCCAAAACGGAGCAGTTGAAAAGCCTATGATTATAGAAGCAAGCATTATTTTTTTACTACTATTAATATCCCTTATATTTAACGTTCCTGTTTCAATCTTAAGGTTTCTATCTAAAGAAGGGATTGCGATAAAATTCCACACTATGACTATTAAAGCAATGGCACTGTAAACAAAATAAGTCATTCTCCAATCCAAGAACGCAATCATAGCAGTAATTCCTGTAAACATTAGTCCCAAACTCGTTCCTGAATTAATCCATGTATTGGCTTTACCTTGTTCCGACCATTTTATCCACAATGAAATAGTATAACCATAAGGAGGAGAAACTAATCCTGTACTGCCTCCTGCAAAAATAACTGCAATAGCAAGTAAAATTGAACCTTGCGAAACAGCAATTAATAATAGTCCAATTAAAGCAGATAAACCTGCAAGTAATATCATATTTTTAGGTCCAATTTTATCGGTTCTTAATGTTGAAAAGACAATAGTGAAACAATACGATAAATAAAATAAAGATGAGATTATTCCAGCTTGAGATGCACTTAGGTTTAAATCATGTGAAATATTAGGTAAAAATAGTCCAAAGCTAAATCTTGCTAATCCATAAGTCGTTGCTATCATTGCAATACCAGGCAATACTAATTTAGAAAATCTCATTCCGACCCCCCTTTTTTTATATAGAACGTTCATTATAGTTAAGTCGATTTTTTAAGAGATTGATAACTTATCAATCTCTTAATTGTTTCTATGCTTTCGTTGCTTCACTCACAAATAGTGCAGCAATATCCAATGCATGATCAGTCGCTTTATCAACACCAATCAAAGTAGTCATTGACGTAGTACCTTCCATCAAAAGTGTGTAACGAATAGCCAAATCATGACCATTTCTCAGTCCAGATTTCTCAGCTATGGTCTCTAAATAATTTAATAAACGCTGTTTATGACCTCTCGCAACATTTTCGATTTCAGCATCTACACCAGAATAATCTTCAATTGCACGAAGAAACATATCTCCTTGGTAAGAATAATCTTTTAACCAGTTACAATGTCCTTTAACAGCCATAATGAAAGGTTGCGTCTCGCTACTTTCAACGCTATTATCAAGGTATGACCAATAGCGCTTTTCACGTTGAACTAACACTTCTTCAACTAATCTTTCCTTTGAAGAAAAGTGATTATACATGGTCATAGTTGCCACATTCGCTTCTTGAATTATTTGCTTCAAACCCACACCATTAAAACCATATTTATAGAATAAATTTTCAGCAACTTCTAACAAATCAGCCTTTTTTTTCGACATAGTCATCACTCATTTAAGTAGAATAATCATTCTACTTAAATTTATCAAATATTAATTTGACTGTCAAAATGTGGAAAATTTAAAGAATAGTGCTTTCCCAATTGACTTATCTATCTCTTTCATAACTCCACTTTACTTATAACTTAATTTAAAAACTGATAAAGTTAACTATGACTTTGAAAATAAATTAGTCTTTGGGACATTATATTATAATACTGAAGTATAATACAGCCTCACCGAAAAACAACGTTTATCCACCCCATTGATCGTATGGCTGAAACTGCACTAGACATCTTAAAAAAGCGTTTGGCAAACGAAGCTACAGAAAAGGGGTATGTACTACCGGTTGAATTATGGGAAGGTAATACGAGTTAAGACCAATAGCCATAAAATAATTGTTTCATTAATAAATTAATCCCCTCACCAACCTAATAGTGAGGGGATATTTAAGTTCCATACTAAATTGGTATTATAAGAAATTAGTCTCAACATACCAATTTGATATAAAAAGTAAAATGATTATGAGTTATTATCAGTACACTATTTTTATGTTTCAATAAATTTAACTATTGTGAACACTGACAATTTTAACATGCTATTTGTGATTTTTTAAAAATCGTTTGAATGTTAATATTGAACCAACTGTTAACATAGCAAATGCAAACCACGTTCCTAATGTAGTATTTGAATGTTGTTCTCCAGTTTCTGGCAAACTTTGTACTTTTGATTCTTCATTTGTTGTATTAGCAGAAGCATTATTAACAGATGTACTGTTTTGCTTAGTAACAGTATTATTAGCTTGTGCTGCATTATTCGCATTTTCAGAATTTTGATTTACTGCATTATTAGTTGCATTTCCTTGCAGAATATTTTGTGCTTCCTCTGGATAGATATATTCAATTGGAGCAGCACTTTCACTTAGTGCTTGCCCTTTTTTCACTCTGTTAAGATATTCTTGGTAAGTTTCATTTCCATCAACTATTCTCACATCACTGCCTGGCCCACCTCCAAATCCTTCAGTTGCACCCGTTCTATGTTCATTAAATTCCTTTTCTGTAAACACATTAATTTGTCTTTTCTCTTCATCTGCATGTGCTTGACTTGTATAAATTCCACTACCCAAAATCGAACTTGCTATTGTTGCTGCTACCAAAGCCTTTTTCATATTCTAAAATCCCCCTAATAAATTTATTTACTCCGTTAATTTAAACAACAGAGGGGACAAAATATGTCTGTTAAGTCAATTTTCCAAATTTAATCCAAAATATTCTAACTTATCAAATTATACTAGCACACCTCTCCTGTTTTATTTAAAGTATTATGAACTAAAAATCTACGGCTTTATAAATCTTTTTTATATCTAATCTGCAAAATTTTATACATTGACCACATTGGTCATTCATTGTATATTATAAATGACCAAAGTAGTCATTTATATTTTAAGGGAGGTCTTTTTATTAATAGTTTGTTTAATAATCTAAAGCCAGCTAAGCAAAGAACTATTGTAAATGCTGCTATTAAGGAATTTGTGAAAAGTGGCTATGACAAGGCATCAACAAATGAAATTGTGAAGAATGCTCAAATATCTAAAGGATCACTGTTTAATTATTTTAATAATAAAAAGGACCTTTATAGCTATTTAATTAGCTATAGTGTTCAAATTATAGAAAATATGTATGCGGAAATTGATTTAAGTGAAACAGATGTATTCAATCGACTCGAGAATATCGGTATGCAAAAACTATATATACAACAGAATCATCCAGAAATTTTTGATTTTCTAAAATCTATAAATGAGGAATCAGCAGAAGAAGTAAAACCTTATATTGAGGAAAATATCAATCTTATCTATAAGCATGGAAATGAAAAAATATATAGTGGCATAGACTATTCAAAGTTTCGTGATGATATAGATATTAACAAGGCAATAGAAATTCTTAATTGGACAATGTATGGTTTTGGAGAAAAAGCGATTCATCAAATCAATTCGTTTGAAAATTTTTCTGAATTTGGAAATCAGTACTTTAATGAATGGAAAGTATACGCTCAAATATTAAAGCGAAGTTTCTATAATGAAGGCGAGCTATGATTAATCAAATCATTTTATAAGGGGAGAATTATTATGGAGGAAGTTGTAAAGATAAGTCATTTACAAAAAAGTTTTGGAAATTTCAAAGCTTTAAACAACGTTTCTTTTACAGTAAATAAAGGAGAAGTCTTAGGCTTTATTGGTCCTAATGGTGCAGGGAAATCTACCACGTTACGTATATTGTTAGGAACTATTAAACGTGACGCAGGAAGTGCAGAAATTTTCGGAAAAGATGTGTGGAAAGAGAGCTTAAAAATTCATAAACATATATCTTATGTACCTGGAGACGTTGCATTATGGGGTAATATGACTGGCGGAGAAATCATCGATTTATTTATGAAATTACATGGTAATGGTGATACGGATAAACGTGATGAACTCATAAAACGTTTCGAGCTAGATCCTAAGAAAAAAGCAAAGGGCTATTCAAAAGGTAATCGTCAAAAAGTAGGTTTGATATCAGCATTATCTGTAGATTCAGATTTATATATTTTTGATGAACCTACTTCTGGATTAGATCCATTAATGGAAGTCGTATTTCAAGAAGAAGTGGAAAAAATTAAAAATAATGGGAAATCCATTTTATTATCGTCACATATTTTAAGTGAAGTGGAACGTTTAGCAGATAGAGTGGCTATTATTCGACAAGGAGAAATTGTAGAAAGTGGAACACTCGATGAATTAAGACATTTAACATCTTCAACGATAACACTAGAAACAGAAACAGATGTGTCTAAATTATCAAATGTTGAAGGCGTATTTGACTTTAAGCAACACCTTAATCAAGCAACATTTTCTGCAGATAATAAGCAGCTAAGTCATATTTTGAATGAAGCCGCAAAATTAGGTGTTAAGAAATTTGAATCTACACCACCAACTTTGGAAGAGTTGTTTATGCGCCATTATGAAAATAAAAATAGTTAGGAGGTACATTTGAGATGAGTGAAAAATTTGCTCTTTGGCACATACTTTTTTTACAGTATTTAAAGCGCGACTGGAAAAAATTAATGATTTGGGTGCTATCTGTTGCTATATTTTCTGCAGGATTTGTTCCTTCTTTTAAAGAAATGTCCAAAGGAAATGGGCTCATTGGTATGTTTGAAACATTACAAAACCCTGCGATGATCTCTATCATTGGCCCTACTCCTATAGAAACAGCGAAAGACTACACTTTGGGCGCGATGTATGCACATGAAATGCTACTGTTTTGCGGACTATGTTCAATGATTGTGTCCATGTTACATGTGATTAGTCATACACGTAAAGAAGAGGAATTGGGACTTACTGAACTAGTACGTTCATTTCATGTTGGGCGACAAGCAAATTCTCTTGCTGCATTTATAGAAATCTTATTAGTTAACGTGTTAATATCGTTGCTTATATTTGGGATTATGATGAGCTTTAATGTAGATACAATTACAATGCAAGGCTCATTGCTCTTTGGCATCTCAATAGGTATGACTGGGATTATGGGAGGTAGCATTGCACTCATAATGTCTCAAATCATGCCATCCGCTTCATCTGCTACTGGTGCATCTCTTGGTATTGTAGGTTTATTATATATCCTTCGTGCCGGTACAGACGTTTCTAATATTGATTTGTCTTATGCTAACCCGCTTGGTTGGAGCTATCTTGGATATCCTTTTACAGATAATCATTGGTATCCAATCATCATGGCAACCCTATTTAATATGGTAGTCGTTATTATCGCTATGATACTTGAAGGCAAACGCGATATGGGTGCGAGTTATATACCTGAGCTAAAAGGAAAAGCACATGCTAAAAAATCATTATTGTCTATCCATGGCTTATTATTTAAAATTAATAAAACAGCAATTATTAGCTGGATTATTGCCTTTATAACTATGGGTATAGCTTACGGTTCAATTTATGGCGATATGCAGAATTTCATAGAAGGTAATGCAATGATTAAACAAATGTTTGCTAATTCTAACGATTCTCTAGAATCTTCATTCACTAGTACGATAATGATCATTATGGTGAGTCTTGTAACGATATTACCAATTGCAATTGTTAATAAATTATTCTCTGAAGAAAGTAAATTTCGTTTTAGTCAAATCTTCCCTACTAAAGTAACGCGCGGTAGACTTTATTGGACCACGATTGGATTAGCATTATTGTTTATCATTATTGGTATTTTAGCGGTTACCCTTAGCCTAGGTGGAACTGCATTAACTGTAATGGATGGACATGTTGAGTTAAAGCTTATAGATTTTCTTGCCGCTGGGTGCAACTATTTTCCAGCAATATTATTTTTCACAGGGCTAGCTACTTTGGCGCTTGGCTGGGCACCGAGACTTGGCAAATTAACTTATGCTTATCTTGGCTATAATTTTGCTATCAATTATTTTGGTGGTATTTTAGATTTACCTGACTGGTTTTCAAAAACAGCACTATTTAATTGGCTTCCTCAAATGCCAAAAGAAAGCTTTGAAATCATGCCATTTACGATTATGACTTTAATTAGTATCATCTTGATTATTCTAGGTTATGTTGGCTATAGAAATCGAGATTTAATTGGATAAACAATTTATTTGAAAAAAACGAACTAAACAATACATTTCATTATAAATTACCAATCCTTATATTTATGGCAAAAACAATACACATAGAACTAAGATACTTTTAAACGCGGTTTTATAGGTAGTCATACCAGTCAAAGATGACTTCTAGGATAGTGTAATTAAATAAGTGAACTAAACAGATAAATGATTATAAATATAAAGGCAGTAAATGAATGTATAAACTCATTTACTGCCTTTTTCATAGATTATATCTGTGCTGCCTTTTTCCATCTCCTAAGTGTCAGTAGTTTATTTTAGCTAATATAATATCAGCGCTCACTTATTCAATGACTGAAGTTTGTCGTTTGTTTTTATAATCTAATAATATCAATAGAATAATAGTTGCTCCTATAATCACACTACCAATCATCATAATAATGGAAAATGACTGATCAAATGCAAGTTTCCCTGCTGCAATCAATGGTTTGCTGATAGACTCTGGTTGCTGTTCAGCTTGAATCAAAGTTTCGTCAAGACTTCCTTTAGCCTTAGCCAAATCTATTCCACTATCTTTAAAGTTAAATGATAAGCTATAAAACATTGAAAACAAACCTCCAAGTACTGCGATACCTAATGATCCACCAAACTCAAATGACACTTCCTCTATAGATGCTGCCATACTTGAATTTTCATCGGATGTATTTGTCATTATAGCTGTAGATGCCAATGTCATGGCACCACCGAGCCCTAATCCTACTAGCATCAATGTAATAATTTGAATCACTAAAGAGCTATCAAGTATCCAATAGAACAAGATGATTCCAACCCAAGCAATCATCAATGTTACCCACTGTAACTTTATTGTGCCATACTTCGTTAAAATCATGCCGATACCTATTGCCCCAACTAATGAAGCTACGGACATTGTCATCACTATTAATCCAGCTTGAAATGCTGTTAAATCTAATACAAATTGTAATCGCTGAGACAAGATATATTCAAATCCCATCATCGTAAATGCTGTAACAATCGCAACTAACGTCCCCACCGTAAAGTGGATATTCTTAAAGATTTTCAAATTAATTAATGGTTGTTGAACCTTACGTTGTCTCATAATAAATAAAGTAATCGCTATTAAACCAATCACCAAAGTCGTCCCTGCTATTATGAAATTCGGTCCTTGTTTAGTAACTTCTTTAATCGCGTAAACAACACTAATCAGTCCAACCATAATCTGTATAGAACTGATAACATCCCAACGCCCCGTTTTCTGGACAGGATAATTCGGTACAAATAAATAAGATAATATTAAGACAATAACCACAATTGGTATATTTATTATAAATACTGAATGCCAAGAGAAGTAGGCCAACAAACCACCACCAATTACAGGTCCTAAACCTGCTCCTGCAGCTGTGATTGCAGACCATACGCCTAACGCAAATGCACGCTCTTGTTCATCGACAAATGTACGTTTAATTATAGATAATGTGGGTGGCATCATTGCTGCTGCGCCTATCGCTAGTATCACTCTTGCAATAATTAACATCTCTGGTGATGTTGCACTAGCAGCTAGCACAGAGGCAGCTCCAAATATCATTAATCCTGTTAAAAACATACGCTTATGCCCCACATAGTCACCCAATGTACCTAAACCTGGTAATAACCCTGCCACGACGAGTGCGTATGCATTAACAATCCATAGTTTTTCCGTTGCTGTAGCATGTAAATCATGCGTTAGTATCGGTAGCGCTGTATATAATACAGTCATGTCAATGACGATTAAGAATAGTGCACTAGATACTAATGCTAATACCGTTGCTTTTTTAAATGTCATGTATACTCACCTGCTTTCTCTACAATAAAAAATATAAACTATACGGTAACCGTATAGTCAACAAGTGAGATTTATTTTTTTACAATTACTACAATAATGTCCTTTCAAATGAATCATTCTGTTTTACTGGTATACATATTTTTGTGACGTATTTATCCGGTCCGTCTGTACTTACCTCATCTACAACATACTCTTCGTAACTATCACCATCAATTTGATAACCCTTCAGCTTTAAAAATGCCTTAATTCTCTTATGTGTCTTATATATCGTATCATCGTGACCTTCATGATAGGCAACAACGAACTGCCCTGCTGCTCGCATATGATGCGCCTGATCAATACCATAATCTATCTTTATATAGAAATATTGATAGTCATCATAATTCCCATTCATAATATGGTCTTGAGAGAGCAGTGCGCCGATAGGGTGACCGAAGTCTAACCGGTTGTCTCGAATAAAGCGCATTAAAGCATGAGATGTCTCCTTCATCGAGTTGCCTGTAACACTTTCGCTAAGCAAATAATAACTTTCAGGCAGAGTAACGATTTCGATATTCGTGAAATCCGCTTCATTAGATTCTATTAAATGCTGTCTACGATTTTGAATTGATAATTTAAGTTGCTCCATCTCCTTTATCTGCCGGTCGATTTCATGCGCTTTATGCTCCAACAACTTAATCGTTTCTGTAACTGATCTATCATCTAAAAATGTCTTGATTTCAGTCAACGATAGCTGTAAGTCCTTTAATATCTCAATCACACTAAATATTTCAAGCTGCTTTAAGGAATAATAGCGATAGCCTTTGTCATTTCTATACTCTGGTTGTAAAATACCGATTTCATCATAATGGAACAGTGTTTGCTTTTTCACTCCACATAATGTTGCAAATTCGCCTGTTGTAAATATCGCCTCTGATACACTCATTATTTATCTCCTCAATCTTTCACAGATTCTATTCAATGTTTGAGAAAAACATTTTTCTCTCACAAAATAACATCACTACACTATCACAATAACTGCATTGTATTATTTTTATTTTAACTGATTTTTCAATGATAATAAAAAACTAACCTTTATAGTGACAATCTCTTTTAGTTTAATTAACTCATTTCTATTGTAGTATTTTAAATCCTTAAATATCTTAATTTCCCATTTAAAGGTTGTAAAATTATAATTTTGAGATATTCTTATTTAGAAGAAATAAGTATATATTTAGTAACAATTTATGTAATGAATCAAAATTTTAAGAACTGATATGATTTGACTTATATATTGTTTAAACATAGTTAGGATGGGAATTATTTTGCAAAAACGACAACTTAAACTTAGTACAATCATCATTATATACGTCTGTTTAGTGGTTATATTTTCACTGTTAATCACCAGTTTACTGATTAGTAATACAGTACGTCATGCCGTACAAAAAACTGCAGAAGAAAAGTCTGAAGTTATTTCACGTACTATTGCACAATCAGATATTGTCAAAACTGGTTTAAAACATAAACAAGAAGCACAGTCGATTCAAAAATATACTTCTGAAATACAAAAGGCTACGGGTGTCCAATTTATTGTCGTTATGGACATGCACGGTATCCGTAAATCGCATCCGAATCCAAAATTAATCGGTGAGCGATTCCAAGGCGGCGATGAGACTAAAGCTTTACACGGTCACAGTACGTCTTCGATTTCAGAAGGAACGCTCGGTAAATCATTACGCTCATTTACTCCTATATACGACAGTCATGACAAGCAGATTGGTGTCGTCGCTGTTGGTGTACCAATGAAACACGTTAATGAGGCATTTGCCGATGGAAATAAGAAAATTTTAATCGGTACGGTATTAGGTATCTTGGTAGGTATTATAGGTGCCTTTCTAGTATCCCGTTATATTAAAAAAACACTGCTCGGTTTAGAACCTTCTGCTATAGCTAAATTACTAGAAGAACGTAATACAATGCTACAATCTGTGCATGAAGGTATTGTGGCTGTTGACCACGAAGGTAAGATTAATTTAGTTAATCGTTCAGCGAAAGATATTTTCCGTAAGGCAGGTCTTCCAGACAAAGCGATTGGCGTCAAAATTAATGACTATATGCAGTCTACCCAACTTCCGAAAGTATTAGAAAATGGTCGTCCGGAAGTCGATGAAGAACAAAATATTAATGGCATTAAAATATTAGTAAATCGTGTGCCACTCTATGTGAATAACGAAATTGTCGGTGCAATTTCAACATTTAGAGACAAAACAGAAATCAGCCAATTATCTGAGCAATTAGTTGGTGTAAAGACTTATGCAGAAACTTTGCGCGCACAGTCACACGAATTTAGTAATCGCCTACATGTTATCTTAGGCATGATTCAAATGGAAAATTATAATGACTTAAAGCAATATATTTATGAAATAGTTGAACACGGTACCCAGGAAAATGAGAATATCGCAGTCAATATCAAAGATGCAGCCTTGGCTGGTTTTTTAATCGGAAAATTAAGCCTTGCAAGAGAACATAATATTGAACTTGAAATCATCAATCAAACCGTCATTCCAGAACCACAACATTCATATTTAACACACGATACGATTACAATTATTGGAAATCTGATTGACAACAGTCTAGAAGCCTTAACTAATGCTGAACTTAAGCACAAATCGATCGAAGTTTATTTACAATATAATAATGATATATTAACAATAGATGTGATCGATTCAGGTCATGGTTTATCTGAATCATCTGAGGCAGATATTTTCAAAAAAGGCTATTCTACCAAAGGAGATCATAGGGGGTATGGATTGTACCTTGTTAAACAAAGTATCGACAACCTTGAAGGTCAAATTACCCTCCAGACAAATACTCGAGGAAATACACACTTTACAGTAGTAGTGCCATATGCAGAAAAGAGGAATCAATAATGATACGAGTACTTATAGTGGAAGACGATCCAATGGTAGCTCAACTAAACAAACAATTTATAGAAAAAGTTGAAGGATACGATTTAGTCGACATTACACATAATGTAAAAGACGCTACTTCAGTCATCGAAACTCAACCCATCGACTTAGTATTATTAGATGTCTATATGCCAGACGAAAACGGTCTAACATTATTAACTTATATAAGAGAACATCACTATAAAATAGACGCAATTTTAATAACTGCCGCTTCTGATGCAGATAAAATACAAACAGCAATGCGTTATGGTGCAATCGATTATCTCATAAAGCCATTTGAATTTGAGCGCTTTAAACAGTCGCTATTACAATATAAACACAAGCACCAATTTTTCAATGAAAATCAAAGCTTTGATCAATCAACGTTAGACAGTAGATTATTTAATAAATCAGAAACAAAAAGCGATGGAACAGCTACCTTACCTAAAGGTTTAACAAAAGGTACACTTCAAGCTATTATCGATAAGGTAAACCACTCTGGCAAACAAACCTTTTCAACAGATGAAATAGCAGAAATTGCAGATGTTTCTAGAGTTTCAGTTAGAAAATATCTGAAATTCCTTGCAGATATTAATGTGTTAGAAGAATCACTAACATACGGCATTGGTCGTCCCGTATATCAATATAAATTCAGGCAAGATAATTTACATTATTTAACGCCCTATTTAAATTAAGCTATTCGAATATATAGCGTATGGGTTAAATTTTTATTAACCATAATTAAAAGCAGCAGTACCCTTGCAGACTATACAGCATCTATATCAGTTGTATACAAATGTAAGATACTGTTGCTCTTTTTTTAATTACAAAAAGATTATTAAACTTTCATAAACTGTGCAATTCCCTTATTTAATCCTATGATATGCATATGATAATTAAGGGGGATTAATATGATTTCAAAAAGCGAAATGAAAGCGCTTACTGTTGATGGCGAAGAACAGGCGAAATATGACGTTCAAGAAGGTAAGTCAAAGGGGATTTGGGCTAAGCTCATGCAGATAAAGATTGGCGTCGTTCCTTTACCACTCTATGTTACATTGGCAGCCATTATCTTTGCTGCATCAGTTTACAATACATTGCCACCAGATATGATTGGCGGATTCGCAGTCATCATGATCTTAGGTATTTTATTAGGTGATCTAGGTAACCGTATACCCATATTAAAGGACATTGGCGGTCCTGCAATTTTGGCATTACTCATACCGTCCATTTTAGTATTTTTAAACTTGATTAACCCGGCATCAATGAAAGCTGTAACAACATTAATGAAAACTTCCAACTTCCTATATTTCTACATTTCTTGCTTAGTCGTTGGTAGTATCTTAGGCATGAATGGAAAAGTATTGATTCAAGGCTTTACACGTATGTTTGTCCCATTAGTCGTCGGCACACTATCCGCTGTAGGTATGGGTATCTTGGTTGGTCTTTTATTTGGATATGATGTTAAACATACATTATTCTTTATCATTGTGCCAATCATTGGTGGTGGAATTGGTGAAGGTATCTTACCACTTTCGATTGCGTATTCATCTATTTTAGGTGAATCTGCAGAATCCTTTGTAGGGCAAATGATTCCGGCAGCCGTTATCGGTAATATACTCGCAGTAGTCTGTGCTGGTTTAATGATGCGCTTAGGTGAAAAGAAAACACACCTATCTGGTAATGGTTCACTAGTAAAAGCAGATAAAGGTGATGATTTATTACAAGAAAAAGATGCGAGCGATAAACCTGTAGATTTTTCACTAATGGGAGCTGGCTTATTAATCGCATGTACATTCTTTATTGTAGGTACACTTGGACATAAATTTATTGGTATTCCTGGACCAGTTATTATGATTTTATTTGCAACATTCATTAAATGCTTAAGCTGGATGCCTAATAAAATGGAAGAAGGCGCACACCATTTATATAAATTTATCTCAACTAGCTTAACATGGCCACTCATGGTTGGTTTAGGGATGTTATATATTCCACTAGGTGATGTCGTTAAAATCGTAACACCTGCCTATGTCATTATTTGTGCCGCAGTTGTCTTAACGATGATTGCATCAGGCTACTTTGTTGGAAAAATTATGAAGATGTACCCTGTCGATGCAGCCATCGTTACAGGTTGTCATAGTGGTTTAGGAGGAACTGGTGATGTTGCTATTCTATCTGCATCTAAACGTATGGCGTTAATGCCTTTCGCACAAGTCGCTACAAGAATTGGTGGCGTATCAACAGTCATATTAGCCACTTTATTATTAAAGTTATTCAGTTAACATAGCATGATGAATATAAGAGACTAAATAAGGATTAAGGAGTAATCATAATGTCAGTAGAAGAAGAAAAGTTAGACCCAGTTAAATTTCACGAACAACATGCAGGTAAGATAGCAATCAATAGTAAAGTTGATGTCTATTCAGAAGAAGATTTGAGTGTTGTTTATACACCTGGCGTTTCACAAGTATGTACAGCTATCGCAAATGATGAAACGAAGGCAAACACGCTTACATCTCGCGGTAACATGATCGGTGTCATCACCGATGGTACAGCCGTTCTTGGTTTAGGAGACATTGGACCTAAGGCTGCTATTCCAGTTATGGAAGGTAAAAGTATTCTATTCAAGCAATTAGCAGGTGTTGATGCTTTCCCTATTTCGCTTGATACTAAAGACACTGAAGAGATTATCTCAATTGTCAAAGCATTACAACCTAACTTTGCTGGAATCAATTTAGAAGATATTTCCGCACCACGTTGCTTTGAAATTGAAAAAAGACTTATCGAAGAACTTGATATTCCTGTATTCCATGACGATCAACACGGTACAGCCATCGTTGTCTTAGCCGCATTAATTAACGCTATTAAAGTAGTTGAAAAGGAACACTATGACATTAAAATAATCATTAATGGTGCCGGTTCAGCTGGTATTGCAATTGCTAAATTACTGCTCGAAGCTGGTTATACAGATATAACACTTGTCAGTCTAGAAGGTGTAGTTTGTGAAGGTGAAACTTGGATGAACACTGCGCAACAAGACATTGCACAGCGCACTAATCGTACACATCAGCGTGGTAACTTAACTCAAGTTATTGATGGTGCCGATGTATTTATCGGTGTATCTGGTCCAAAAGTGCTTACTCAAGCACATATTAAATCTATGAATGACCAACCTATCATCTTTGCACTAGCGAATCCAGTACCTGAAATCTATCCAGAAGAAGCATTAGCTGCAGGTGCTGCAGTAGTAGGTACCGGTCGCTCTGATTTCGCTAACCAAATTAACAATCTACTTGCATTCCCTGGCATATTCAGAGGAATTTTAGATGCAAAAACTAAATATATCTCAATGGATACAAAAGTTGCTGCAGCGACAGCAATCGCCAGTGTCATCACGGAAGATGAACTAAACCCCGAGTTCGTTATTCCAAATGCCTTAGATCCTCGCGTTATCTCAGAAGTAGCCAAAGCCGTTCAAGAAAATGCATTAAAAGAAATCGCAATACCGACAAAATAAGTTTTATATCATAAGCCAACGATTGAGTGACGTACTTCAATCGTTGGCTTTTTTACATCTAAATAAGCCCCTAACTCTTTATCTAGAGATTAGGGGCCTTTGCCAAATAATTTACGAATTAAATAGTTTCAACTATACTAGTTGAAAATCTTAATAATGAAGGTGATTATTTGAACATATCTGCAACAAACTCAGAGTCGGATGTCATGACTATTCATGAAATAATGCTACAATCCTTTTCTGAGTATCAATATGATAACGTACCATCAAGTGCATTAAAGGAGACCATAAATACAATAAAAAATGCATTTAATAAAGGGGAATGTGCCTTAATAGCATATCAAGATGACAAAGCAATCGGTATGTTACGCTTTCAAATAGAAGAAACAGAATTATATTTCTATCGCCTTTCTGTACTCCCTATTTATCAAAGACAAGGAGTTGCAAAATCTTTATTAAATCATTTAGAAGATTACTGTATGAAGCATCAAATTTCTAAAATTAAATGTAAAGTTCGTGCTAACATTTGGAAAAACATTAATCTCTATAAACAAAGTGGTTACCATATTTATAAGCAAGAACAAATCTATAAAGATACATCACATCCGTTAACCATTGTTTCCATGTTTAAACCATTAGATAATTTCTAATAAATAAGCCCCTAACTCTTTATCTAGAGATTAGGGGCCTTTGCTTTATCCTTTTTTAAATTTAGCAAATTCCAATACTTTATTATACCGTTCATGTTGCCAGTCAGAAATGACATACTGCGACTTTCTACTTTTCAACTTCTCAAATGGCAAAGTAATAGTTAAAAAGACCGCTATGAAATAGACTAAAATCGCTAAAATCCATGTAACAAAATTGACTAGATGAAAATGATGAACGTAATAGACATAATAAATACTTATTGGTAAAAAGAATACCACACTAGATACGAGCCCAGGATTATACCAAGTGCCTAGTGCCCTATTTATTGAATAACCATGTCCAAAAAACTGCATTAAATTAAATATCATAGTCGCTAATCCTAACCAAATAAGTTGAGGAAATATTAAAGCGCATATATAAAGAACATATACACTCATATTGACGACAAATGTCGACAAAGTATTTCCTGGGTAATGGCTAAAATCAACTTCTTCTCTGAAACTTGCTTTATTAACTACAATAGGTGCCCCGCCAGGATAAACAAATTCTTCAAATTGATGTATAGCTAACGCAATTATGCTAAACATCAATATCATTTGCAGTCCATCTAAACGTTGATAACCCCAAAAAACCATATATAAACTAAGTATAATCACAACGAACACAGTAAGGTATTGCCAATAATTGCTGATAAATTTCATGTTCTCTCTCCAAGCACCAAGTATATTTAACTAATTTTTAAATACACAAAGAAATTAATACTTTATGTAATTTATAATTTCAAATTAAGTTATCTATACCACTTTTGTAATAAAAGAAAACAACACTGGCTTTTTACTTAGATTTTGTCAATTTGCAGTGTGCTCATTTTGTTTCAAATAAAAAACATATGCCACAACATAACATTTTAATTTTAATACTAGTAAATTGATTGTATTTTCTAAAAATTCTATAAAATTTTACAAAAAAATATGGTAAACTCTAAATAAACTTAAAAATAAGGAGTGTTTACAATGCATTGCTCAAATTGCGGCTCATTAGTAAGTGAAAATGATCGTTTTTGTGGAGAATGTGGTAATCAACTACAAACCAATTCTCAATCCCCTGAATCATCAAATAATAACAACGAAAGAGTAGAGATATTCAAGCAAAATGTTACTCAGTATTCAAGTAATATTTTTGCTGAGGGTAAGCGGTTTTTCCAATCTGTATTTACAAAATTAGATTCAGAAATTGAAAGTACGAGGACCTTCTCATATAAATTTATAGCAACCCTTTTAGGTATTGGCTTAATTTTATTGCTTATTTTCACTTCTATCTTAATCCCTACTGAGATAAGTTATCTTGGTATTTCAAAGGGATCTATCGTTGCAAAAATATTCTTCTTTGTAATTATCGCATTAGTAGTTCTCTTTGCAATTACGGTTGGTATTAATAAAATTTTAAATATTAAAACAACCATCCATAAAACTTTATCTGATTTCATTGCATTTAATACATATGCTACATTGTTATTTTTTATCGGTGCAATTTTCCTGTTAATACAAGTACCTAGCTTTGCTATTTTCTTAATTATTGTCAGTTTATTACTATTTATTATTTCTCCTATTTATTTATTCGCTAAATACAGTTCATCAAGTAACTTACGTATTCCTGTCGTATATGGAATTTTAATTTATTTTATTATCATCGCAATTATTATAAGAATAATAGTTGAAAGCAGTATTTCAAGTACAATAGATCTTTTCCAATCATATTTAGGAGTTTAAACAGATGAATTATTGTAGAAATTGTGGCGCAAAAGTAAAAGACCACCAAAAGAATTGTACCAATTGCGGAAAATCTTTAGAAGATAATAAGCAAAGTAACAAAAGCAATAAAAGTAATAAAAAAACTTTAATCATTGTTGGTGTAATCGTTATTATATTAATTTTGTTTTTCGTATTATTTAAAATTATTGAATCAACATTATCTCCAACAAACCAAGCGAAAGCAGTTGCTCAGGATTTAAAAAAGGGTAACACTAACAACTTAGCAAAAGATTTAGAATTTAATGGAAGAAATTTAAATAAAACAGAATCTAAAGCACTATACAAATATATTGAAGAAACAGATAGTCCAGATCGAATTGCAAATGAAATTGAAAGTAATGTTAAAAGCATGAAAGAAAACAAAACTGGTATTGCTTCAGTAAGTGCGAATGATACTGAAATTATAAACATAAGAAAAAATGGTAAGAAGTATGGGATTTTCAATAACTATGATTTCACTGTTGGTAAACAAAGTGTGAAAATCGACCCTGATAGCAACAGTACAATCGAATACAAATATAATAACAAAGACCATAAAATCAAATTATCGCAAGATGAAGAAAAGGTTTTTGCCACACTACCAATCGGCGATTATAAACTTAAAGCAAAGAAAACGATAGGCAAAGATACATTTGATGGTTATATCGTTATTAAAATGTCTGATGATGATACTGTAAGTGAAGATTTCAACGAAAAATATTTAGATGTTAGTATCAATGAGGAAGCAATTAATGATAATTCAAAAATATATTTATATGTAAATAACAAGAAAACATCAACTTATGATATATATGATGATTATCTATATGGCCCCTATAAACCAGATGCTAAATTAAATGTCTTTGCACAAACAACTGTTGATGGCAAAACATTTAAAACAGACTCAGTAGAAGCACCTACGTTAGAAAAAGGTAAAAAAACAGTGCCTGTTAAGTTGAAGTTTAATAAAGATCAGATTGAAAAACATCAAAAGAATGCCGAAATAAAAGAAGATGTTCAAACCTTTATGGAAGATTATACAGACGCTTTAAATGAAGCATATGAGGAAGAAGAATTTTCTTATGTATCTAGTTACTTTAAGAGTGATTCTAAAGCAGCTGATCATATAGAAGACAGAGTTGAATCTGGAGATGATGTTGAATATTCAGATCCTAAAGTAACCAAGTACAGTAAAAATGGAGACACCGTAACGATTGAAACTGAGAAAAAAGATAAATCAGGAAATACAATTCGTTCACAATACGTCCTTGACTATGATGATCTACTCTCCGACTTTGAAATTAAAAGTTATACAGATATTTAATAAACAATAAATTTGAAACATAAATATCACTTATTATATAAAAACGCCAATCTATTTAAAATAGCAATTGGCGTTTTTATTTTAACTTGTCCACAATAATCTGCCTATCAAAATTTCCTGCGTTATCAACTTATGTACTAATTCAAAATAATTTCCATAGTAGTAACATATATTGCTGTTCCAGTAATTTGAACATTATAATTCTTTTCATCTCTTGATACACTGACAATAACCCTACCATCTCTTTCTATTTCTTGTCCTTGTTCGACCACAAACTGATAGGTGTCTTGAGGCTCATGGTCAACAAATTCTGCATAATATGCTCCCATCACGCCAGAAGCTGTTCCAGTAACTGGATCTTCCACAGTTCCAGAATACGGAGATGAAAAATGTCTACCATGCATATCTGCCTCTGCATCATAAGTTTCAAAGCATAAGGGATGAATTGATACTTTTGGCATATCCGTTAGAATATCTGGAAATTTAGCAGTTTGAGGTTTCATTTGTTGCATTGCAGCTAATGACTTAACAGGAACGATAAGCGTCCACAATCCTGTACTACCGTATACAATAGGTAAATCATCAACAATGTCTGCCTCAGTTATATTTAGTGCAGTCGCTAAATCTGCGTTTGAACCAGTGAATAATTTAAATTCTGGAACAGTTTGTTGCATTGTAATATTGATATGCTGTGTAGCATCAACTTCTAATTGAACAGCTAATATTCCTGCTTTGGTTTCAATGCGGAAATCTTTTTTGTCTGGTAATTGTCCAACTGATTTTAAAGCATATAATGTTGCCATAGTAGCATGACCACATAAATTCATTTCTTGTCCAGGTGTAAAGTACCGTATTTTAATATCAGCAGAATCGGAACTTAGTGCAAATGCCGTTTCATTAAATCCTACTTGTTGTGCGATATCTTGCATTGTTTGTTCAGACAAACCATCAGCATTTAGGACTACCCCTGCAGGATTACCTTTATTTGGTGTATTACTGAATGCATCATAATGGTGTACTTTAATTTTAGTCATTTTTCAAATACTCCTCTCAAAATAAATCATAAATAGAGCAACTATTCATCTTCAATCACTTTATTTTCAGCAGCAAAGTAACCAAATACTGCAAAAAGTAATGACATGACTAACAGGGAGGTAATACCTATTTGCCAACCTCCACTTACATCATAAGTAAACCCTACACAAATAGGACCCATAGCACCAATAAAATAACCTAATGATTGACCAAAGCCTGACAAAGAAACACTACCGTCACTCGTACGTGCCCTTATTGAAAAAAACGTCATACACAAACTAAAACATGCGCCCATAGCTAATCCAGAGACAATAATGCCAATAACTAATAATATGAAACTGTGAGTAAATAACAGACCAAAACCAATTAAAAATAAGAATGATACGATAAAAACTAAAATACGTTGGTCTTTCAATTTGTCTGCAATAATAGGAAAGGTAAATGTCATAGGTACTTGTGCAAATTGATTTATCATAAATAAGTAACCAGCAGTGGTGGGTTCTATGCCTCTATCCATTAAAATAGAAGGCACCCATGCGACAACTGTATAAACAATCATTGATTGAAACCCCATAGTGATTGCTATCATCCATGATAATTTTGATTTAAAGACATTTTTATGACAGTGGGAAGTCGTTGGACTGTGTTGCTTCGTAGCTTTTTCAATGTGGAAGACGTGTACGGCCTTTGGTAGCCATAAAATAATTGCAATAATTGCTAAAACAAACCAAACCGAGAGTGAAATTCTGAAACTAAGAGGTGAAATTGTAGATAATGGAAAGCTCAAACCACCACCAATGCCGGCAGTGAAATGCATAGTGGCACTATAAATACCTGTAGCAATGCCAATTTGCGTTGGGAAATACCATTTCACAAAACTTGGCAATAATACATTACCAAAAGCAATACCGATACCTAACAGCACAGTACCTAATAAAAATACATTAATGTCACCAATTACTCGAACAATCAGTGCAACACTGAGTAATAAAGTGGATAGTAAAATAGTCCTGGATACTGTTAAATGCGCCGTTATCTTTGAAACTAACGGTGAAACAATGGCAAAGATTATTAAAGGAATCGTAATTAACGATCCAGCCACGCTATCACTCACTTTCAATACTTCCGTAATTTCACTAACCACTGGCCCTACAGAGGTTAATGGCGCACGTAAAGTGGAAGCGATAAATATAATCGCTATGATAATACCCCAATTTTCTTTTATCCTGTGTATACGATAAGTTTCGCCCATCTCATGCAACCTTTCTAAGTTAAATTTCAATTCAATACCATAAAAATTACAATCTTCTCAACTCGTTAATCTTTCTAAAATTGATCAACATCTCACCAAACATATATCAACGATTCATCAAAATTATATTTTTCATGATATAAAATTGTTAAAAAATATATTAACGTAGCAAAAAAACGTTTTCAAATAATAGATTGTTTTGTAACTATTTAAACTAAAAAAAGTAACACTTCTTTGACTCGCTCAAATCATAAACATTAATGGGTATTTAATACCAAAAAATCACCGCTATTAATACTGAATTATATAAAAAGAGGTAGTTTCCTACTTTTCAGGAAACTACCTCTTTCATCACTTATATTTGTTCGTTGAAGTCTACTTAATCAACCAAACTATGCCTGGCCTTTCAAATATTCTTCTCCTCGTTTTTTATCATATACGCCTTCTGATTTTGCAATTACAACACTTGCCACTGAGTTACCTAATACGTTAACACATGTTCTCAACATTTCTAAGATTCTGTCCACACCAATAATTAATGCAAGTCCTTGTGGATTTAATCCGACTGATCCTAATGTTGTTAACAATACTACGATAGAGGCACCAGGTACACCTGCCATACCTTTTGAAGTTAACATCAAAGTAATCATTAAGATAATTTGTTCGCCAATACTTAAATGTACGCCGTAGAGTTGTGCAACGAATAATGCTGCAATAGATTGGTACATCGCTGCACCATCAAGGTTGAATGAGTAACCCGTTGGTAATACGAAAGATGCAATATCTCTCGGTACACCAAAGCGTTCCATTTTTCTCATAACAGTTGGCAATACCGCTTCTGAACTTGCCGTAGAAAATGCAAGCATGAGCTCGTTTTTCAATAATTTCATGATACTGACAATTTTTACGCCACATAAACGTGATACGATGCCCAGTACGATGAAGATAAAGAAGAACATCGCAATAACAACTGTTAAACATAATTTAAATAATGGTATTAACGCTGAAATACCAAAAGTAATAATCGTTGTACTAATAAAAGCAAAAACAGCGATTGGTGCTAATAATAAGACCTTACCAATCATCCAGAATACAGCTTCTAATGCGCCACCTAAAAAGTCTTTAACTGGTTTCGCTTTTTCGCCAATTGCTGCCAAAGCAAGACCAAAGAACACAGAGAAAAAGATAATTGGCAATAACTCACCTGAAGATAATGCCTCAAATATATTGGTTGGAACGATATTTACTACCGTATCTATTAAATGGTTTCCATATGTACTACCTTCTGCACTTTTTGCAGTACTTTCATATTTTGAAATATCACCTTTAGGTAATAAATCTGCATTCAAACCACTACCTGGTTTAAATAAGTTCCCAAAGATTAAACCTAAAGCGATTGCAAAAGTTGTCATGAAAATAAAGTACAGTAATGTTTTACCACCATAACGTCCAATTGTCTTTGTATCACCAACGTTTGAAATAGATATTGCTAATGAACAAAATACAATCGGTACAACTATCATTTTAATTAAATTTAAAAATATATCCCCGAATGGTTGAATATAATTAATAACATCTTTGTTGCCATGTAGAATACTTCCTACAATTACCCCTAAAATTAAAGCGATGACTATTTGCATAGGCAAACTAACTTTTTTAAAAAATTTCACACTCTTCCTCCTCACAAATATTAAAAAGGAGCGCCCTTTAAAAATTCACTTCCTCAGTCATGCACATAGCTATTTGTCCTAAAAATAATAATTATGTGTTAACTCTAAAATATATAACATAAGCATACGATATGTATTTATAAAGCTTAAAAGGCGTTGCTTTTTAATAATGAAAACGTTTTTAATAAAAAGGATATACTCCCATCAAAGACTAAGTATCATTGTTAATCTTTGAAAAAAGTATATCTACAGTTTATAACTATTCAATATATTAAATTTTTCTCTACGCTTTGACTATTATATCTTGAATTTTCAATAATTCAAAGTACTTTTTATATTAAAAAGTTTTGCGAAACATATATTCATTTTCTACAAATCACTACAGCTTTTAAATTAATAAATCTACATTAATGTTTATATTTACTCAAAAAAACTGTTACAAAAGGATTTATCACCCTTTTGTAATGAATTTTGACTTACATACTTCTTTGGATAATCCAGTTATATAATTTACTTGGTAAAATTTTGTTCACAAAAACTAAACATTTTGCAAATTTCCCAACAATAAATCGTTGACGTATATGTTGATGCTCCACTGTCTTAACTATGCGTTTTGCTACAACAGATGGTTGTGGCAATTGGTTAGAGTTAAATTGTGTACGTAACATGTCTGCTATAACTGCAGATTTCTCTTGATATGCACCACCTTGTGATACTTTTGTTAAATTATCCGCAGCGATTAACCCCCAATTTGTATTAATACTTCCCGGTTGAATTACAACAACTTTGATACCAAACGCTTCAAGCTCTAAACGTAAGCTTGAGCTATAACCTTCCAAAGCATGTTTAGATGCGTTATACCATGCCCCAAAATAGCTAGGCAAACGACCGCTTATTGATGAGACATTAACGATTGTGCCACTACGTTGCGCACGCATCGTCGGTAAAACTGCTTTAATCATTTCTGATAAACCAAATAAGTTTACCTCAAACTGCTTTCTCGCTTCATCTAATTCAATATCTTCAACTGCCCCTAATGAACCATATCCTGCACTATTCACTAGGACATCTATTTTACCTTCTTTTTTTACAATTTCATTTACTACTGCATTAATTTGTTGTTGATCTGTAACATCTAATTCTACAATATGCGCATGATAAGCTTTTAAGGACTGCATTTTTTCTACAGTTCTGGATCCAGCATAAACAATATAATCTTTTTTCGCTAAATACTTAGCAGTTTCATAACCGATACCACTACTCGCGCCTGTTACTAAAGCTACTTTCATTTTTCCCATTCTCCTGTTCATAATGACTTCCTGTCGTTGTGCAAACATACCATAAATTCGCATTTTTTTAAAAAGTTATATTAATCCGTCATTAAATATTTTTATTTCAGTCATTACATAATATAAATGGTTATCTCTACACTTTAATAAAACTTAAATATGCCTAACACATTTTGCTAAATTTATAAAAACTGATTATTAGAAATTCAACTTTAAACGTAATATACTTTTCACACTTAATTTTTAAATAGAGGTGTTTATATTGAATATAAAAGGTAACACAATTTTAGTTACAGGTGGCGCATCAGGCATTGGTTATCAATTTTCTAAGAAATTTTACAATAATGACAATCAAATCATCGTGTGTGGCCGTAATACTGAAAAACTGACTACATTAGAAGCTGAATTTCCTGAAATCATTACCAAGCAATGTGATGTTACACATGCTGATGAAAGAGTTGCATTGTTTGAGTGGGTAACGACGCATTATCCAGATGTCAACGTTATCGTCAATAATGCAGGAATTCAAAATCGTTTCAACCTTTTAACTGCAGATGCCAAAAATGACTGGGAATCACTAAAGACGGAAATAGATATTAACTTTGATGCTACAGTTCAATTTTCAATATTATTTGGTCAATATTTCGCTAAAAGTAATAATGAAGCTAGTATTATTAATGTTTCGTCTGGGTTAGCCTTTTCACCGATGGCAATTGCACCTATTTATTCTGCAACGAAAGCAGCGGTTAGTTCGTTTTCCACTAGTTTAAGACATCAACTCTCTGAAACAAACACTAATGTTTATGAAGTCATTCCTCCAGCTGTGAATACAGACTTAGGTGGTAAAGGTATCCATACATTTGGCGCAGATCCGACAGACTTTATCAATGAAATCTTTGAAGGTTTAGTTCAAGATAAACATCACATTGGATATGGGTCGTCTAAGGAACGTCTAACAATGACGAAAGAGGAATTAGACCAAGTTACTTCAGATATGTATCAACAACTCAAAGATACGATTTAATATACTAAGTAACTACAATTATTAATGCTTGATTTATATTATTAAATTTTATGTTTGACATTTCGAAAATTATCGAATAGTATAATTCACATGGAAAATATAGTAGATGTTTTTAAAGTATTGAGTAACCGCACACGCGTAGATATTTTAATTTGGCTAAAGAACCCACTAGAACATTTTGATAAGCCTACTGCTCATCTCAATAAGAACATGAGTGAAAAAGGTGGCGTTTGTGTTGGTGACATTCAGGAAAAGGCTAATATGTCCCCATCAACCGTCTCTCATTATTTGAAAATGATGCAACAAGTGGGATTATTGGAATCAGAACGACATGGTCAATGGACATACTATAGAAGAAATGAAGCCAATATTAATCAATTAGTCAATATTATGAAAAAGGATCTTTAATATAGAGATTCTTTTTTTACGATAACAATTCGTTAATTCGCGAAATAAAGAAAAGAGGAAAGTTAATGAAGAAGTTTGTTTTTTATATCATCGCGATTGTCGCTGGTATATTTTTAAGTATTGAAGGTTCTATTTATGCTGTTTTAGGTGATCATATTGGAAAGTTGGAAAGTAGTTTATATAACTTTGCTGTTGGTTCAATCATTTTAGCAATCGCCTTATTATTTTTAGGGAAGGGATCACTATCTTATACCGTTAGAGCACCCAAATGGGAACTAACTGGAGGATTACTTGGGGTAGTCTACCTTACCGTCTTAGTATTTGCAATTCCTGTAATTGGTGTTGGACTTGCGATGGGTAGTGTCGTAGTTGGTCAAATGATAATGAGCGCCATTATTGAACATTACGGCTTGCTCGGCAGTGAGAAAAAGCCCCTGCGCATCGAAAAAATTATCGCGATTATATTAATGATAATCGCCTTAACATTAATATATTAGGAGGTTTATGATGCAAATATTTATAGTAATTAGTACACTCATTGCAGGCATTACGTTAAGTACACAATCAGCAGTTAATGGCTCTTTTAGTAAGAAGGCTGGAACATTAGAAAGTGCATTTCTAACATTTATTACTGGTGGCTTTATTTTATTTATTATCACTTTATTCTTTGGGCATGGTAGCTTTTTAGAATTCTTTCACGCACCTAAATGGCAACTTGCTGCAGTTTGGTTTGGTGTTGGTTATTTATTCTTAACTATTGTAGCCATACCGAAAATTGGTGTTATATCTGCCAATATATCTGCCGTTATTGGACAGTTAACAATGGGGATGGTCATTGATCATTTTGGTTGGTTTGAAGGCTTAACCATTCACTTTGATGTGAAAAGAGTTGCCGCTCTAATTATTATGTTAATCGCGTTAAGATTAATATATAAAGCTGAAATTAAAAATAGTGTATATGGTGCTAAATCATAATTATTAGTGCTTTTTCTATATTAAAAATGGAATGCTATGATTAATAAAAGAACTATAACTTTCGTATGAATTACTCCCCTTATATAAGCAGTAAAAACAAATATTTATGGCTACCTTATATTTATAATATGAGCGTAGCCATTTTTAATGTAATTCTTTAATATTCAAATATTTAAATCGCTTTTTTTATTCTAAAACTATATCTATAAATAATTAACAATTTTTTAATAAAAATTATATTGATATTCTTTAATTTTAATTTTATTATTATCTTAAATATAGATTTAGGAGATATAGGATATGAAAAAAATAATAATAACTTTTGTTTTAAGTGTCTTACTTACATTTTCAGCGTTAACTAGCTTTACCCCTAATACTGAAGCAGCTACAACAAAGCATAACCCTGTCGTCTTTGTACACGGTATTGGTGGCAGTGCATCAAATTTCTATGGCATTAAAAATTATTTGGCTTCTCAAGGTTGGGACCGAAATCAATTCTATGCGGTGGAATTCTACAATAAACAAGGATCTAATTCTACAAATGGGCCACAACTAAAAAGATATATCGATAGTGTGTTACAAAAAACTGGTGCTAAAAAAGTTGATATCGTCGCACACAGCATGGGTGGCGCAAATACAATGTATTTCATCAAAAACTTAGGTGGAGAAACTAAAGTATCTAATGTCGTAACTTTAGCAGGTGCAAATGGTTTAACTACAAATCAAGCAATTAATGGTCCTGGAGAAGACAATAAGATTAGATATACTTCTATTTATAGCCTTTCAGATGGTGTGGTTGCTGCAAACCTTTCATACTTAAACGGTGGTAAGAATATTCGTCTTCCAGGCATTACGCACCTTCAATTTTTATATAATAATCAAGTCAATCAATATATTAAAGATGGATTAAACGGTGGCGGCACAAGTTTAAATTAATCTATAAACTATTTATTATGCAGTACGGTTCAACACTTTCGTCGATTATTCACTTAGCAGTGATGATCCTCGAAGGTGTTTTTTATTATTAAGCTACATTAGAAAATACTATTTTAAAATAAAGTTGAAATAATACTTGCTATAAATAAATTATAGGCGTACTATCCTATATATCTATTAAAACAAGGTGATTAAAGTTGAAAAATGTTACTCAATTAACTTATTTATATTTATCACTATTTTTAACAACTACAGTAATTGGTTCCCTACTGTTATATTTACCTGTAACCGGTAAGAAGCCAATATCATTAATCGATGCTTTTTTCGTCGCTAGTAGCGCGTTCACGGTAACTGGACTCTCTACCGTTGATGTACCGAAACAATTTAATGCCTTAGGAGAAACCATCATTATGCTCCTCATACAAATCGGAGGAATAGGAATTGTAACGCTATCGATATTTGTACTGATCTTAAGTCGTAAAAAAATCACATATAATGAACGTAGTTTATTAATGATTACATGGAACAGTGATAAAAATGCTAGTTTATTAAAGTTAACGATCCAAATGATCGCATTTGCATTTGGCGTAGAGTTCTTAGGATTCTTAATGTTAAATTTAGTATTTATACCAAATTACGGTTTAGCCCGTGGTAGTTTCATCAGTTTATTCACATCCGTTTCTGCATTTAATAATGCTGGATTTTCACTGTTTTCAGATAATCTTATGTCCTATAGTGGTAATCCAATGATTAACATCATTGTACCCGCACTTATTATTTTAGGGGGAATAGGTTATATCGTTATCTTAGATGTTATTAAAACTCGTAAAATCACCAAGCTAAAATTACACACTAAAATTGTACTCGTGTCGACATTTACATTGATTGTTGGTGGTACTATTGCATTTTGGTTATTAGAGTATCATCATGTACTCAAAGGCTCTAGCGTTCATGAACAGTTATTCAAATCATTCTTCCAGTCCGTCTCTACACGTACTGCTGGATTTAACTCTGTCGATATGAGTAAGATTACGAATCCGACTATTCTCGTGTTTATCGTACTGATGTTTATCGGGGCTGCACCAATGAGTTCTGCTGGTGGTATCAAAGTGACAACTTTCACAGTTATTCTCGTTTACATTTATTCACGAATGATGGGCATTGAACATCCACAAATTTTCAAACGATCTTTACTCAAACATCAAGTAAACAATGCCATATTAATATTTGTTTTAGGTATGTTTTCAATTGGTATCGCAACATTTATTATTACCATTGCCGAACCCCATATTCCCTTTATAAAATTGTTATTTGAAGTGGTTTCAGCATTTGGTACAGTTGGATTATCGACAGGTATCACTGCCGATCTTTCTACGATTTCTAAAATTGTAATTATTTGCGTAATGATTCTTGGAAAGGTTGGATTGTTCATTTTATTATCAATTTTCCAAGCACCAAAAGTAGAATCATCATACTATTATGCTAAAGAAGAAATACAAATGTAATTATAAGATGAGGTGCTAGCTAACTACCGGCAATTTAAAAAAGGCTAATCGAGGAAATTAATCTCTCGATTAGCCTTTTTACTAATGATGTTAGTTTATCAGTCATAAACCTTTGTGTAACCTGATATCGTTAATATTTATGCTTTATGCTTTAAATAGCTATATACTGCAATTACAATAGCAGCCGTTGATAAAGCGAATAATGGAATCACATAGAAAATCTTACCTTTAGCTTGATTTTGTTCCAACTCTTGTATACGTAAAGCATGAATTTCTAATTCTTCTCTAGAATCCATATAATCGTCTTTGATATTATATTGTTGGTTTTTCTTTTTCATAACTTTCATCCCCTTTAATCCTCGTTCTTAAATTATATAGATTAAATGAAAATTTGCAAGTTTATATTAAATAAGAACTTATTCTGAAAAAAGGTTAAATTCCACCTATAATATCTCTCATATTGTGCCTCGTTAAGTAAATCCACTATTTTTTATTTACTTTTTTAACCCAATTAATAAAGTTTGTCTCAGGGTCTCCTGAAGTTTCAGCCATTGTATGTTGTTTATCCCAAACTGTTTTAAAATCAACATGCCCTTTTCCAACTATTTGTTTTAAAGCTAAAGCTAAGTTCGTTTCTACATTAAGTGATGTATCACCTTGTTGAATACCTGTTCTAATTCTCCAATTTTTAGCTACATTGGATTTTCCATAGCCACTATACGCATCTGATAAATAATACATTGGATTATACATATTTTGTCTTGTCGCAATAGATGATCCTAATGCATCCTTTTTCGTTAAATCATCTTTATATGCTTTAGCGTATTTAGCTTTCCAACCACTTAATTTACTATATTCTGTTTTGTTCTTTGTTAAGAGTTGAGCAACAGTCCTATCGAAATGTAACTTACTATTATTTCCAGACGTACCAAATACTTCGTTCTCAGCTTGACTCTTATTTAAATCGTCAAATGCAGGTACATTTTTTGTTGGTTTTTTATAATATTTAGCGAAATCCTTCAAGCTAGTAATATGTGCTTGCTTGGTTTTCTTATTATAAGTAATCCATTTTCCTTTTTTATTCAAGGATTTTAAATAATCATCTATTGTTTTATAGGTCTTACTTGTTTGTTGACCCATCATTTGTGGCATTTTTTTATTTTGCTTTTGGCCTTCACTTGGCATTGTCATACCAGCTTGCTGACTATTGCTTTGTTTATATGGGAATTTCGTATTATTTAAAAATTCTGTCGCCGATTTTTCTATTTCTTTTTTCATATATTTTACATATGAACCGTTAGTATATTCACCATTTTTAGATTTTTTCAATGTTAATTGCTTATTGCCATCTTTTAGATTTAATTTATTTAAATATTTACCATAACTTGCTGCTAAATCAGTAGATAATTGACCAGTAAATGTATTATCTTTTCTTTTACCTGAATTAGAATATTGGCCCATATTCCATTCATATGCTGCATCTGCTTGATCTAAACTTGTTATTGGACACCAAGCCATTGCGCCATCTATTTTATCACTGATGTATTTACCATCTTTATCTGTCATAGCAGCACCGATTTTTTTCAGATATTTGTAATATAATTTACTGTCTCCGGAAGCACCCATAATTGAACTTTGTGCTCCTCCTCCACTATGGCCAAATGTATAAACTTTAGTACTATTACCAGGTAAAGCATTACTATTAAATCGATAGTAACGTACCGCTGCTTTCAAATCTGTCACACCCCAAGGCGCGCCAATTTCATAATCCACTTTTTGTTTACTAGATTGCTGGTCGCCCATAGACATGCTACGACCTCTTAATCCTGCTTGAACATAGATAAAGCCAGATTTCATATATTTTGAAATCGTACTATAACTATATGATTCTGGAGCACTTTGCGCGGCATAACCTGGTGTGTTTACTGGATAAACGATCGGTGCCGTCTTTGCAGTATAACCTTTAACTTTATTTGTCTTATTAACCGTGACTGTATAGTTACCCTTATTATTCTTCTTACCATTAAAGTAAGCTGCAGGAACATAAATACCCATCTTTTCGACATCTTTAGCTTGTGGCTTAGTGACGTAACTCACATTCAATTGATAGTATACTTTATGTTTACTATCATACTTCCACTTCGTATTATCTATTTTTAATTTCGATGTTGCTTGATTGTAGTTTTTTATTTTCACTTTTGAAGTATCGACACTATTATTAGATTGCTTTTTAGATTGTTGTCCATCATGAGAACTACATCCTGCTAACAACAGAGTCGCACTTAAAACAGAAATAATTATTTTTTTCATTTGTTGCCTCCTTAAACATTTTGAAATTAAAATTAATCATAAAATATTTATGGAAGCATTATCAATTCAACTTTGCATGCAAATTCATTCTATATTGGAATTAACAGACGATTCTCTATGGCATTATTATACAGTTATTCATTTTCAGAAGTAGCTATACTCTCTAATTTAACTAAATTAATAAACGCTGCAATCCCATCATTTATAGTGACATGGTCATGCACAGTCATATTGATATATGTCGTGATATTAGGTTCAAAAGGTATAATCTTAATACAATCATCTGCAAAGTAACGTGCCTGTTGCTCCATGATTAACGCCACACCTTCACCAATATGTGCCATTTCTAATAAATTTTCTATACGTGGTGCAGTAAAGGAAATCATTGGATAAAATTGCTCGCGCTTACACAGTGAAAGAAACAATTCATGTTCTAAAGTAAAATCCGGTGTCATGTATAATTCAATATCTTTAAGCATATTTAACGATATTTCAGATTCTGTAGCAAATGCATGTGATTTATCTACTACAGCACATAGACGTTCTTGTACATAAGTATAACTGTACTCTCCAATTGCAGGTGTCCGTTCTCTTAGAAAGCTAATATCAATACGTCCCTCTTCAATCATTTGATGTAAGTCTGGTTCAAATCCTTCATGTACCTTAAATCTTAAATTTGGATGTGCTTTCATTGTTTCAGAGACGATTTCAGTAATTCCATATTCAATCATTACACGCGACGTTCCTAAATTAATTGACGTAATTTCCGATGCTGTCTGTTGCTGTAAATGTTCTTGCATTTCCTGATGATTTTGTACAATTAACTGCGCATAATGTAAAAATAATTCTCCCGCTTCAGTCAATTTAATCTGCTTGTTGCTACGATCTATGAGTTGATAGCCGCATTCATTTTCTAAAGCAACAATATGTTTCGATAACGTAGATTGCGCAATGTAAAGTGATTGTGAAGCTTTAAAGTAATTCTTGTACTGAGCTAATATTATAAATTCATTAAGATGTGCAATTTCCATAATCTATTCACCTTACCAATCTGTTTATAATTTTATTCTATTTTATATGTAATATAGGCAATTCGCCAACGTACTCCCCATTAACTTAGAAAAAGTATTGTTGCATCATAATAAATTCGAATTCAAATAGTAAGAGAGCTAGCCCATTATTACAGACTAGCTCTCGTATATTGAGCATAGGCCTTTACGACCAAAGCTCACGAATTTATATTATTCATTTGTTAAAATGTGATTTTTCGCTTCTTTAGAATCTAACAGACTTAAATTTTCAGTGGCTGTTTTTAAAGTATCGAGTGAATCTTCAAAGTAGACAAATGTTGCTTGATAAATATCATTACCTGCATCAGTTAATGTAGCGCTTGTATTCGCTTCTCCTAATTGAGCCATCACTGATTTCGCTGATTTAACGTAAGTTGACAGTGCTGATAATGTTAATTTTTCACTTTGTGCTATACAAAAATAACGTTCTGCTTTATTACTTTTTTCAATACGTTTCAAATAATGCGCGTTAATTGCCTGCACTTCATATTTATCATTTTCTATAATACTTGTTGTAGCTTTTAACATATTTAAACCTCTGCTTTCATAATTAAGGTATTAAGTCTGATATAGTATGAGCAGTACATTGAATGATATATTCATGAATATTTAAGGAATGACTGATATACCAGTTTGAATTTTTGTATCTTGATTTTACGTTATTTGATTAAATTACACTTCTATTTGTTTTATAAAAGACGTTATTTGAACATTTCAGTTTAAATCATATATATTAAATTTTATTTTCTAGTTAAATTATTCCTTTAAATATTTACTATTTCCACTTAATCACTTACGATTCAACATCATAACAAGTTTTATAATAAAAATCACGAATTTTCCCTCATAAAAATAATATACAATGAAATTGTAATTTTTTAGAAATTACTACGTAATACATCTGTAAAAAACTTTAATAATATACTTTCAGTAACTGATTACACACTTATATTTTTTGATTATCACTTAAAATTTGATCCATCATCTCTTAAGTTACAGCTCAACAAAAGCGAATACGAATGACGTTATAACATACTAGCCATCGTACAACTACTCCTAAAATAGGCTGATGTTTTTCGTGAAACATCAACCTTGTTACTTCATTACTATAAAAATCCTCAATATATTGCAGCTATAAATCATGCTTTGTCGTATTTGATTTGGCTAAACATAACAGTTAATAGTTGGTAGTTTTAACTTTTCCTATACATCTTGTCCTATTTGCATCTATCTTTAACTATAAAGATATGTATTTATCGGTGCTTTAACTAAAACATTATTTCACAAGACAAAAGACAACTGCTTTGCAATTAGCAATTGTCCTTCATCTTTCGATAATATTATTTATGCCACACAAATATTAATTTATGAGACAATTTGTTGTTGTGTTTGAATCGGATGATCAAGTTCAAATTGGCCTACTAAAGCTGTCATTTTTCTATATTGGTAAATGAAATACGCAATCCAAATTGCAGTTAGTACAAAACCTATAACATAACTCATGTTAAGATCTAAGCCTAGACCTATTTTTTGGCTCAAAATATATACAAATATATTCCAAGTCATAAATACAGCAGGAATCGCTGCAACCCAGAAGTTCTTCTTAGCTATAAGTAAATACATTGCTCCTACCCATAAGGCAATGACAGCAGTCGTCTGATTAGCCCAAGAGAAATATCGCCATAAGATTGTGAAATCAACTTGTGTTAATGCAAAGCTAATTATAAATAATGGTGCAGAAATTATAATACGTTTTAGTAAACTACTCTGACTATAATTCAAATAATCTGCAATAATCATACGCGCACTTCTAAAGGAAGTGTCTCCACTCGTAATTGGTAAAATGATAACACCTAATACAGCAATCGTACCAAGCACTGAGCCTAATAACAGATGCGAAGCCTTACTTACGACTAAAGCTGCCTCACCTTTAGCTAACACTTCATTCAATCCATCATAACCATTGAATAAACTCATACCTGCTGCAGCCCATATCATCGCAATAATACCTTCTGCAATCATCATCCCATAGAATATAAAGCGACCATTCTTTTCTTTATTCGTAGTTCTCGAAATAATAGGTGTTTGTGTAGCATGAAATCCTGATAATGCACCACAAGTAATTGTAAAGAATAACAATGGGAAGATTGGTGCACCATCTGGATGCATATTTTGTAAATTAAGTTCTGGTATTGGCGCTCCTGTTTGAATTAGTCGGAAACCAACCCCCACTGCACTAATTAATAAAAGTGCACCAAATATTGGATAAATACGCCCTATAATTTTATCAATTGGTAAAATTGTAGATAGAATATAATAAACAAATATTGCAAAAATGATTATACCTAATGCAATACGTCCATCCATTAAATTATGTAATAATAATGCTGGACTCGTAACAAATACAGTACCCGTTAACAATAATAATAAAATAGAAAAGATATTAACAAAGTGTTTCATCACTTGACCTAGAAATTTCCCAGCCAATTCAGGAAGATGTGCACCTTTATTTCTAATAGATATCATGCCAGTTAAATAATCATGCACAGCACCAGCGAATATACAACCTACAACAATCCAGATAAATGCGACTGGTCCATACAATGCCCCCATAATTGGACCAAATATTGGCCCTACACCCGCAATATTTAATAATTGTATCAATGAATTAGAAGAAGTTTTCATTGGTACATAATCCACATTATCCCTTTGGTCATATGCTGGCGTTGGTCGGTCTTCTTTAGGTCCAAACATTTTGTCAATATATTTACCATAAGTAAAATAACCTACAACCAGTAAAATGATAGCTACGATAAACGTAATCATTAAACTCCCCCTTTAACATGTAAGCGTTTTCTTAATTTAATCATAGTTTGTATTATTACACAATAGCCTTATTTTATTTTCCAGGGAATAATTAAACTTGTAGTATTTTGATTATTTAAATGCTTATTTTACCAATAAAAAGTGCAATGATATTACTAGTTAAAATTACTATGAGAGAATAATGGTTAATGAGTATGTCCTGAAATCACATCATACTTTAGCTATAAACAATTTGATTCAAAGTGTTTTTAATATGCATTTAGATATTGATAGGAAGGATATTGGTGAGACTCCTGAGGGAACAGGACAAGCTGAAGACTACAGGCTGAAGCTGTCCCCTAGGAATGCGAGCCAACAATACGAACTTAATATCAATCAAATAACCAGTAAATAAGGTAGGATGAATTTGCAAATACAAACAAGACATATTTAATTCCGAAGATGTTAATGTAGTTTATTATTTTAATGTAAAAACATAATGCTGCTTTACGAAGTATTGTTGGTGAGACTCCTGAGGGAACAGGACAAGCTGAAGACTACAGGCTGAAGCTGTCCCCTAGGAATGCGAATCAAATACGAATTAATTAAAACCAACAGATGAAGTATTAACAATTTAATGATTTAATGATTTATATCCCAATACGAACAAGACAAATTTAATGCACAGATTTAAACGTATGTTACTGTGAAAATCATTTATGAATACAACGTATTTTGGTGAGACTCCTGAGGGAACAGGACGAGCTGAAGACTACAGGCTGAAGCTGTCCCCTAGGAAAGCGAACCAAATACGAATTAATAAAAAAAGAGCCCTCAGATAAATTGAATTCATCTGAGAGCTATTTTTCTGGAATTTGTATCCCAAACTTTTTGCTAACATTTTACTATTTGAAGTGTACTAACGCTTATATAACTTAATCTTGATTTCGTAATAATCTTCATGATCTTTTGTTTGATGCTCAACTTGAATACCACTTTGTTCAATAGACTCGATACTCTTGCCAACAGTCTCACGTGCGTCAGTTAAATCTTTAGCAAACTCAAAGCGTTGCGCTTTCACCTTTTCTGGACCAACCTTTTGTTTCACACGTGCTTCAGTTTGTTTAACATTTAATTTTTGGCTAATAATTGTCTCTACTAAGATTTCTTGATCTTCCTCTGATAAACTTAGTAATGCACGGGCATGACGTTCCGTAATTTTTCCTTCTCTTAAACGTTCAATTACCTTTGGCGCAAGCTTTAACAAACGTAATTTATTAGCAATAAAGCTCTGACTTTTACCAACACTTTTAGCTAATTCACTTTGTGTTGTATCGCCAATTTCTAGCAGCTTTTTATATGCTTCCGCTTCTTCAATAACTGATAAATTTTCACGTTGAATATTTTCAATCAATGCAACAACTGCTGTTTCTTCATCATCTAAAAATCTAATGATTACGTCAGCATGTGTCTTGCCAATGCTTTGTAAAGCTCTAAATCGACGCTCGCCTGCAATAATTTCAAACATTTCTTCCTCAATTGGACGTACGACAATCGGTTGCAACAAACCATGTTCTTCTATAGATTCTGCGAGTTCTTTAATCTTATTTGGCTCAAATACTTGTCTTGGTTGATAACGGTTTGGCACAATGCGCTCAATATGAATAGATTCAACGTTATTATTATAATCTTCTTCAATATAACCAACTATGTCATCTTTATTTTTTAAACCAAATAATTTAGAAAAAGGTTTCTTCATAATTTATGCGCTCCCTCTAAATTAATTGTTATTAACTGTTATTACTTTTCTAGTAATGGTGACTTATTTGGCGTACCAGGTTTTCTTGGATATTTTTTTGGCGTTTGACTTCTTTTTTCAATGATCATCATCTGTCTATCACCAGCATCCTCAGGTAATTCATATGAAATTGTGTCTATGACCTTTCCACCGAACACACCGATTCCAAAAGCAGCTTCTTCTAACTCTTCGTCACCTTTAGCTGATTTCAATGCGATGAATTGACCACCCTTTTTCACTAACGGTATACATAATTCACTTAATACTGAAAGTCTAGCCACCGCTCTTGCTGTTACGATATCATAAGACTCCCTGTAGACTCCTTTACCAAATGTTTCCGCCCTATCATGTACGAAACTAACATCTTGTAATCCTAAGGCATCTGCTAATTGATTAAGAAATTGAATACGTTTATTGAGTGAATCTACTATTGTTACCTTTAAGTTTGGAAAAATAATTTTTAACGGGATACTTGGGAAACCAGCGCCAGCACCTACATCACATAATGACATTGATTGCGAAAAATCCGCATAAAAACTCGGTGCAATCGAATCATAAAAGTGCTTTAAATATACTTCGTGTTCCTCTGTAATGCTCGTTAAATTCATTTTTTCGTTCCATTCGACAAGCATTTGATAGTACGTTTGAAACTGTTGCTGTTGTTGTTCCGAAAGTTCTATCCCATGTGTACTCAGTTGCTTAGTTAACCACTCTACGCCCATGTTAATTGTTCACCCTTTGAATTTTACCTTGTTCTAAGAAGACAAGTAAAATTGAAATATCAGCAGGATTCACACCAGAAATTCGTGATGCTTGTGCGATATTCAACGGTTTAACTTCTGCTAATTTTTCTCTAGCTTCTGTAGCTAAACTATCTACTTTACTATAATCTAAGTCTTCTGGAATTTTCTTTTCTTCCATGCGTTTTACTTTTTCAACTTGTTGTAATGACTTATTGATATAGCCTTCGTATTTCGTTTGAATTTCAACTTGTTCTTCAACATCTGCAGGTAGTTGATGTGATTCTTCAAGGATATCAAGAATTAAATCATATGTCATTTCAGGACGACGTAATAATTCTAAAGCTAAGATACCATCTTTCAGACGTGAACCACCTTGTGCTTCAATAATTGATTGTACATGTTCACTAGGTTTAACACGAATACCTTTAAGACGTTCTTGTTCATTACGAATCATTTCTCTCTTTTCATTAAAGCGTGCATAACGTTCTTCTGAAATCATACCAATTTCGTAACCTAAATCCGTCAATCTTAAGTCTGCATTATCATGTCTTAATAATAAACGATATTCTGCTCTAGATGTTAATAAACGATATGGTTCATTTGTACCTTTTGTAACAAGGTCATCGATAAGTACGCCAATATAGGCATCCGAACGGCTTAATATCACTTCTTCTTTTTGTTGAACTCGAGCAGCAGCATTAATGCCAGCCATTAAACCTTGACCTGCCGCTTCTTCATATCCTGATGTACCATTAATTTGACCAGCTGTGTATAAGTTTTTAATTTTTTTAGTTTCTAAAGTCGGCCATAATTGTGTAGGCACTAATGCATCATATTCAATTGCATAACCTGCACGCATCATATCTGCTTTCTCTAGGCCTGGAATTGTTTCCAACATTTGACGTTGAACATGTTCTGGTAAACTTGTTGATAAGCCTTGTACATATACCTCATTTGTATTACGTCCTTCAGGCTCTAGGAATAATTGATGACGTGGTTTATCATTGAAACGTACAAATTTATCTTCAATTGATGGACAGTATCTTGGACCTGTACCTTTAATCATACCTGAATACATAGCTGATAAATGTAAATTGTCATCAATCACTTGGTGTGTTTCACCATTAGTGTATGTTAACCAACATGGTAATTGATCTAATATATATTCAGTAGTTTCAAAGCTAAATGCTCTTCCTACATCATCGCCTGGTTGGATTTCTGTTTTTGAGTAGTCGATCGTTTTTGCATTAACTCGTGGAGGGGTACCTGTTTTAAAACGTACAACTTCAAACCCTAATGATCTTAAGTTATCTGCAAGAGAAATAGAAGGTAATTGATGGTTTGGACCACTTGAATACTTCATATTACCTAAGATAATTTCACCACGTAAGAAAGTACCTGTAGTAATAATTACAGCTTCCGCCCAATATTCAGTACCGATATTCGTACGTACACCTTTGATTACATCGTCTTCAATAATCAAATCATCAACCATGCCTTGCATAATATCTAGGTTTTCTTCATCTTCAATTACTTTTTTCATTTCTTGTTGATATAATACTTTATCCGCTTGAGCACGTAATGCTCTTACCGCTGGACCTTTACCTGTATTCAGCATACGCATTTGGATATGCGTTTTATCGATTGTTTTTGCCATTTGACCACCTAGCGCATCGATTTCACGTACAACGATACCTTTTGCTGGTCCACCTACAGATGGGTTACATGGCATAAATGCAATATTATCTAAGTTAATTGTTAACATTAATGTTTTTGCACCGCGACGTGCTGAAGCAAGTCCAGCTTCTATTCCCGCATGTCCAGCTCCAATTACTATTACGTCATATTTTTGAGCCATAATTGTTCCTCCTTAATTATTTTCCTAAACAGAATTGGCTAAACAGTTGATCGATTAATTCATCGCTTGCTGACTCACCAATAATTTCACCTAATAATTCCCATGTTCTTGTTAAATCAATTTGTACCATATCCATTGGTACTCCAGATTCAGCAGCATCTATAGCATCTTGAATTGAATTTCTCGCTTGTTTTAATAATGAGATATGTCTGGAATTTGAAACGTATGTCATATCTTGATTTTGAACGTCTCCACCAAAGAATAAATCTCTAATTTGTAATTCTAATTGATCGATACCTTCTTGTTTCAACATTGAAGTTTGAATAAGTGGTGTATCTCCAATCATTGCTTTAACTTCTTCCATATCTAAACGTTGTTCCAAATCCATCTTATTAACGATGACAATTGCATCTTCATTCTTAATTACTTCATATAACTGTCGATCTTCCTCCGACAATGTTTCATTATAATTTAAGACAAATAAGATTAAATCCGCTTCACTCAGTGCCTTTCTAGAACGTTCGACACCGATACGCTCAACGATATCTTCTGTGTCACGAATCCCTGCCGTATCAACTAATCTTAATGGAACTCCTCTGACATTTACATACTCTTCTAACGTATCTCGTGTAGTTCCTGCAACTTCTGTCACAATCGCTTTGTTATCTTGTATCAGGTTATTAAGCATTGAAGACTTACCAACATTCGGTTTACCAACAATGACTGTAGACAAACCTTCTCTCATAATCTTACCTTGTGCACCAGTTTCTAATAGTTTATTAATTTCTTGTTTAATTTGCGTTGATTGCTCTAGTAAAAATTCTGTCGTCGCATCTTCTACGTCATCGTATTCTGGATAATCTATATTGACTTCGACTTGAGCAAGGATTTCGAGAATGGATTGACGCTGTCGCTTAATCATATCACTTAAACGACCCTCAATTTGATTCATTGCAACTTTAGATGCTCGATCGGTTTTAGAACGAATAAAGTCCATCACCGCTTCTGCTTGTGATAAATCAATGCGGCCATTTAAAAATGCACGTTTCGTATATTCACCAGGTTCAGCAATGCGTGCACCATATGTCATAGTTAATTCCAACACTCTATTAATTGTTAAAATACCGCCATGACAATTTATTTCTACGATATCTTCTCGTGTAAAGGTCTTTGGTCCCCTTAACACCGATACCATTACTTCCTCAACTACTTCATTTGATTCTGGATCTACGATATGACCATAATTTATCGTATGAGTAGCTACATCTTTAAGTGATTTCTGACCTTTATATAACTTATCTGCAATTGTTAATGCATCTGAACCAGATAAACGCACAATCCCTATTGCACCTTCACCCATTGGTGTTGAAATACTCGTAATCGTGTCTAAATCCATCATCCATCTCGCCTCCCTTACCAGTCTAGTTAAGTAAAAAATTTCATTATAATATTGTAATGATTTTCATGAAAAAAAGCGAACATATTGCTTAGTGATATACAGTTAGTTAGTCTTACGTTTGTCTGAACGAAGTCTTACTTCCGTCTAAAATAATCACTTTCTCTATATGCTCCCCTACCCTATCATGAAATTATATCTTTTTGTTAAAAACTTTAGCTATCTTTAAAACATGTTCCAAGCTTGATTGTATTTGTAATGTATCCATATCTTTTGCTGGGTGTCTCGCTATAACAATAATTTCAATTGGTATAAGGTCTTCTTTATGCACTTTGAAATTTTCACGTATTGCTCGCTTGATTCTATTTCTAACAACAGCATTGCCAATCTTCTTCGAAACGCTAATACCCAGCCTAAAATGTGATAACTCTTTATTTACTTTGGTATAAACAACAAATTGTCTATTGGCTACTGATTTTCCCTTTTTATAAATAGCTTGAAAATCACTGTTTTTTTTAATTCTATATGCTTTTTCCACCAATGCATCACTCGCTTATCTTCTTCTGTAACATTTTGAACTAACTCAAATCAAACATTCCATTTAATATATTGACTAGCTACAGATATTAATGCGTATCTTACTTTATTTAAAACCTAAAAAAAAGACCACTGATGAGTCAGTGATCTTATGCTGATAAAACTTTACGGCCTTTACGACGACGACGCGCTAAAACTTTACGGCCATTTTTTGTGCTCATGCGCTTTCTGAAACCATGAACTTTACTATGTTTACGTTTATTTGGTTGATAAGTACGTTTTACCATGTAAAAACACCTCCATATTTATTCGGTTATCTAACAGTTATTATAGATAAATTGATATACGCTTCTGCTTTAAGTCTTGATTTAACTTTATAAATTCCTAGTCATAATTCAAGCAACTACTACAATATAACAAAATATATTTTATAAAGCAAGCACGAATTTAATTGCAGTATGAGCAGTTATTGTTCTGTTTCTCCTATTATATGGAAGTTTTTTATCACGATTATAGATGCAGCTTACATAAAAATACCGACATTACAGTAATTTATCCTTAATAAATCACTCCGCAAACGATTAGTTTGACCATTATACATTTTTCATACAGTATTTATAAATTATTTCCCAAGCCCACAAGATGCTTATTTTCTGTTATACTATTTCTTTCGCAAAGTTATCCACTTATACACAGTACAAATCGTTCTTACTGTGGATAATTTATAGGTCATTCACAAGTTTTTAGATAGTTTAATAACAAATTCACAGCTATTTGACAGAGGTTGATGTTAAAAAGTATAATTATGTGGATAAGTCATGTAGTTATTGATACATCAAGGGTTTGATTTATTAAATTATATACAAAATGCTGTGGATATAGTTATCATCATACATAGTTATCCACTGATTGTGATTAACTTGTGGATAATTATCAACACCTTGTTATTTAGTTTATCCACTGCACTGATTTTTGTGTATAACTTTTAAAATTTACTATATATGGAGTTTGTTAATTATGTCAGAACATGAAATTTGGGAAAAAGTCCTTACCTTGGCTCAAGAAAAAGTAAGTTATCCTAGCTATCAAACTTTTCTAAAAGATACCAAACTGCATTCATTAGAAAATGATGAGGCAGTCATTGTTATCGATGATCCATTTGTAGCCAATTGGTTAAAATCGCATTATGTTGAGATTATTCAAACCGCATTATATGAGGCAATTGGTCATGAAATTATGCCAGTATTTTATTCAGAAGACGAATTAGCAAATATGCAATCCGGTTCTTCTGAACAAAATTCAAATCAATCGCATCAACCTAAAGACACATATGAATCTGGTGTTGATGAAGCAAGAATTGGCGATGAACAATTTAATATGCATAATACTTTTGAAACATTTGTCATAGGTCCGGGCAATAGATTTCCACACGCTGCAAGTTTGGCTGTTGCAGAAGCACCAGCACAAGCATACAATCCACTATTTATCTATGGTGGCGTAGGATTAGGAAAGACACATCTAATGCATGCCATTGGTCATTATGTATTAGCCAATAATCCAGATGCGAAGGTCATTTACACATCTAGTGAAAAATTCACGAACGAATTTATTAAATCGATACGTGATAACAAAACAGAACAATTTAGAGAGAAATACCGTAATATCGATGTTTTGCTAATTGATGATATTCAATTCATACAAAATAAAGAGCAAACACAAGAAGAATTTTTCCATACATTCAATGAATTACATCAAGCGAATAAGCAGATCGTCATTTCTAGTGATAGACCACCTAAAGAAATTGCTAAATTAGAGGATCGCTTGCGTTCACGCTTTGAATGGGGCTTAATCGTTGATATTACACCACCAGATTATGAAACTCGAATGGCGATTTTGCATAAAAAAATCGAAGAAGAAAACTTAAATATTCCATCAGAAGCATTAACTTATATAGCTAATCAAATTCAATCGAATATTCGTGAATTAGAAGGGGCATTAACGCGTGTACTAGCCTTTTCTAAATTACAGGGACAACCAATTACGACTGAATTAACAGCTGCTGCACTAAAAGATATTATTCAAGCACCAAAATCAAAAAAAATTACAATTCAAGATATACAAAAAATCGTTGGCCAATACTATAGTGTGAAAATCGAAGACTTTAGTGCTAAGAAACGTACCAAGTCAATCGCATACCCACGCCAAATTGCAATGTATTTATCGCGTGAGTTGACTGATTTCTCACTACCGAAAATTGGAGAGGAATTTGGAGGTCGTGATCATACCACGGTAATTCATGCACATGAAAAGATACTCAAAGATATTAATAATGATCCGACGTTTAAACAAGAAGTAGAAAATCTTGAAAAAGAAATTAGAAATCAATAAAAAAGCTGTAATATAACAGATTAATTATGTGAATTTGAGGAATAACGTTAATAACAGACATTTTTTAAAATGTGGATAATGTGCAAAAGTAATACACACTACACACAAGTTATCCACAGTAGCTAAACGATGTCACCATTGAAAAAATTTCGGTTATCCACTAATTCACAAGCCCTACTACTATTACTACGGTTTTAAAACCTATATAATTTATTTATAAACGACTGGAAGGAGTTTAAAAATGATGGAATTCACAATTAGAAGAGATTATTTTATTAATCAATTAAATGACACACTTAAAGCCATCTCACCAAGAACTACATTACCTATCTTAACTGGTATAAAAATTGACGCTAAAGATAACGAAGTAATACTTACTGGATCTGATTCAGAAATTTCAATTGAGATTACAATCCCTAAACAAGTTGACGGAGAAGATATTGTTGATATTTCAGAAACTGGATCTGTTGTACTTCCTGGTCGTTTCTTCGTAGACATTATTAAAAAATTACCAGGTAAGGAAGTTAAACTTTCTACAAATGAACAATTCCAAACATTAATTACATCTGGTCATTCAGAATTTAATTTAAGTGGATTAGATCCTGACCAATATCCATTACTACCACAAGTATCAAGAGATGATGCAATTCAATTATCAGTAAAAGTGCTTAAAAACGTGATAGCACAAACAAATTTCGCAGTGTCCACGTCAGAAACACGCCCAGTACTTACTGGTGTGAATTGGCTTATACAAGAAAATGAATTAATATGCACAGCTACCGATTCGCATCGCTTAGCCGTGAGAAAAGTCGCATTGGAAGATAGTTCAGAAAATAAAAATGTCATTATTCCAGGTAAAGCATTATCAGAACTAAATAAAATTATGACTGATAGTGAAGAAGACATTGATATCTTCTTTGCTTCAAACCAAGTATTATTCAAAGTTGGAAATGTAAACTTTATTTCACGTTTATTAGAGGGGCATTATCCAGATACATCACGTTTATTCCCTGAGAACTATGAATTCAAGTTAGGTATTAATAACGGTGACTTCTATCATGCCATTGATCGTGCTTCGTTATTGGCACGTGAAGGCGGTAATAACGTTATTAAATTAAGCACAGGTAATGAACTTGTAGAACTATCTTCAACTTCACCTGAAATTGGTACAGTTAAAGAAGAAGTAAGTGCAAACAATGTTGAAGGTGGTAATCTGAAGATTTCATTCAACTCTAAGTACATGATGGATGCATTAAAAGCAATCGATAATGATGATGTTGAAATAGAATTCTTTGGGACAATGAAACCATTTATTCTAAAACCAAAAGAAGACGATTCTGTGACACAATTAATTTTACCAATCAGAACGTATTAAATTTGAGCATAAAATTATAAGTAGTATCCAAACAGATCTAGACGGAAAATGTCTAGATCTGTTTTTTGTGTAAATTAGATTTGAAACTGTGAATGATAAAAGAATAAGTTGTTATTTATTGAGAGGATATATTTTAAAAGCAATATAAAGGGTATGTGAGTTATTTTCTAAATAAAATGGATAAATCATACCTAATTATTAAAATGAAGCTAAAAACATGCTTAAAATGCCTCTATGAATTGGTGAATTATTACAAGTGAATACTCGTTATAAAAACGAGATAATTTTAAATTAAATAATTAGCATTTTGAAATAAATAGTATTTATAAAGAAAATGAATAAACTGACTTAAAATTTGTTATAATATTAAGTGTAAAACAATCGAGATAAGCACATTTCGAAAGCAGATGCTGAAAATAGTTAAAATATATTGAAAGAAAGCGATTTCCAACTGTATTTTGCATGAAATTTAGCGCTAAAAAATGTATAATATATTAATGAGCTTATAAAGAAATGGAGTGGTTGATTTGGTTGAAGAAGTAATTGTTGATGGTGACATCACATTAGGACAATTTCTAAAGACAGAAGGTATTATCGAATCTGGAGGCCAAGCAAAATGGTTCTTACAAGATTTTGAAGTCATGATAAATGGCGAACGTGAAACACGTCGAGGTAAAAAACTAAATCATCGAGATAGCCTAGAGATACCTGAAGTCGGTTCGTTTTTAATCATTCAACAAGGTGAAGAATGAAATTAAAGACGCTTCAGCTAGAGCATTATCGAAACTATGAGTCCATTTCTATAGAATGTCATCCTGAAGTCAATATCTTAATTGGTGAGAATGCGCAGGGCAAGACGAATCTACTAGAATCTATTTATACACTTGCACTAGCTAAGAGTCACCGTACATCAAATGATAAGGAACTCATACGTTTTGACAATGACTATGCTAAAATAGAGGGTGAACTTAGCTATAGATATGGCGATATGCCATTGACGATGTACATCACCAAAAAAGGCAAACAAGTAAAAATCAATCACTTAGAACAAAGTAGACTAACTCAGTATATTGGTCATTTAAACGTTGTATTATTTGCGCCGGAAGACTTAAATATTGTTAAAGGTTCGCCTCAAGTGAGACGTAGATTTATCGATATGGAATTGGGGCAAATTTCTGCAGTGTATCTCAATGATTTGTCGCAATATCAACGTATCTTAAAGCAAAAGAATAACTATCTTAAGCAGTTGCAATATGGACAAAAGACAGACACTACTATGCTAGAGGTCTTAAATCAACAGTTTGCGGAATATGCGCTGAAAGTAACTGAGCGTCGTAAGCATTTTATACGAGAATTAGAATCATTGGCTAAACCGATTCATTCGGGAATCACGGATGAACGTGAAACCTTGTCTTTAAAGTATTTACCTAGTATAAAGTTGGATGAAGACGACAGAAGCGATTCGGAACGTCTAGAGGAAGTCTTAACATTGCTTAACGACAACATGGAACGTGAGAAAGATAGAGGTGTCTGTTTATACGGTCCACATCGTGATGACCTTGGATTTGATGTCAACGGTATGGATGCACAGACATATGGTTCGCAAGGTCAACAAAGAACGACTGCCTTATCGATTAAATTAGCAGAAATAGAGTTGATGAATATCGAAGTAGGTGAGTATCCAATTCTATTGCTAGACGATGTTTTGAGTGAGTTAGATGATTCGCGTCAAACGCACTTATTAAGCACGATACAACATAAGGTTCAAACATTTGTAACGACAACATCAGTCGATGGAATAGATCATGAAATTATGAAGAACGCTAAACTTTATCGCATAAATCAAGGCGAAATTATAAAGTAACAGAAAGTGAAGGTGGAAGCATTGTCAGATGTGAATAACACGGAAGATTATGGTGCTGGACAGATTCAAGTATTAGAAGGACTCGAAGCGGTCCGTAAACGACCTGGTATGTATATCGGTTCTACTTCTGAAAAGGGCCTACACCATTTAGTGTGGGAAATCGTTGATAATAGTATCGATGAGGCGCTTGCCGGATATGCAGACAAGATTGAGGTTATCATCGAAAAGGATAACTGGATAAGAGTTACCGATAATGGTCGTGGTATCCCTGTAGGTATGCACGAAAAGATGGGACGTCCAGCGGTTGAAGTTATCTTAACAGTACTTCATGCTGGTGGTAAATTTGGTGGAGGCGGTTATAAAGTCTCTGGTGGATTACACGGTGTAGGTTCGTCTGTAGTAAACGCATTGTCTGAAGATCTTGAAGTTTATGTACATAAAGACGAAAAGATTTATCATCAAGCATATAAAAAAGGTGCGCCACAATTCGACTTGAAAGTGATTGGCGAAACAGATGAAAATACAGGTACTGAAATACGCTTTAAAGCAGACCCAGAAATCTTCACTGAAACGACGACTTATAATTACGAAACATTACAACAACGTATTAGAGAGCTTGCTTTCTTAAATAAAGGTATTACGATTGTGCTCAGAGATGAGCGTGAAGAAGAAGTAAGAGAAGATAGTTATCACTATGATGGTGGTATTAAATCTTACGTTGAAATGCTAAATGAAAACAAAGAACCACTTCATGAAGAACCTATCTATGTTCATCAATCAAAGGATGATGTAGAAGTAGAAATCGCATTGCAATATAATAGTGGTTTTGCTACTAATTTATTAACTTATGCAAATAACATTCACACATATGAAGGTGGTACACACGAAGAAGGATTTAAACGTGCGTTATCACGTGTGTTAAATAGTTATGGTCTTAATAGCAAAGTGATGAAAGAAGATAAAGAACGTTTATCTGGTGAGGATACACGTGAAGGATTGACAGCAATTGTATCAATCAAGCACGGTGATCCACAATTTGAAGGGCAAACTAAGACGAAACTTGGTAACTCTGAAGTACGTCAAATTGTTGATAAGCTATTCTCTGAGTTATTTGAAAGATTCTTATATGAGCATCCACAAGTTGGGCGTATCATCGTTGAGAAGGGAATTATGGCGTCTCGTGCACGACTTGCTGCTAAAAAAGCACGTGAAGTGACACGTCGTAAATCGGCATTAGAGGTTTCAAGTTTACCAGGTAAACTTGCAGACTGTTCTAGTAAAGATCCTGAACGCAGTGAAATCTTTATTGTTGAGGGTGACTCTGCCGGGGGGTCTACGAAATCAGGTCGTGACTCAGAAACTCAAGCAATCTTACCTTTACGAGGAAAGATATTAAATGTTGAGAAGGCACGTTTAGATCGTATCTTAAATAATAATGAAATACGCTCTATGATAACTGCATTTGGTACTGGAATTGGTGGAGAATTTGATTTGAGTAAAGCGCGTTACCATAAGATCATCATCATGACGGATGCAGACGTCGATGGTGCCCATATTAGAACGTTATTATTAACATTCTTCTATCGCTTTATGAGACCGTTATTAGAAGCGGGTTATGTTTATATTGCACAACCACCATTGTTTAAATTAACGCAAGGTAAACAAAAATATTATGTGTTCAATGATCGTGAATTAGAAAAACTTAAAGCAGAGTTAGATCCTAATCCAAAATGGTCTATTGCACGTTACAAAGGTCTTGGTGAGATGAACGCGGATCAATTGTGGGAAACTACAATGAATCCAGAAAACCGAGCGATGTTACAAGTATCATTAGAAGATGCGATTGACGCAGACCAAACATTTGAAATGTTAATGGGTGACGTTGTAGAGAATCGCAGACAGTTTATTGAAGATAACGCAGTTTATGCAAACTTAGATTTCTAAACCGATGAACTGAATTTTTGAAGGAGGATATCTTGATGGCTGAATTACCTGAATCAAGAATTAATGAACGGAATATTACGAATGAGATGCGCGAATCGTTTTTAGATTATGCGATGAGTGTTATCGTCTCACGTGCTTTACCAGATGTTAGAGATGGTTTAAAACCAGTACATCGTCGTATTTTATATGGATTGAATGAACAAGGTATGACACCTGACAAGTCATATAAGAAATCAGCACGTATTGTCGGAGATGTAATGGGTAAATATCACCCACATGGTGACTCATCTATTTACGAAGCAATGGTAAGAATGGCACAAGATTTCAGCTATCGATATCCTTTAGTTGATGGTCAAGGTAACTTTGGTTCGATGGATGGTGATGGCGCAGCTGCCATGCGTTATACGGAAGCACGTATGACGAAGATTACGTTAGAATTACTGAAAGATTTGAATAAGGATACAATCGACTTTATCGATAACTATGATGGTAACGAAAGAGAGCCGTCAGTCTTACCTGCTAGATTCCCTAACCTATTGGTCAATGGGGCATCAGGTATTGCGGTTGGTATGGCTACAAATATTCCACCACACAACCTTACAGAGGTTATCAATGGTATCTTAAGTTTAAGTTATAACTCAGATATCACGATTGCAGAATTAATGGAAGATATCCAAGGTCCTGATTTCCCTACTGCCGGTTTAATTATGGGTAAAAGTGGTATCCGCCGTGCATATGAAACAGGTCGTGGTTCAATACAAATGCGTGCACGTGCTGAAATTGAAGAGCGCGGTGGCGGTCGCCAACGTATCGTTGTTACAGAAATTCCTTATCAAGTAAACAAGGCAAGAATGATTGAAAAAATTGCTGAATTAGCACGTGATAAGAAGGTCGAAGGTATTACAGACTTACGTGATGAAACGAGTTTACGTACAGGCGTAAGAGTGGTTATTGATATTCGAAAAGATGCGAATGCGAGTGTTATTTTAAATAATTTATATAAACAAACGCCATTACAAACATCATTTGGTGTAAATATGATTGCGCTTGTAAAGGGTAGACCAAAGCTGATTAATTTGAAAGAAGCTTTAGTAGAGTACTTAGAGCATCAAAAAATCGTCGTTAGAAGACGTACAGAATATAATTTGAAAAAAGCACAAGACCGTGCCCATATCTTAGAAGGCTTACGAATTGCGTTAGATCATATCGACGAAATTATCACGACGATTCGTGAATCTGATACTGATAAAGTAGCTATGGCTAGCTTGCAAGAACGCTTTAAATTAACTGAAAGACAAGCGCAAGCAATACTTGATATGCGTTTGAGACGTTTAACTGGTTTAGAGCGAGACAAGATCGAAGAAGAGTATAATAACTTAATTGCTTACATTAAAGAATTGGAAGAAATTCTTGCTGATGAAGAAAAGTTATTACAAATCGTTCGTGATGAACTTATTGAAGTACGTGAGAAATTCGGTGATGATCGTCGTACTGAAATACAATTAGGTGGTTTAGACAATATTGAGGATGAGGATTTAATTCCTGAAGAGCAAATTGTTATCACTTTAAGTCACAATAACTATATTAAACGTTTACCAGTTTCTACGTATAGAGCACAACATCGTGGAGGTAGAGGCGTCCAAGGTATGAATACGTTAGAAGAAGACTTCGTGAGTCAACTTGTGACATTAAGTACACATGATAACGTGTTATTCTTTACCAATAAAGGTCGCGTATACAAACTTAAAGGTTACGAGGTACCAGAGTTATCACGTCAATCTAAAGGTATCCCTGTTGTTAATGCGATAGAATTAGATAACGATGAGGCCATTAGTACAATGATTGCCGTTAAAGATTTAGAAAGTGAAGAAGATTACTTAGTATTTGCGACACGTAAAGGTATCGTTAAACGTTCAGCATTGAGTAATTTCTCTCATATTAACAAAAACGGTAAGATAGCTATCGGCTTCAAAGATGACGATGAACTGATTGCAGTTCGTTTAACTGATGGTGAAGATGATATTCTTATCGGTACATCACATGCGTCATTGATTCGCTTCCCAGAAAGCGCATTGCGTCCATTAGGTCGTACTGCAGCTGGTGTTAAAGGTATTACCTTAAGAGAAGGAGATCGCGTTGTAGGTTTAGATGTGGCAAAATCGGACAGTAATGATGAAATTTTAGTTGTTACGGAAAATGGTTACGGTAAACGTACACCAGTAAATGACTATCGTCTATCCAACCGTGGTGGTAAAGGTATCAAGACTGCAACAATCACAGAACGAAATGGTAATATCGTTTGTATTACGACAGTCAACGGTGAGGAAGACTTGATGGTTGTGACTAATTCAGGTGTAATCATCCGTATTGATGTTCAAGATATTTCTCAAAATGGTCGTGCTGCTCAAGGTGTAAGATTGATTAAATTGAGCGACGAACAATATGTATCAACAGTAGCTAAGGTCAGTGAAGATGACGAAGAATCTGCAGATACAGAAGCAACGACAGCTGAAGGTTCTGATGAAGCAACTGATGTAAGCTCAGAAGCAATGATTGAAGGTGACGCACCAGGTAATACAATTCATACAGAAGTAACAGACAATAGTGATGAATCCGTAGATGGTGAAGATGGCGAGCGTCAAGAATTAAGACAAGACTTTATGGATCGTGTCAATGAAGATATAGAGAACGCTGACAACGACAATAATGACGATACAGAATAACTAATTAAATAAAATAAAGATAGAAGGCAGTTTCCAGATTTGGGAACTGCCTTTTTTTGTTGATGTAAATGAGATGGCATCGTGATTAACGATGTAGCATGTATGTTTGTTACAAGAACAGTTTATATATGTCTTAGATAAGGACAATTACGGGGATCTAGGAAAAACATACAATACAATTAACTAATTAGAATGTGGCTATGAAATAGCGTCATACTGATTAAGTATAGAAAGAAGATTATGTTGTTGTGTTTACAGTAGACAACAATATGAAAGGTTGATGACAAAGGTGCTAAAAGGCTATTAATCAACGTTTTTAGAGGTGTTGAATCGTTTGTGTTTACATGTGTAAATATAAAGTTGGTAGCACTGATATTAATAAAAAGACCCATCATCATATGTTAGATGATAGGTCCTTGTATATGGATTATATTAATTTTCTAATGATTTCATAACGCAAGGTATTTCACTGATTAGTCTTGAAGGTGGAACAACATACATCTTTTCTGATAATTGTTCTCCGATTAAACTATGCACATATGCAGCACTTGTTACCGCTTCTTCAATATCATTGAATTGTCCAACAAAGCTAGTAATCATACCTGCTAATGTATCACCCATACCACCAGTTGCCATAGCTGGTGTACCGATTGGTAATTTGTATTCATTTTGTTTAAAGTAAACTTCAGTGCCATGTTTCTTTAAGACGATTGTTGCTCCAATGCGATCAGCCGCTTCTCGATTACGCTCATAAGTTTGTTCTTCAATTGGAATGCCACTTAGACGTTCCCATTCCTTTTGATGCGGCGTGAAAATGACTCTACATGTTGGAATTTCTGGTTTCAATTTACTGAAGATTGTAATGGCATCTCCATCTACAATAAGCGTTTGGTGTGGTTGAATATTTTGTAATAGGAATGTGATAGCATTGTTTCCTTTGAAATCACAACCTAAACCAGGACCGATTAAGATACAATCCGTATTTTCGATCATTTTAGTTAACATCTTAGTATCATTGATATCAATAACCATTGCTTCTGGACAACGAGAATGTAATGCAGCATGATTGGTAGGATGTGTTGCTACCGTGATTAAACCACTGCCGCTATATACACAGGCACGTGCAGCTAACATGATTGCACCACCTAAATTCACATTACCACCTATTAAAAGAATCTTACCATAATCACCTTTATGTGTTTCATCTTTTCTTTTAGGAATGTTTACTGATGATAAAGTTTCCAAATTGAAACCTCCTTTTTGAGTTATATAGTCATTCAGATTATTTAATATAGATAACCCAATTAATTCACTAATTGGAAGGTTGTCATGTAGTTATTTTTTATATTCTTGCTACCCCACTTGTTCTTATAAAAAATATCGTCTAAGACCTAATTTTTAATTCGTTTTTATAAATACAATAGAGTATATTAAACCTGCTTTGCCCTTTAGTCAATAGTTAAAGTGATAAGAAAATGTTTGTTTACGATAAATTAATATTAAGTAAAACTTTACCCTATTAAATCAGTAATTTAATACCATATTACGGATATTTCAAAAGCTATTGTTTATAGAAAATTGTAAGCGTATACTCGTGTTAATTGTTATAGCACTTAAAATAAAGGAGATGGGAAAATGACATTACAATTAACTGGGGATACATTGACGATTTCGGATATTAAACAATTCTTAAGTGATGAAGATAAAGTTGAAGTGACAGCTGCAGCCTATGAACGTGTTAAACAAAGTCGTGCAACTGTTGAAGATATAATCGCTAATAAAGAAACAATATATGGAATTACAACAGGTTTTGGATTGTTTAGTGATGTACGTATCGATGAAGGTGAATACAATCAACTTCAAGTAAATCTCATTCGTTCTCATGCTTGTGGTATTGGTAAACCATTTTCTGAAGAAGTTGCATTAGTGATGATGTTGCTGAGATTAAATACCTTATTAAAGGGGCGTTCTGGAGCGACGGTCGATTTAATTGAACAACTCATATTTTATATCAATAATCGAATTATACCTGTCATTCCGCAACAAGGATCACTTGGTGCTTCAGGAGATTTAGCACCACTATCTCATTTAGCTTTAGCACTTATCGGTGAAGGTAGTGTTTATTTCAATGGAGAGGAAGTAGACAGTCGGTACGTCTTAAATAAATTGAATCATCAACCGTTACAATTACAAGCTAAAGAAGGTTTAGCATTGATTAATGGGACTCAAGCGATGACTGCGCAAGGTGTAATCAGTTATATTGAAGCGGAAAGTTTAGCCTATCAATCTGAATGGATTGCTGCGTTTACACATCAGGCTTTAAACGGCATAGTAGATGCCTATAATGAGCATGTACATAAAGTTAGAAACTTCCAAGAACAAATGGAAGTAGCAGAGCGTATGTTAGACTGGCTAGAAGGCTCTGAATTGACAACACGTCAAGGTGAAATACGCGTTCAGGATGCCTATACTTTACGCTGTATTCCACAAATTCACGGAGCTAGTTTCCAAGTATTGAATTATGTTAAGGAAAAATTAGAATTTGAAATGAACGCTGCGAACGACAACCCACTTATCTTCGATGAAGGTGATGAAACACTTGTGATATCTGGGGGTAATTTTCATGGTCAGCCCGTAGCCTTCGCATTAGACTTCTTAAAGCTCGGAGTGAGCGAATTAGCTAATGTTTCAGAACGTCGTTTAGAACGCCTAGTCAATCCACAATTAAATAACGGATTGCCTGCTTTCTTAAGCCCTAAACCAGGATTGCAAAGTGGTGCTATGATTATGCAATATGCCGCTGCTAGTTTAGTCTCAGAAAATAAAACACTTGCCCATCCTGCTAGTGTTGACTCAATTCCCTCTTCTGCCAATCAAGAAGATCATGTATCTATGGGGACAATTGCTTCACGTCACGGATATCAAATTATTGAAAACGCAAGACGTGTCTTAGCAATTGAAGCAATTATAGGCTTGCAAGCAGTTGAGTATAAAGACATCGATAAACTGTCACCTAAAACGTATGAAAAATATCAAACTTTACGTCATATTTGTCCATCAATTACAGAAGATCGACAATTTCATAAAGATATTGAAGCAGTTGCACAATATTTACGTGATGCTGCATATAATGAATAAAATAAGTTGTTATAAATAAGCTCTCTCTTGAAAATAATAATGTTATTTGCTATATTTAAAACAACTTAATAAGATATTGTTCGTGGGACAAGTAGTATTAATATCGTGATTTCAGAGAGCTTGTGGTTAGTGAGAACAAGTAATCATGTTTAATATGAATCTACCTACTTATATGTGAACAATCGGTTTTAGCCGTTATTTTAGTGAGAGCGCAGTCTATAATGACTGTTAAATAGGGTGGCAACGCGTCAAGACCACGTCCCTTGTAATTAGGGGATGTGGTCTTTTTTTGTTACTATCCAATAGATATAAATTTGATGAGAGGATGAAATCATATGTTAGATATAAAATTATTCCGTAGTGAACCTGATTTTGTTAAAGAAAAAGTTGTAAAACGTGGTATGGAAGAAAGTGTTGTGGATGATGTTTTAGAATTAGATGACAAACGTCGTCAACTTATTGCACAAGCTGAGGAAATGAAAGCTGAGCGTAATAAAGTCAGTGGTGAAATCGCGCAAAAGAAACGTAATAAAGAAGATGCAGATGATGCCATTGCTGCAATGCGTAAATTAGGTGATGAAATTAAGGTATTGGATGATACTTTAAACCAAGTTGATCAAGAATTAAATGATAAATTGTCACGCATTCCAAATGTAATTCAAGATGATGTACCTGAAGGTGCTTCAGATGAGGATAATGTTGAACTTAAACGTTGGGGAACACCTCGTGAATTTGACTTTGATGCAAAAGCACATTGGGATTTAGTAGAAGATTTAAAAATGGTTAACTTTGAACGTGCTGCAAAAGTATCAGGTGCCCGTTTCGTATTTTTAACAGGCGAAGGTGCGCAACTAGAACGTGCGTTAATGAACTATATGGTCACAAAGCATACAACACAACATGGTTATACTGAAATGATGGTGCCACAATTAGTAAATGCTGATTCAATGTATGGTACAGGTCAATTGCCTAAATTTGAAGAAGATTTATTTAAAGTTGAAAAGGAAGGTCTATACACAATTCCAACTGCGGAAGTACCATTAACGAACTACTACCGTAATGAAATTATTGGTCCAGATGAATTACCAGCGAAATTTACTGCACAGTCAGCATGTTACCGTAGTGAAGCAGGATCAGCAGGTAGAGACACACGTGGTTTAATTCGTTTGCATCAATTTGATAAAGTTGAAATGGTTCGCTTTGAAAAGCCAGAAGATTCATTTGAGGCATTAGAGGAAATGACAACACACGCTGAAGCAATTCTCGAAGAATTAGGCTTACCATATCGACGTGTAATCTTATGTACTGGAGACATTGGCTTTGGTTCAAGTAAGACATTTGATTTAGAAGTATGGTTACCAAGCTATAATGATTATAAAGAAATCAGTTCTTGTTCAAACATTACTGATTTCCAAGCAAGACGTGCGAATATTAGATTTAAACGTGATAAAAATGCCAAGCCAGAATTAGTACACACGTTAAATGGTAGTGGTTTAGCAGTAGGTAGAACCTTTGCTGCTATTGTCGAAAACTATCAAAATGAAGATGGTTCAGTAACTGTTCCAGAAGCTCTTGTTCCTTATATGGGTGGCAAGACTGTAATTAGACCAGTTAAATAATTAAAATGAAATAATAAATGAAACGTCGGAGATGTACAGTTTTCTGACAAATGAAAAGGCAATTTCTTTTGAGATTGCCTTTTTTATTTGTCATGATTTATACAATTTGCGTTTTGTCAGTATGGTGATTTAGCAATAAGACATATCGACCAAGCTTTTATATAGACGAACCACACTAATACAAAATATTGAACCAACTTTTGGTCTAGTTAGTTATTTTTTAAAATATAGGAACTAAGCAATTTTCCATTATCATAAGAGGGTAGGGGAGGTGTAATGATATAAAAAAGGTTAAAAATCAAACAAATAGTAGGGTTGTTAGACCTATTTCTGCCAGTTGGTCTAAATTAATTCGAGTCTATAAAATAATTTAAAATTGAAGGAATAGCAATGTTTTTAGACGGTGGTTTGTCTTACGTCACACATACCGAAGTCTAAAAGATATGGTTGTTTTTAAATGTTTGTAATAGAATGTGAATATCAAAATACATCAACAAGGGGTGAGATGATGAAAGAACATATCACATTTAAACAAGGCGTTAAAGAATGTATCCCCACTTTGTTAGGCTATGCTGGTGTTGGATTATCATTTGGAATTGTTGCTGTAGCCTCTGGCTTTAGTATTCTTGAAATTATATTATTGTGCTTAGTGATTTACGCTGGTGCTGCTCAATTTATAATTTGCACATTGGTCATCTCAGGGACACCCATAACGGCTATTGTACTTACAGCATTCATAGTTAACTCGAGAATGTTTTTATTAAGCATGACATTAGCTCCGAATTATAAAGATTATGGATTGTTAAATCGGTTAGGGCTTTCTTCGCTTATAACTGATGAGACATTTGGTGTAGCTATCACGCCACATTTAAAAGGTGAGAAGATAAATGATAGATGGCTACACGGTTTAAATATTACAGCGTATTTATTTTGGACAGTGTCATCTGTTGCAGGTGCTATATTTGGCAAATACATACAACATCCGGATGCTTTAGGGTTAGACTTTGCAATCACAGCAATGTTTATCTTTCTAGCGGTATCTCAATTTGAAGCGGTAAAGCGCTCACATATTAGAATTTACTTTGTCTTAATTATCTGTGTTGTAGTTATGATGTTGTTGTTCAGTTTATTTATGCCGTCATACTTAGCGATTATTTTAGCTTCAGTTGTTGCGGCAATGCTTGGGGTGGTGATGGATAAATGACGACTTCTCTACATATGCTTATTATCATTTTGTTGTGTGGGTTAGTTACATGGTTAACAAGGGTTATCCCTTTTATATTAATCACGAAAATACAGTTGTCTGAAAAGGTCGTCAAATGGCTCTCATTTATTCCAATTACACTATTCACGGCATTAATTATAGATGGCGTTATAGAGCAACATGACAATGGGCTTGGCTACACATTAAATTTCCCATTTATTATAACGATGATACCTACAATCTTAATTGCAGTTATCACACGTAGTCTAACCTTTACAATTATTGGGGGCATTTTAATAATGGCACTCTTAAGATGGCTATTTTAAATAATTCATTGATGTAAGAGTTAATATCCGTTAGAATGACAATAATTAGAAAATTATGACATCTTTTATATGAGATGCATATAAATAAAATAAAATCTTATTTCGAGAAGCAGAGGGACTTGGCCCGTTGAAGCTTCAGCAACCGGCTATATAAGATGTAGTACGGTGCTAATACCAACGAGATACTCGAATGATAAGTATAGTTAAACTTCTTACTTATTTTTAGAGTGAGGAGTTTTTTTATTTAAGTAGGAGGTAAAAAATGACAAATTATACGGTTGATACATTAGAATTGGGACCATTTACGACTGAATCTGGTGAAACGATAGCAAATTTGAAGTTACGCTATGAGCATGTGGGTTTTCAAGGGCAACCGCTTGTAGTAGTTTGCCATGCATTAACAGGCAATCATCTGACATATGGTACGAATGAAGATCCTGGATGGTGGCGTGAAATTATTGATGGTGGATACATGCCAATTCATGATTATCAGTTCTTAACATTTAATGTTATTGGTAGTCCATATGGTTCAAGTTCTGCACTCAATGATGTAGATTTTCCTAAACAATTAACGTTGAGAGATATTGTCAAAGCTATTGAACTAGGTATCGAAACACTAGGGTATCGAAAGATTAATATATTAATCGGTGGCTCTTTAGGTGGCATGCAGGCGATGGAACTTTTGTATAACCGTAAATTTGAAGTAGAGAAAGCAGTAATCCTAGCTGCTACTGATCGAACGTCATCTTATAGTCGTGCATTCAATGAAATCGCAAGACAGGCTATTCTGCTTGATAACAAAGAAGGAATGAGTATCGCAAGACAGTTAGGATTCTTAACCTATCGTTCATCAAAAAGTTATGACAAACGTTTCACACCTGATCAAGTAGTTGCGTATCAGAAACACCAAGGCGATAAATTTAAACAACATTTCGCGTCTGAGTGTTACTTAACACTGCTCGACGTCTTAGATAGCCATGATTTAGATAGAGGAAGAGATGACGTGGATGCTGTGTTTGGCTCACTTGATACAAAGGTCATGACAATGGGTTTCACCGATGATTTACTCTACCCAGATGATTTAGTTAAGGCAGTAGGAGAACGCTTTAAATACCATAAACATTTCTTTGTTCCTGATAATGTTGGGCACGATGGTTTCTTGCTTAATTTTAATGATTGGGCACCTAATTTATATCATTTCTTAAACTTATCTAAATTTAAACGTAAATAATATTGAGGTTATTGAATATTTATTGAAATATGGGCAGTGCATAATGACATCTGACTCGTTGTGAGTTGTTATTAGGCATTGCCCTTTTTGATTTTAAAAAAGTTGAAATAATAGATTCGAGAAGTATGGAATTTAGAAGGCAAAAAGCAATGATGGAATAATCATTAATCCATGTAATCAGTAATCTAGTTTGATAGAGACGATTTCTGAATTTGCAGTAAATCAAAGGGGATGTTAAAAGATGTTATCAGATCATTAATTCTTCTATATAAAATGGGTCGGTAAAATTGTGTAAAAGATTTAAATTGGTTAAAATGGTAGTTATAGTCAAAAATAGTATAGGAGTGGCGAACTTGTTTTCAAAAATATATCCTAAAGCAACTATTCTTAGCATAATTGCTTTCATAGTAGTAGCTTTAGCTTTACATATATTACCACCGCTAGGACTGGTACTCGCATTATTTGCTACGATACCAGGTATCATCTTATGGCACAAATCAAACGAGTCGTTTGGCTTAGCAGCGGTTATATCGGTTGTCTTAACAACATTATTAGGTAATATATTTGTGCTAAGTATATTGGTCCTCATTATTTTCTTGAGCTTTATCGTAGGCCAATTGTTAAAAGAACGTACGTCAAAAGAACGTATTTTATATGTTACAACTACATTTATGAGTATCGTTTCACTTATCGCGATTATGTTATTACAGACTTTTGATAAATTACCAAAAGCCTCTGCAATCATCAATCCAGTGAAACAACAAATGCATCAACTTATAACAGAGTCGGCAGTCTCCGGAGATTCTAAAATGATTCTTGAAGAAGGTTTCCGCCAATTTGCAGTACAATTACCGAGTTATATTGTGATTGCAGTTTTTCTACTTATATTGATTAATCTTATTATTACATTTCCAATCTTACGTAAATTCAAAGTTGCTACACCAATCTTCAAACCATTATATGCATGGCAGATGAAACGCTCGATATTAGTCATCTATATTATTGTGCTGTTTTGTGTTATGTTTGCTACCCAATCGGGTACTTTTCAAAGTGTCGTATTAAACTTTGAAATTGTGTTATCATTATGTATGTATATTCAAGGGTTGAGTGTTATTCACTTTTTTGGAAAAGCAAAATCAATGCCGCTTGCACTTACGATTATTTTAATGGTGATTGGGACAATATTAACGCCATTTACACATATCGTGGGACTCATTGGATTGGTAGATTTATGCTTTAACCTGAAAAGCATCATTAAAAAATGATTTGGGGTGGAAAAATGAACCGTCAATCCACTAAAAAAGCGTTGATTTTACCATTTATTATTTTGGCACTCACAGCAATCGCACTCGTTGTTGTTTGGTTTATCTTTAACCAATTAGTCGCAGGAATTGCGACCGTTGTTTTAGTGTTTGTCATCATAGCGACAGCCTGGATGGTAAGACAAGCTTTTCGGAAATTAGACTATTACGTCAATAATCTCAGTGGACATATTTCTGCAGGTAACAACATTGCTATTAAGACGTTACCTATCGGTATGATTATCTTAGATGAAAATGAAAACATAGAGTGGATGAACCAGTTTATGTCGGATCGTTTGAGTCGTAATGTGATTTCGGATCCAGTTAATGAAGTATATCCAAATATTTTAAAGCAATTAGAAAAAACACAAGAAGTAGAAATTGAAGAGAATGAATACCACTATCGTGTGCGTTATTCAGAAAGTGAACATGTATTGTATTTCTTCGATATAACTGAAGAAGTACAGACAAATGATTTATATGAAGAATCTAAACCAATTATCGCGACATTGTTCTTAGATAACTACGATGAAATTACACAGAATATGAATGATACACAGCGTTCTGAAATCAACTCGATGGTAACACGTGTAATCAGTAGATGGGCAGAGGAACATGATGTTTACTTTAAACGTTATAGTTCAGACCAATTTGTCGCTTATTTAAATCAACGTATTTTAAAGGAAATTGAAGATGCTAACTTTAGCATTTTAGGACAGCTCCGTGAGAAGAGTGTGGGTTATCGTGCTCAACTGACATTGAGTATTGGTGTCGGTGAAGGCTCTGAAAATCTTATCGACTTAGGTGAACTATCGCAATCCGGCTTAGATTTAGCACTTGGCCGTGGTGGTGACCAAGTTGCAATTAAAAATATGAACGGTAATGTACGTTTCTACGGTGGTAAGACTGACCCAATGGAAAAACGTACGCGTGTTAGAGCTCGAGTTATCTCACATGCCTTGAAAGATATCTTAATGGAAGGTGACAAAGTCATTATCATGGGTCATACACGACCTGATTTAGATGCAATCGGTGGTGCAATTGGTGTGTCACGCTTTGCAATGATGAATAACTTAGATGCCTACATAGTATTGAATGAATCAGATATCGATCCAACCTTACGACGTGTAATGGAAGCGGTCAATGAAAAGCCTGAACTTAAAGAGCGATTTATTACTTCTGATGAAGCATGGGATATCATGACCTCTAAGACAACGCTTGTTGTAGTCGATACACATAAACCAGAGATGGTACTAGATGAAAACATTCTAAACAAGGCCAATCGTAAAGTGGTTATTGATCACCATAGACGTGGTGAAAGCTTTATCTCTAGCCCGTTACTAGTGTATATGGAACCATATGCAAGTTCTACTGCAGAGTTAGTGACAGAATTATTAGAATATCAACCAACTGAGCAACGTTTAACACGTCTCGAATCGACAATTATGTTTGCCGGTATCATCGTTGACACACGTAACTTTACGTTGCGTACAGGTTCTAGAACCTTTGATGCAGCAAGTTATTTAAGAGCGCATGGTGCGGATACAATTCTGACACAGCATTTCTTGAAAGATGATATCGACACATATATTAATAGAACTGAATTGATTCAAACAGTTAAGTTACAAGACAATGGTGTTGCCATCGCACATGGTTCGGAAGATAAAATTTATCATCCCGTCACGGTTGCACAAGCTGCCGATGAGCTGTTAAGTTTAGATGGCGTAGATGCTTCTTATGTAGTAGCCAAACGTGAAGATGACGTCGTCGGTATGTCTGCCCGTTCTTTAGGTGCAGTTAACGTTCAATTAACGATGGAAGCCTTAGGTGGTGGCGGTCACTTAACAAACGCTGCAACACAAATTAAAGGTGTAACTGTAGAAGAAGCAATCGATCAACTTCAAGAAGCAATAACAGAACAAATGAGTAGGAGTGAGAATACATGAAAGTAATATTCACACAAGACGTTAAAGGTAAAGGTAAAAAAGGCGAAGTTAAAGAAGTACCAGTAGGCTACGCAAATAACTTCTTATTGAAGAAAAATTACGCAATTGAAGCAACACCAGGAAACTTAAAACAATTAGAACAAAAGAATAAAGCAGCAGAAGCTGAACGCCAACAAGAAATTGAAGACGCTAAAAAGCTAAAAGAACAATTAACTGAAATCGAAGTTAAAGTATCAGCTAAAACAGGTGAAGGTGGTAAATTGTTCGGTTCTGTAAGTACAAAGCAAATCGCACAAGCCTTACTAGACCAACACAATATCAAAATTGATAAACGTAAAATGGATCTACCAAGCGGTATCCACGCGTTAGGTTATACCAACGTACCTGTGAAGCTAGACAAAGAAGTAGAAGGTACAATTCGTGTGCACACAGTTGAACAATAATAACGAATTGAAATATGAGGTGTAATCGTAATGGATGGAATGTATGAACAAAATCAAATGCCGCACAGCAATGAGGCTGAACAGTCTGTATTAGGTGCCATTATCATAGATCCAGAATTGATTAACACAACTCAGGAAGTCTTACTTCCTGAGTCATTTTATAGAGGCGCACATCAACACATCTTTAGAGCGATGATGAACCTCAACGAAGATAATAAAGATATAGATGTCGTAACAATCATGGATCAATTGTCACAAGAAGGGCGATTGAATGAAGCGGGTGGTCCGCAGTATCTTGCCGAGCTATCCAGTAGCGTTCCGACCACTCGAAACATACAATACTATACAGAAATTGTGTTTAAGCATGCTACCAAACGAAAGTTAATACAAACTGCAGATAGTATTGCGAATGATGGTTATAATGACGAACTTGAATTAGATGCAATTTTAAATGATGCAGAAAGAAGAATCTTAGAACTATCATCTTCACGTGAAAGTGATGGTTTTAAAGATATACGTGATGTACTTGGTGAAGTATATGAAAATGCCGAAGTATTAGATCAAAACAGTGGTCAAACACCTGGTGTCCCGACAGGTTATCGTGACCTAGACCAGATGACTGCAGGGTTTAATCGCAGCGATTTAATTATTTTAGCGGCACGTCCATCAGTTGGTAAGACTGCCTTCGCACTGAATATCGCGCAGAAAGTTGCGACACATGAAGATCATTATTCAGTTGGAATCTTTTCACTCGAGATGGGTGCCGATCAATTGGCCACACGTATGATTTGTAGCTCAGGTAACGTAGACTCGAACCGCTTAAGAACAGGTTCAATGACCGAAGAGGACTGGAATCGATTTACGATTGCCGTTGGTAAACTATCAAGAACGAAGATATTTATCGATGATACACCAGGGATTCGTATTACCGATATACGTTCAAAATGTCGCCGTCTCAAACAAGAACACGGCTTAGATATGATTGTAATTGACTATTTACAATTAATTTCCGGTAGTGGTTCACGATTTTCAGATAATCGTCAACAAGAAGTATCTGAAATATCGCGTACATTAAAGGCGATTGCCAGAGAACTTGAATGTCCGGTTATTGCGTTGAGTCAGTTATCACGTGGTGTTGAACAACGACAAGATAAACGTCCAATGATGAGTGATATTCGTGAATCTGGTTCGATAGAGCAAGATGCCGATATCGTAGCCTTTTTATATCGTGATGATTACTATAATCGTGGCGAGGATGAAGACGACGATGACGATGCAAACTTTGAACCACAGACAAATGATGAAAACGGTGAAATAGAAATTATAATTGCCAAGCAACGTAACGGCCCAACGGGTACCGTGAAATTACACTTTATGAAGCAATATAATAAATTTACCGACATCGATTACGCCCATGCAGAAATGGGCTAACAAAATTTTATAAAAAATATTTTCCCGTACGATAAATTAGTTTTGTTCTTAATCGTACGGTTTTTGTTTGTATTTATTCATATTAAAGTTATGGAAGTATGTGTCGTAAAATATTAAAAATGATAGTTGAAACCTTGGTATTACTATGATTAAGCTATATAGAAATAAAATTACTTGCAACAAAGAATTTTGAAAATTACAAAAAATCAATGTTCGATTTTTGTTTGCATTATAACTATGCTATTGGTAGAATACTTAGTGGTTAATTGAGAAAAACTTGGAGGTGCTCATATGTCATCAATCGTAGTCGTTGGGACACAATGGGGAGACGAAGGTAAAGGTAAAATCACAGATTTCTTAGCAGAACAAGCAGACGTTATTGCACGTTTTTCAGGCGGTAATAACGCAGGCCACACAATTAAATTTGGTGGAGAAACGTACAAATTGCACTTAGTACCATCTGGTATTTTCTATAAAGAAAAACTTGCAGTCATCGGTAACGGTGTTGTAGTAGATCCAGTTGCTTTATTAAAAGAGTTAGACGGTTTAAATGAAAGAGGTATTTCTACAGATAATTTACGTATTTCTAATCGTGCTCAAGTTATTTTACCTTATCACTTAAAACAAGATGAATATGAAGAAGAACGCCGCGGAGATAATAAAATCGGCACAACTAAAAAAGGTATCGGTCCTGCTTATGTAGACAAAGCACAACGTATCGGTATTCGTGTTGCTGATTTATTAGATAAAGAAACATTTGAAAAATTATTAAAAGAGAATATTGAATACAAAGATGCATATTTCAAAGGTATGTTTGGTAAATCATGTCCTTCATTTGATGAAATTTTCGAAGCATATTATGCTGCGGGACAACGTTTAGCATCATTCGTAACAGATACAGCAAAAGTATTAGATGATGCATTTGTCGCAGACGAAAAGGTATTATTCGAAGGTGCACAAGGCGTTATGTTAGATATTGACCATGGTACATACCCATTTGTTACTTCTAGTAATCCAGTTGCAGGTAACGTAACTGTAGGTGGCGGTGTTGGTCCAACATTCGTATCAAAAGTAATTGGCGTATGTAAAGCCTATACATCACGTGTTGGTGACGGCCCATTCCCAACTGAATTATTTGATGAAGATGGACATCATATCCGTGAAGTTGGCCGCGAATATGGTACAACAACAGGACGTCCACGTCGTGTGGGTTGGTTTGACTCTGTTGTATTACGTCATTCACGCCGTGCAAGTGGTATCACAGATTTATCTATCAACTCTATTGACGTATTAACAGGTCTTGAAAATGTTAAGATTTGTACTGCATACGAATTAGATGGAGAAGAAATCACTGAATACCCAGCAAACTTAAAGGACTTACAACGTTGTAAACCAATCTTTGAAACATTACCAGGTTGGACAGAAGATGTCACAAGCTGTCGTTCACTAGATGAATTACCAGATAATGCACGCAGATATTTAGAGCGCATTTCTGAACTATGTAACGTGAAGATTTCAATCTTCTCAGTAGGTCCAGACCGTAATCAAACAAACTTATTAGAAGATTTATGGGAAGCATAAATCATTAAATAATAAAGAAAACACCTTGTAGTATCCAGTCACTTGATAAAGTAAAGTGCCTATGGAAATTACAAGGTGTTTTTAGTTTTTAATAATTAAACTTGGGGACAAAACTCATTGCGAAATTCAAAAATACGATCAGCAGCCAAGACATAACCTGGTTTATCACTGTGTTGATCATCCTTAATGTTAGCGATATTTGCTTTATATTGTTCTAGGTGTTCTAACATGGCTTGTACCGTTTGCTGTAATTCAGCAGGTGTCATTGTTTCAGCATCTAAACGTTGTCCTAATCCTAAATCTTCAATTTGCTTAGAAACGACGGGTTGGTCAGCACTTTGAGGAAATGCTAACATCGGCACACCCATTTTCATGGCTTCATTTGTACTATTCATACCCGCATGTGTTAAGAATAATGAGGTATGCTGTAAGAGCTCTACTTGAGGCACTGTTGGCTTGATAATAAAATTGGATGGTACTTCATTGAAATCATTCAAACTGTTCTCATTCCCTATTGAAACGACTACAGTAGCGTCAATATCCTTTAAAGCTGTAAAACATTTATTAAAGAATGGAATATTTTGATTAAAAATTGTACCTAATGAAATATAAATAACTGGACGACTTGTATCAAGTTCATCCATAAATCCTGAATCTGTAGGTTCTAAAACAGAAGGACCAGCAAAGTAAAATTGAGAATTATCAAATGATTGATAGTCGAGTTGGAATTTTTTCATAATATAAGATAGGTGTAAATCTCCTGGATTATACATGACTTCAAAACGATTCGGTACAGAAACATCATATTTAGCTTCAATTTGCTTTCTTAAAGTTTCAAAGTGTGCATCAGATTTCGCGATATCTTCTGAATCGATTGTAGCTGCAATTGCATTTAAAAATTGGTCGAAACTTTCTTTATTATGTGCGAATGATGTCACTGATGAAATTGCAGGAATATTTAACTTCTGAGCTAATAATCTACCACAACCAAACATCGAGTCATAAATCATATAATCATAATGCTCATCTTTAGTTTCTTCAATAAGGCGAGGTAACATCATATCAACAGTATTTAATAAACCATTCACTACTTGGTATAAATTATCCTTGCCAAATTCTCTAAACGCTTCAATCATTTCATCCGTATTAAATGTACGTATCTCTACACCAGTGTCGTTCAATTTATCTTGAAATTGATCACTCGCATAATATACAATTTCTTCACCACGTGCCACCAATTCCTTACATAACGCAGCAGTTGGATTAATATGTCCAGAAGGACCAGGATTAATAAATAATACTCGTGCCATTTAATTTCCTCCTAAAAAGCTTTAATTTGTTACCGTATTAATTCTAGATGAAATAAATTTTATTTTCTAATAATTTATATTCATTTAGTAATTTTAATTTTAAAAAATAAATTATTAAGCATCGTTTATGCATTGATGATAGATGACGGCACAATTTGATGTATTGTATGTTATATCATATGTAAGAGATATGTAATCAGTACATACTTGATTGTTAATAAGTTAGAAAATGCTTGTCAAAAAAGCTTGGAAGTCGTTGAATTAAAGACGATAACCAGTAAAAAATACGTTTTGCACACTTTATACAATTAAGTTAGAAAATTATACTTAAAAAAGTTTAAAAAAGAGCTTGTCTTTCATGATGAGAGTTGCTATAATTTATTTTGTGCTTAAGACAGGCTCCTTGGTCAAGCGGTTAAGACACCGCCCTTTCACGGCGGTAACACGGGTTCGAGTCCCGTAGGAGTCACCATTTTTTTAGGTCTCGTAGTGTAGCGGTTAACACGCCTGCCTGTCACGCAGGAGATCGCGGGTTCGATTCCCGTCGAGACCGTATTGCCCATCCAATAGGATGGGCATTTTTTTATATAATCATAAAATTTGATTTGAACTTAAACGAGAAAATCCCTAAAATGATGAGAGAATAGATTATTAATGCTATAAGTTAAAGATGAGGGAAAGGTGTGTACATATGAATCAACATAAACGATCAACAAATACTGATTTGATTAATCTCATTAGTGATCGACACAATGAGGTTCGACAAAAGGTTGAGTATCTGACGACACAACAATTATCTAAAATCCATTTTAGCAGTTCAGAGTGGTACTTAATTACAATTATCCAATATGGTAGTCCATCCTTAGCAGAACTTACACGTACCATTAATTTAACACGACAAGCTATTCATAAAGTAGTGAAGCAATTACAGCAGAAGGCAGTCGTTCAAATTGAAGCTGTACCTAATAATAAAAAGGAAAAGCGTGTAACTTTGACGCCACTGGGTGTCACATACTATGAGCAATATATAGCAAATAAAGAACGATTAATCATGCATATTGGCAAAGTGATTGGTATATCAGAATTAGCCCAATTGCAAGATTTATTACAACAAGATTGGCAATTACAATCATTTGATACAGAATAGCGATGAGTATATTTAACAGAATTTGAACCTGTTAGACATGCTCATTTTCTTTATTTTATTTTTGTCAACTAGGTTGACAAAAAATACGAAATTTTGCTAAAGTAAGTAGGTCAGTCTGATGAATACATAGATCATTTATGAAATTTTATGTTATGTGTGAAACTACGCACTAAAGTGTAGATTAAGTGTGATTGTCTCGATTAGAAATGATAATAAATATCGGTATGACAAATTTTCACAACCGCCAGCATAGAATTTCTATTATATATGCTATTCATAGCACGATGAATAAATGAATGGAAATATAGAATAAGTCATAATTTATGTAGTGTATGTATATTCTAAATAAAAGTCAGAAGTAAAATGTGAAATTAAACTAATGCTGACTGCGCAAACATGAATATAAAACTTACATACGCACATGTATACTTGTACCTTCGTTTACCATAAAAAGGAGTATATCAAATGGCAACACAAGTTAACGTAAAAAATCCCAAAATGTACGCACTTGTCTTAATGATTGGTGGATTTATGGGACTCTTCAGTGAAACAGCACTTAATATGGCACTTACCGACATTATGGAAGACTTTCAAGTCCCTGCAGCAACAGTACAATGGTTAACGACAGGATATTTGCTCGTCATGGCATGTCTTGTACCAGCTTCATCCTATCTCATTAAGTGGTTTAGCACGAAATCACTTATTATTTTCGGCATTCTCTTATCTTTATTAGGCGTTGTGATTGGTGCTATGGCACCCAACTTCACTTTACTATTACTTGGACGTATCATTCAGGCTTTAGGCACAGGTATATTACTACCAATAATGGTGACCGTCTTAATGTTAATTTTCCCTATTGAAAAACGTGGTGCCATTATGGGTATTATGGGTCTTGTGATTACAGCAGGACCAGCACTAGGACCAACACTTTCAGGAATTATTATTTCCGCATCAAGCTGGCATTATATCTTTTGGATAAGCGCAGTGTTATATCTTATCGTGTTAGTCTTAGCCATTTCCAAAACAGAACACGTGGGTGAAATATCCAAGCCAAAAATTGACATTTTATCCATTTGTTTATCGACAATAGGTTTCGCAGGATTAATCTTTGCATTAAGTTCAATGGCAGAAGCAGCATTTACCGAACTCATCGTCTGCTTACCATTAGTCATTGGTGTGATGACACTCGCGCTGTTTGTGATACGTCAATTCAAGATTGATTCACCGATGCTCAATTTGAATGTATTTAGATATCCGATGTTCGTGCTTGGAGCGGCAATGGTATTTATTACCACTCTATGTATTTTATCGACAGGGATTTTACTACCACTCTATTTGAAGGGGGCATTACTCTTTAGTGCTGTAATCGCCGGATTAATTTTATTACCAGGCAACGCAGTGAATTTAGTGCTTTCGCCAATTGTAGGATCACTATTTGACCGCTTCGGTGCACGCTATTTCGGCATTATAGGCTACTTGTTGATGTTTATAGCAGCGCTCACATTTGTATTAACTATTACTGTACATACACCTGTTTGGCTGATTATCTTATTAATTATGGTTCTATTCTTTGGTATAACTATGGTGATGATGCCAGCACAAACCAATGCGTTAAACCAGTTACCACATGATTTATACGCAGATGGTTCAGCGACGATTACAACATTGATTCAAGTAGGTGGCTCAGCAGGAACTGCAATTGCCATTACAATTTACACTACTGCAATGAAGTCATTTGGGTTAGCGCATCCAAGTGTAGGTCAAGAAGTGGTATTAGCTCATGGCGTCCAATTTACATTCATCTTCATTACAATATTGACCATAATTGGCTGGATACTTTCATTGTTTGTAAGAAAGACACCACAAGCTTAATATTTTGAAAATGACTCAATTTTAAGGGTATGAATATACAGTAACGACGACTACGTTAAATACTGTGTGTTCATGCCCTTATTTTTGGTTATAAGCAATAAACTCGAAGGAAGATTGATAATTATATAGACTGTATTTACTTATGAATAGACGGAAAATATCTATTTGTTCATAACAATGTTATAATTTTACAATCTACAAATATAACTTTTTATTTACAACAATAGAATTAGACCTTTATAAATGGTAAATTATATAATAAGGAACTGTGTAGATTCTGAAATAAAAAGTACTACAATTTAGAAATGAGGTTTATAAATATGGCTAGAAAAGTTGTTGTAGTCGATGATGAAAAACCAATTGCAGATATTCTTGAATTTAATTTAAAAAAAGAAGGCTACGAAGTATTTTGCGCCTACGACGGAAATGATGCGGTAGACCTAATATATGATGAAGAACCAGATATCGTATTACTCGACATTATGTTACCAGGTCGAGATGGTATGGAAGTATGCCGCGAAGTGCGTAAGAAATACGAAATGCCAATCATTATGTTAACAGCAAAAGATTCAGAAATAGATAAAGTGTTAGGTCTTGAACTTGGCGCAGATGATTATGTGACGAAGCCATTTAGTACACGTGAATTAATCGCTCGTGTTAAAGCCAATTTACGCCGACACTATTCACAACCAGCACAAGAGGTGAATGATACATCAAACGAAATCGTCATCAAAGACATCGTCATATACCCAGATGCTTATTCTATTAAAAAACGTGGCGATGATATTGAATTAACACATCGTGAATTTGAATTATTCCATTATTTGTCTAAACACATGGGACAAGTTATGACACGTGAGCACCTTTTACAAACCGTATGGGGCTATGACTATTTTGGTGATGTACGTACAGTGGATGTAACGATTAGACGTTTACGTGAGAAGATTGAAGACGATCCATCTCATCCTGAATATATCGTGACACGTCGTGGTGTCGGGTATTTCTTACAACAACATGATTAGAGGACGTCATCGATGAATTGGCTCAAACATTTTCAATCCTTACACACGAAGCTTGTTATCGTCTATGTATTGCTGATAATTATCGGTATGCAAATTATCGGTCTATACTTTACCAATAGTCTAGAAAAAGAATTAACACAAACATTTAAAAACAATATCTCGCAATATGCGAAACAAATTGAGATTAATATAGAAAAAGTATATGACACAGACAGTGGTAACGGCGTCAATGCGCAAAAAGAAGTTCAAAACTTATTAAACGAGTACGCTAATAGACAAGAAATAGAAGAAATCCGTTTTATTGATAAAGATCAAATTATTATGGCCACTTCAAAGCAGTCTACCCACAGTCTAATTAATCAAAAAGCGAACGATAGCTCCATCCAAAAAGCACTTTCTTTAGGAGAAATCAATAGCCACCAAGTATTAAAGGATTACGGTAATGGTAAACAACGTGTATGGGTTTATAACTTACCTGTTAAGACATCCAATCATGGTACGATAGGTGACGTCTATATAGAAGCAGATATTAACGACGTATTTAATCAACTGAGTAACATTACGCAAATCTTTATTGTCGGTACAGGTATTTCGTTGTTAATCACAGTTATTCTTGGATTCTTTATCGCGAGAACGATTACCAAGCCAATTACTGATATGAGAAACCAAACGGTAGAAATGTCGAAAGGTAATTACACGCAACGTGTGAAGATTTACGGTAATGACGAAATCGGTGAACTAGCACTCGCATTTAACAATTTGTCAAAACGAGTACAAGAAGCACAAGCCAATACCGAAAGTGAAAAACGTCGTCTAGATTCAGTCATTACTCACATGAGTGATGGTATTATTGCGACCGACCGTCGTGGACGTGTACGTATCGTTAATGATATGGCACTGACAATGATGGGCACCGTTAAAGAAGATATTATCGGACATTATATGTTAAATGTCTTAAAGTTAGAGGAAGACTTTTCACTAGATGAAATTCATGAAAATAACGACAGCTTCTTATTAGATATTAATGAGGCTGAAGGTATTATTGCGCGTGTTAACTTCAGTACAATCGTGCAAGAGACTGGCTTTGTAACGGGGTACATCGCCGTGCTACATGATGTTACTGAACAACAACAAGTAGAACGCGAACGTCGAGAATTCGTAGCCAATGTTTCACACGAATTACGTACACCATTGACATCTATGAATAGTTACATTGAAGCATTAGAAGAAGGCGCGTGGAAAGACGATAACTTAGCACCACAATTCCTCTCAGTTACTAGAGAAGAAACAGAACGTATGATTCGTTTAGTAAATGATTTACTACAATTGTCTAAAATGGATAATGAATCAGATCAAATTACGAAAGAAATTGTCGACTTTAACATGTTTATTAATAAGATTATTAATAGACATGAAATGGCAGCTAAAGATACGACATTCATTAGAGAAATTCCAAATCAAACAATCTTCACAGAAATTGATCCAGATAAGATGACCCAAGTGTTCGACAACGTCATTACTAACGCAATGAAATACTCACGTGGCGAAAAGCGTGTAGAGTTTCACGTGAAACAGAATGCCTTGTATAACCGTATGACTATTCGAGTTAAGGATAACGGTATTGGTATTCCAATCAATAAGGTAGATAAGATTTTTGATCGATTCTACCGAGTGGATAAAGCACGTACACGTAAGATGGGTGGTACAGGCTTAGGACTAGCTATTTCCAAGGAAATAGTAGAAGCGCATCATGGACGTATTTGGGCTAACAGTGTAGAAGGACAAGGTACATCTATCTTTATTACACTGCCATGTGAAGTATTAGAAGATGGTGATTGGGATGCGGAGTAAAGAGTTCATTAAATCCATTATCTTACTAATCCTTGTTCTTATGAGTGCCGTGCTCACTTATATGACCTGGAACTTCTCACCTGATTTGACGAATGTCGATAAACAAGAAGACAGTAGCGAAGATAGACCACATACAATTGGGAAACCAATGAAAGATGGTATGGAACAAGTAGTCACACCTTACCAAGTGATTCATTCACAAGGTGAAAAGACCAAAGGCATGGAAGCAACAAGACAAAACATCAAAGACATTATTAAACCATTAAAGAATCAACGCGTGACACAATCAGAACAAATGCATAGTAATCACAATCTGATTATTCCAGATTTAAGCGATGATTTTCTCGTGTTAGATTTCACATACGACATGCCTTTAGCGACCTACTTAGGTCAAGTACTAAACGTAAACGCTAAAGTACCAAATAATTTCAAATTTAACCGTTTACTAATCGATAAGAGTATAGATGGTAAAGTGAAACTATATGCGATAAGCAAAGATAGACACAACGTCGTACGTATGGCTACGACTGCTAAGCAAAGCAAATTCACTAAACAATTGAAAGCAATGCAGTCGAGTCTACAACCTTATACAGAAATTATCACCAACAAAGACACGATAGATAAGGCAACACATATCTTTGCGCCAAGTTCACCGAAAAAGATGAAATCATATCATACAATCTATAATCATATTAGTGTAGATACAATGAATGCCATCCTATTTAATGATTCCGTTGTCGTGCGCAGTTCGAAAAGCGGTACTACGACTTACAATAATAATACCGGTGTGGCCAATTATAACGATGAAACTGAAAAATATCGCTATACTAACTTGTCAGAAGATGAAAATCGTTCAACAAACATGAAAGACAGCATTCCAAGTACATTTGATTACCTCAACAATCACGGAGGTTTCACCGACGACTTTAGACTATTTAGTACAGATAACAAGAAAGGTGACCTAACATATCAAATGTTCCTCAATGGACGTCCAACATTTAACGATGATGATCTGAACAATATCAAGATTGCATGGGGCGACAAAGGTGTCTTTAGTTATGCACGTGCATTGCTTAAGACCAATGTAACCATTGATAGTGGTGAGTCTGAGAAGCGGTTACCTGGTGCTGAAACCGTACGTTCAGAATTAGCTAACAATCCTAGTATTGATTTTGAAAAGGTAACCGATATGACGATTGGTTACAAAATGGAAAATCAACCAGATAAAAGCAATATTGAAATTCAACGTAATAGTGAGTTCAAACCACAATGGTACATCGAATACGAAGGAAAATGGCGACCATATACAGATGGGAGGCTAGAATAAATGAACTGGAAACGCGCAAAAACACTCTTTATTTTCGTCTTTATTCTAGTTAACATTAGCCTCGTGATTATCTATGTTGATAAAGTTAATAAATCACATATTAATGATAGTGATGACGAAAATGCAGTAAACTTTAAACAAGAAGAAATTCAAATCCCAGAACACTTACCTAGCGTTAAAGACTTGAAAATGCAGTTACTCACTGCGCGCTCATACGATTTCAGTTCATACGTTAAATCACATTCTGACGTTTCTAGCGCTAAGTCTGGCGGTACACTTAAAGGCGATATTAGTGATGCAATAGACGTTAGTAATGATCAATATACAGGATTAAAGACCTACGCTAAAGATCATATATATAAAGGCGAAGATTACGAAATGAGTAAGATTGATGACGATAGCGTAACCTTTGAACAAACGTATGATAATTATCCTATTATGAACAATAATCGAGCACGCCTGAAATTTAACGTGAATGATAGTGGCAAAGCGTCTAGTTATACACAAACAGCTATGAAATCAATTGAGCCATCGAAAGGTGCAAATAACGATAAGAAACAAGTTATTACAGCTAGAAGCGCAATAGAAGCCTTGTACTATAATCGTTACTTGAAACGTAATGACGAAGTAACCAATGCAAGATTAGGCTACTATACCGTTGTTAAAGAACCGAACGTTCAAGTATTAGAAGCCAACTGGGAAATTAAAGTAAAACATAAAGACGAAATTAAGACCTACTACGTCGAGGCAGTCTCAGATAGTCCAAAAATTATTGAAGAATAAGCTTTGTGATAGTGTCGTGAGAGATAAATTGCAAAGTTTAAAATTCTCGTAGTAGACATATAATGAAATTGACGCACATCTTTGATAAGATGTGCGTTTTTTTGTGTAGTAAATAAAAAGAAGTTATAGCATAAAAAGAAAGCGTTTACAAAAAGTGATTAAAATGGTAAAATTCCACTTAAAGTTAGTTAGTTTATTAAACAAACTAACTATTTTTCATAAAAAGGGGGAATTTAATGGATAAAATCGTGAGTACAGAAAGTAGTTCTAATACTTATGAAATTCAAACGAATGGTACGACAAAGTTAAGAACTACTGAAAAAATTGTATTTGGTGTAGGGGATTTTGGGGCAAATTATAGTTGGACTTTTATAGCATCTTTTATCATTATCTATATGACTGATGTTGTAGGAATTGCTGGTTCTGTAATTGGAACTATTATACTGATTTGCCGATTTGCAGATGGTTTTTCCGATGTTTTTATGGGTAGCATAATAGACAATACAAATACGAAAATGGGTAAAGCAAAACCATGGATTTTTTGGACAGCTCCAATTTTAGGCGTCTTAACATTTATGCTATTCAATGTTCCTGATTTTATTGGCTATTCCGGTAAAGTTGCATATATTTTTATTATATACTTTTTGATTTCTGTTATTTTTTATACAGCAAATAACGTAGCTTATTCATCATTAGTATCATTTATGACTAATGACGAAAAAGATAGAGTGTCCTTAGGGAGCATTCGATTTATATTTTCAAATATTAGTGTTTTATGTATTACGACATTTACAACGTTTTTCGTTATGAATTTTGGAGAGCACCAACAAGGTTGGACCTATACTTCTGCAATCTATGGATTACTATGTGCGGTACCATTAATGATTACAGGATACTTTGTTAAAGAAAGAAATGTAGCAAATAAACAATATAAAGATGTAAAAGAAAAAAAACGTATCCCATTTATTTTAATTATTAAATCACTAATAACAGAGAAGTATTTTTTAATTACTATTGTGTTGTATTTATTATGGTATTTAAGACAAACAGATAATGGAATGAGAATTTATTATGCAACATATATATTCCACGATCCAAACATTATGGCAATTTTAAGTATATCGACATTATTACCTACTATTTTAGGATTATTAATTGCTCCTAAATTTTCAGAAAAGGTAGGAATAAAAAATAGTATAATTATTGGTTTAATAATATCGATAATTTCATATGTAGTTATGAGTGTATTTTCAGAAAGCCTCCCATTTTTAATTATTGGATTAATTATAAACGGTATCGGTATAGTCCCATTCACAGCAGCGTTAAGTGGAATTGTAGCAGATGTTGGGGATATTATTTATTGGAAAACTGGTGTACCTGTACAAGGATCAATATTTAGTTTAGCAAGTGCTGGAATGAAGATAGGCTCAGGATTGCAGTCCGCAATTGTTGGATGGTCACTGTCATTAGGTGGATATGTTGCAGGGGCATCAGTTCAAACTGAGGGTACTATTTTAGCAATAAAAGCAATGCAAATTTATTTTCCATTATTAATGGTAGTTAGTATAGGTATATTGACATTGTTTTTAAATTATGAACAATTTATAAAGAAAATTAAAGAACAAATATTGACCAATAATGTGGGAGAAATGAGAACTAAACAAATTTATAAATAAAAGAGGGATTCAAATGTCTAAATATATACATGTGTCAAAAACAGGATCAGATAAATCTACTGGTAGTAAACAAGATCCATTTTTAACAATAAATAAAGCAGCTTCAGTAGCTCAACCAAGCGATACGGTTATAGTACATGAAGGAACTTATCGTGAGGAGATAAAAAATATTAATACTGGATTGAGTGAATCAAGAAGAATTACATTCGAATCTGCAAAAGGTGAACAAGTTATTATAAAAGGTTCTGAAATAATTACAAATTGGCAAAAAATTGAAGATAATATATGGAAAGTAGAAATCGATAATAGTCTATTTAAAGATTTTAATCCATTTGATATCAAATTATTTGGTGATTGGTTAGTTGTAGATAATAATAAAAGTTTAGGACAAGTATATTTAAATAATCAGTCATTATTTGAAGTTGATGAATATAATAAATTAATTAATCCTAAAACCATAAAGGAAACACACGATCATTGGACAAACAAAAAAGTAACTTATGATTATGAAAATGTATCTAATTATCAATGGTTTGCTGAAGTTGAAGATAGAATAACAACACTTTATGCTAATTTTCAAGAGTATGATCCCAATGAGGAGATAATAGAAATAAATGTTAGGGCTAATGTATTTCGCCCCTTAAAAACACATACTAATTATATAACAATACGCAATTTTGAAATTGGACATGCTGCAACACAATGGTCTCCACCAACAGCTGAACAAACAGGAATGGTTGATACACATTGGAGTAAAAAATGGATTATAGAAAATAATATAATACACAATGCCTTATGTAGTGCTATATCTATAGGAAAGGAAATATCAACAGGTGATAATTTAACTAGTTATAGAAAAGATAAGCCCGGTTATCAATATCAAATTGAAGCGGTTTTTAATGCAGTAAATAGTGATTGGAATAAAGAAACAATAGGTTCGCATATTATTAGAAATAATAAAATACATGATTGTGGTCAAAATGCTATTGTTGGTCATTTAGGTAGTGCATTTAGCGAAATATATAATAATCATATATATAATATTGGTAATAAGAGAGAGTTTTTTGGTCATGAAATTGCTGGCATCAAGCTACACGCTGCAATAGATACTATTGTACGTGACAATTATGTACATAATTGTTCATTAGGTATGTGGTTTGACTGGCAAACACAAGGAACTAGAATCAGTAAAAATATCTTTAATAACAATACAAGAGATTTGTTCGTAGAAGTAAGTAGTGGGCCATATATTGTGGATAATAATGTGTTGACGGCAGATTATGCATTAGATGATCATGCTCAAGGCGGAGCTTATATCAATAATATTATTAATGGTGAGATAGTCCATAGATTAATGTTAGATCGATCTACACCATATCATGTACCTCATAGTACATTAGTGGCAGGATTTGCTCCTGTTTACGGTGGTGATGATAGGTTTTATAATAATATTTTTATAGGTAAACAAGACATTTCAAATATTGGCACTGATATATATAATGCATATACGACATCATTAGAAGAATATAAATTATCTGTTTCACAAGAAGAGGGAGATCACGAAGCATTTCATAAAATAAAGCAACCAGTATATATTGAAGATAATGCCTATTTAAATCAAGCTAATCAATTCAATAGGGAACAAAATTATTATAAAGAGTATGATTTCAATCCACAACTCGAAATCACTGAAGAGGGAAAGCATATATATTTAAATATTACCCTACCTTCAGAATTCTTTGAATTAAAGGGTAAAGTACACAATACTGATACATTGCCTAAGGTGCGTTTAGTTGATGCAAATTTTGAAAAAACAGACGGTGATAAATTAATTATTGATACTGATTTAAATAACGAAACTAGAGATACGTATTCTATTGTAGGACCTATAAAGAACCTTAATACTGGAAATAATAAAGTTAAAATATGGACTAAACAATTGTAAGTAATATAAGTGACTAATAATGATCAAATAAAATCTCAATTTCTATAAAATATAGAAGCTGAGATTTTTATTTTTTATTAGTACGATTACCTAAATAGCAGTTTACAATGTATATTTAAGAAAATTAAGCGGAAAGTATGTTAAAATTAAATATTGTTAAATAAGGTTAATGATAAAATAGTATTCCGAAATGTAAAATAGTAAACATTGTGTACTATAATTAGTATTGTTATAGTTGAGAGTTAAAAAATAGTATATAAAGTAGACGGACGGCATATTGAGGGCACATAACCCGAAGTCTGTCCTTATAACCAATAATGAAAAGTGTTTATAGATTAGAAAGGGTGAATCGCTTGATACGAATGAGTGTATTAGCGAGTGGTAGTACAGGAAACGCCACTTATGTAGAAAGTGATAAAGGCAGCATACTTGTCGACGCAGGTCTGACAGGCAAGAAAATGGAAGAATTATTTGGACAAATAGATAAAGAAATAAAAAATTTAAACGGTATCCTAGTGACACACGAACATTCTGATCACATCAAAGGATTAGGTGTACTTGCACGTAAATACAATTTACCAGTTTATGCGAATGAAAAAACGTGGTCAGCCATTGAAAAGAAAGATAATAAAATACCAATGGATCAGAAATTCATTTTTAATCCATACGAAACGAAATCCATTGCAGGTTTCGATATTGAGTCATTCAATGTTTCACACGATGCAATAGATCCACAGTTCTATATTTTCCATAATAACTATAAGAAATTTACGATTATAACAGATACAGGCTACGTTTCAGATCGTATGAAAGGTATGATTCAAGGCAGTGATGCATTTATCTTCGAGAGCAACCACGACGTAGATATGTTACGCATGTGCCGCTATCCATGGAAGACCAAGCAACGTATCCTAAGCGACGTTGGTCATGTATCAAACGAAGATGCAGGTCATGCCATGACAGACGTTATTACAGGTAATACGAAACGCATTTATCTATCGCATCTGTCACAAGACAACAATATGAAAGACCTAGCTCGCATGAGTGTAGGACAAGTACTTAACGAACACGACATCGATACAGAACGTGACGTCATGCTGTGTGATACTGACAAAGCACAAGCAACACCAATATATACACTATAAGTCAGAGAGCCCCAACCATTAATGTTAGGGGCTCTTATTTATATCTATGGAAGTTAGTATGAGCATGTTTTAGTGGAGTTTAGATATGGAGAAGGTTTGGAAAAGGTGTCAATTAGCGTGGATGAGGATTTTTGAGAAATTAAGACATTGCGTGATGGGGAAGTCATAAGAAGATCAGATTTAGTTATTTAAAAGATTAGAATACAGTTTTTTATAAAATGGTATGAAAAAGTGAGGGTTTCACTTACTGTGCAGAAAATTAGAAATAGATACTTATACCCATAAGTTATCAACAGAAACAGAAAATTGAATATTGTAATATTCAGTTAACTAATAAATATAAATTAAAAATAGTAGTAGAAATACTTTTAAATAAGGATTTGTGTAAAGAAATTGTAAATAATGTGAATAACTATGTAAGACAACCACCAACTTATCCACTATTTTATTCAAGGTTATCCATAGATGTGCACAATTCACATGTGGATACCCACATTATACACAGAGTTATCCACAAATATACAGGTTATCCACGCTTTTTTTGTGTATAAATTGTAAAAAGCATTAATTTTCAATATACATTCTTGTTATAATAAGAGGGAACAGTGTGAATAAGTTAATAACTTGTGGATAAGTCTAATAACTTTTAATGCTATACACATATTTGGAGGATAAAAATGAAAATCACAATACTCACAGTAGGTAAATTAAAAGAAAAATACTGGAAACAAGCAATAGCAGAATATGAAAAGAGATTAGGAGCCTACTCCAAAATAGAAATCATTGAAGTTCCAGATGAAAAAGCGCCTGAGAACATGAGCGATAAAGAAGTGGAACAAGTAAAAGAAAAAGAAGGACAACGTCTTTTAGCTAAAGTAAAACCACAATCCACAGTCATTACATTAGAAATTAAAGGCAACATGCTAACATCAGAAGGATTAGCCAAAGAACTAGAAGGACGCATGACCCGTGGACAAAGCGACTTTACATTTATTATAGGCGGATCAAACGGCCTACACCACGACGTGTTAAACCGCAGCGACTACGCACTATCATTCAGCAAAATGACCTTCCCACACCAAATGATGCGCGTAGTCTTAATAGAACAAATATACCGCGCATTTAAGATTATGCGCGGTGAAGCATATCATAAATGATGCGGTTTTTTTCAGTCCTTTTGTAAAAGGGATTTTTATGAAGGTATTTTGAACGAATCGTATTTGTATTTATGTTATTGGTATTTGTTCATTTTCAACAATTAAATGAGTTATGATATATATAAATTGTAAAGGTGGTTATTAAAATGGATATAGCTATTATTACTGGGGCTTCTTCAGGACTAGGACGTGTGTTTACTGAAAAAATTGTAGAACGTTATAAAAATTTGGATGAAATATGGGTAATAGCTCGTCGAGAAGATAAATTAAAAGAGTTAGCTTATAACTATAGTAGAAATAAATTCCGAATACTTTCATTAGATTTATCAAATCGTCAGAGTTTCGAAAAGCTAAATAACTTATTGGATGAAATAAAACCCAATATTAAGTTGGTTATCAATAATGCAGGATTTGATCGAGCAGGAAATTTTCGTAATATGGAAAATAAGGATATTTATTCCATCATTGATATAAATACTATTGGAATGTCAATGATAAGCAAATGCTGTCTGCCTTATATGTATAAAGGAAGTTTTCAAATAATTGTAGGCTCAGAGGGAGCCTATTTACCTCTACCTATGCGTGCTGTATATGGAGCAAGTAAAACATATGGACGATTCTTTGCTAGAGCATTAAGGGAAGAGGAACGTAATCGAGGTATAAATATACTATTTATGGGAACGGGAGCAATGAACACAGAGATGTTTAGAAGTAATGCTAGTTCAGACGACGTTTCGAATACAAAATTTTTAGATTTAAATAAAATAACTGTTACAGCATTAAATCGTGCAGAAAAAAATGCTGCTATATATTCACCTAGTATACACACAAAAGCGACAAGACTATTGGGTAAAATATTTCCGAGTTCAGTATCTGTTAAATTCTCAAATATATCTAATTTTGTACCAAAAAATAATAAATCTAAAAGGTAATATTGTATAACCTTTTAGATTTACTGTACCTCTAATAGTTACTGTACCTCTAATAGTTACTGTAAATTAATAAAATGATTTATTCCTACGTTGCAACAGGAATCCAATGTTAGCTATGTACTATGATTAGAAGTTTACTATTGAAGAAATGATTCGGTAGTCTGGTTTAAACAATGGACAATTCTACATCCTTGTTGGTTTATGGAAGGATTTAAATATCCTGGTTCTCAAATTATGGCTCCACAATTAGAAAATGGACTTTTATTTGGAGTTCTTAGTGAAGACACACCTATCAAGCTAAATAGTTCTGAAGATACAGCGCGTTTTGCTAGAAATGCTTTTGAACGTCCTGAATGTTTTAATGAAGCAGATATTAACATTGTAGGTTCTGAATTGTCTATGAAAAAAATCGCTAAAATTATTAGTGAAGTGAAAAACATGAATGTAGTATATCGTAAAGAATCTTATGAAAAATCTTTAGAATATGGTTAGTTAGAAGGAACTATAGCTGGACTTCAATGTGTGGAAACTGTCCCGGTATATGGTTTTGATATAAAAGAAACAGAGAAGTATGGCGTTACTTTAAAAGATTTCAAGACATAGGTTAAAGAAAATAAGGAAGAAATTATTGTTAACAAATCTTATGAAAAATAATCCATTTCGAAAATTTAGAATGCCTAGATAAATAATAAATTAAAAATAATAAGAAAAAGAGTCGTCCCTACTGAAAAGTAAGGACGACTCAATTATTATATTCTATAATCAAAAATCCACATGTACATTTAATATCATATATTGACTACCACTATTATAAAACGCGACATCACCATTAGGTGTCACTTTAAATACATAACTTTCACTACCGCTTTTATTATTGCCAAGATTTCTTGTTTTAACAGTTGTTAGATATTGTATATTTATTTTTGCTAGAAGCATATCATAAATGATGCGGTTTTTTTAGCCGCTTCATAAAGGGATTTTGAACGTATCGGAACGTATGAGGTTTATGAGAATTGCTGTTATGTTTTTGTGAAGCGTATCACAAGTGATGCGGTTTTTTAATGTTAATTATAAAGCGCAAAACTAAAATGAATTTATATCTTAAATGGATTGAATATTTATTGTTTGGTAATATTAAAGAGTGATAAGTAAAGTATTTAATATTTTGATTTATATAGTGTTTACAAATTTTACGATAAATAGAGAGATGTGAAAATATGAAACATTCAAGAAGATTAATAGTATTTGCAAGTTTCTTGATTTTAACGATTTTTATTGGGGGATGTGGAGGTATGACAAAAGAAGGTAATAAAGAAGAAAAAATTAAAAAAAGTTTTGAGAAAACATTAAGTATGTATCCTATCAAAAATCTTGAGGATCTATACGATAAAGAAGGTTATCGAGATGAAGAATTTGATAAGGACGATAAAGGGACATGGTTGCTACACTCGGAAATGGCTATACAACGTAAAGGAGAAAATTTAGAAACTAGAGGTATGGTGTTAAAAATAAATAGAAATACACAAACATCTAAAGGTGATTATATAACCAATAAAATTACATACGACAATAAAGGAAGACCACAAAATAATAAGAAAAAATATCCAATCAAGATGGAAAATAACAAAATAATCCCTATTAAAAAAATTGAAGATAGTAAGATAAAGAGAGAAATAGATGAATTTAAATTTTTCGCTCAATATGCAGATTTTAAAGAATTAAAAGATTATAAGAATGGAAATATATCATACAATCCCAATGTACCTAGTTACTCAGCAGAATATGATTTAGAAAATAGCGATTATAATGTAAAACAATTAAGGGAAAGATATGATATTCCAACGAAACAAGCACCAAAGTTATTATTGAAAGGTACAGGTGACTTAAAAGGGTCTTCAGTTGGTACTAAAGATGTAGAATTTACCTTTATTGAAAGCAAGAAAGAGAACATTTATTTTTCTGATAGTATGTATTTTAATCCAAGCGAGGATAATTAAATATGGAACAAAATGAATATCAAATAAAATCGAAAAACATTACTAATTATTCAGAAGAAACTAGTTCAATTTCGAATATTAGTTATGAAATAGAAAATGCCAATAATAATGGTTTACCTAGAAATAAAATTATGACCCAAACTGAGAAGTTGAAAGATGATAATAAATTCCCTTCAAATCTTGAGTATGTAGATAGCTATACTGACCCTAATACAGGCACGACATCAACGGTCTTTTTAAACAAAGATACAGGAAAAGTTACTGTTGGAATGGCTGGAACAAATGTACATGGGGATCAATTAAAAAATACACTTAATCCCTTTAATTTTATTAAAGATAAACAAGAGGCTATAGATGCAAGAGGATCAATGCTAGATTTTGTCGCAGATGCAAATATTGGTTTACGCACTGTTACAGATAAAGATACGCATTTTAAAAATACGCAACAATTCATAAAAAATTTAAAAAAAGACTATGATATAGATACGATTACAGGTCACTCTTTGGGTGGTAGAGATGCAATACTTATGGGTGTTAGTAATGACATAGACAATATCGTTGTTTATAATCCTGCGCCATTAACAGTTAAAGATATCCGCTATTTTATAAAAAGTCAATCGTCAAGTGTGTCTGACATAGAAAAAGATGGGTATGTAAACAAATTATTGGAAAGTTACGATGGAAATATATTAAGGATTGTTTCTGAAAATGATGAGTTGGATGGTGTTATTAAAAAAACTATATATTCATCAGCAGGAGATGAAATGATAATTAAAAATGGTAAAGGCCATTCAATACTAGGTTTTTTAGGTAAGCGAGAACAACGTGAAATAAAAGCAGAATTAGAAAAGTTAAAGGGATATCAGGATGCAAATAATAAGTCCTTTATTGCTGCGAAAAAACAAGCGACAAATAAATTAAAACAAATTGATGCAGTTAAGGCGAGCATGATACAAGCAAGTGGTGGTGCACTGTCATCGTCTCAACAAAAGGTATTGGAATTTTTGACAGTGCTCTCAGTAGTCGAAAGTTTAAGTCAAATGGTTGAAGAAGAGATGCAGCAGTTACGAAAAATGTATGCTGATATGAAAAAACGGTTTGAAAAAAATTGGGAAGATGCTCAAGAATCAGGAAGAGAGATGGGAAAGCACCTTTCTTCGGGAGAAGTATTAGATGCACTAAATGCAGGAAATGTTAATGAAAATAAATTAGTAACAAAGCCACTTAATAAAATTTCCAATAGATTAACACAACTCAAAAATGTAGCGTCACAATATAAAGAGTACGTTACGAAAGTTAAGACGAGTATTAATGAAATTGTTGCTAAAGATCAATCATTAGCAAGTCAAATAGGTGATTTAGCGTGATATTTTCTAAATATAAAAAACTTAATGAGCTTGAAGATGTTTACGATGCAGAAAAAAAGCAAGTGGATAAAGAATTACAAAAATTGAGTGAACTAAGACACCAAGTACGAAAAGAAAATGAGCAGAGTTATGAAGTGTTCTTACACTTAAAAGAGAAAATGGATTATAGCAATGAATCTAGTGGTAAAATGCTAAGACATATAGAAGAATACGAACATGAAATGAATGAACGAATTAGACATAACGAGAGAAAATTAGAAAATTATAAAGATGAACTAAGAAAAGAATACGTCAAGCAATCAGAACAAATAAGGGATGGTGATTAAGTTATGTTAATGACAAATCCAATCTTACTTGATGGTGCAAGTACAAAAGAACTTAAAAAAACAGCAGAAAAAATGAGGATTACAAATGTTATAGCTCCAGAACACAGTAAGAGACATCATGATCATGAAAACAAAATGAAAAATGAAGAGAGAATGCTTATTGAACAAACAATCAATCATTGCAATTCATTTAGAGATGGATTTAAAAAAGCTGCTAAAGGGGATTGGGTAGATAGTGCAGTAGCTGAATTGGAGAAATTAAGTGAAAATTTAAAGAATATTATGGATTAGAAAAGATTATTTTAGCATGGAGCAAGGTGATACACCTATTTAATAATGGTTTTAAATAAATGTTTTATACAAAGTCAAAATAAGTTTTATAGTTATATAAGAGTATCTTCTAGTATATAAAATTTTTGTACTCTAATTTTTATATTCTGAATTCTATAATATTATTTTAAAGGGATGGTAAACATGACATTAAATTTCATCAGCATTATTTGTGGCCTTATATTTGGGTTACTGCAAAGTATATACGGGGTAGAAGTTTTAAATTACAACAAAAGCAAGCTCTTGAGCGAGATAAATCCAAAACCACTTCTATGAATAACAAAAATGAATTAACTACAAATGGTAATAATAATAGTTATCACACCATACAAGTAAATCATTATCATGATGAAATTGACCTTACTAAGGACGAAATTTTACAACGGAGACCTCAAAAGATCATATTTACATTGCATTAGTATTAATCGTTCTAGTTATTTTCACTAATAGTATATTACAACAACAAGACTCCTCTGGTTTAGTCTTATTTTCATTCATTTTTGATCCATTTTTGATTACGCTCAAAAACTCACTTTATACTCTCGTCATAGGTGGTCTTATAACTTCGTTTGTATTATTTGTTTTGGGTACTAAACTTCAAAGCAAAATTACTATATATACAGGAATTCTACATTTAATTAATTGTGTCTGTTCACTTTATTTCCTCAAAACTATCAATATTACATATGCAATTAACACTTTACTTAATCCTGATAGAACAGCATTATATTGTGCAATTAACGCACCTAGACTATGTGCTCCTCCATAAATTTTACTGTTTGGATATTTTTCATTTACTGGCTCTGTAAAGGCTACACTTTCGTCTATTTGATTAGGTACACCTTTAAAAAAGAAATCACTCTTATCCGAAGCATCGTTATACTTTTCAGTTATAATAGTGTTATCTAAATTACTGTACCTTTTGTTAATTTTATGATTATATGTGTTATTTTAAAAAGGAAGTTGTAAATCTGTAAACAAATCTCGTGTGCTTTTAAAATCAGTTCCAGCATATCCCATATAAATGTGGCTAGTGTCTACTTTACCTTTCACAACTGGCGCAAATGCATAAGATCTTAAACCATTTTTAGTGTCATCACGTTTTTCAATAACTTCAAATTCACCTTTTGGAGTGCTAATCTGACGTCCAATATTATAGTTCTGATAAGAACTTTCAGAAAGCTTCAACTTAGTGTTATCGTTAATTTTCATAGTATTTAACATCCTTTATTCAACTTTATTTGGGGAGGTTCTTATGTTCAAGAATAATAAAATTATATTGTTCGCCATATCATTTTTCATAATCCTAACTCTTATAATTGGAGGCTTCTATATCCTTCACGAAAATAAACGTGATTATTACCTAGATATTCAAAAAAAGCGAATCGATTTATTTTTCAATGAAAACGTAAATCATTATAAACATTTTACGATTGTAAAAACCGAAAAAAACCCAATGGGAGATTATTTAATTAAAGGGTATGTAAATAATAATAAGGAATTATATTTTTCAGTTACTATGAATGAAACAAGTGATTACCAATTTGATAATCAAATGAGTATGTCAGAAAATTTATCAAATATGTTCAAAACACAAAATGATCTTGATAAATTCCCTAGCCAAATCATCAAAGAAAAAAACTTAAATGAAAAAAACTATGAAGCAGACCCACCTCTAATTTGGGGCTTTTAACACAAGCAAAGTACTAACTACTTAATCTAATAAATAGTTAGTGCTTTTAAATTTCATTTTTATAGTTTATTAAATATTATCGTCTAGTTAATTTAGTGAATAAAGTTATAAGAACTAACTTGAGAAGAAGAAATTGTTCGCGTTGATGTTATGTAAGGTGCTATCCAATTCATTTCTGAAATAAAAATACTTCCATCAGAATTGATTCGTTCAACGTACGCTACATGGCCATATGGACCTTCGCCAGTTTGTAATATTGAACCGACTTCTGGTTTATGATTTACTGTGAGTCCAGAAGCAGCTGCTTGCGTAGCCCAATTTCGCGCATCTCCCCAAAGTGTACTAATGGTATTACCATCTTTAGCACGTTTATCAAAAACATACCATGTACATTGACCTGAAGTGTATAAGTTGTTTTTATTTGTAAATGCTGGTTTTTCAATTATTTTTCCATTTCCGATTGCTAAGGGTTTATCATCTACAGTTTTAGCTTTTTTATTGAATTCTTCTAATTGTAACTCATCATATAGAGCATCTGTATCTATATATGTAATCATACCATCTTTGTTCTTTTTATATGGTTTACTTAGGTCCTTTTCACGTTTGTTATTTTCACTATTTGTAGGGATGTTTGACAATGAAGTCTCATTTTTATCGATAGAATCACCTGTATTATTTTGTGCATTATGGGAATCTAGAGTGTTAGTAATATTATTTTGAGACGCTAATTCATTATTAGAATCATTTATAATACTTTTAGGTGACTCATTTTTTGTTTTATATTGCTTAGGTTCTGGCTTTATATTGGAAAAAGAACCATTTTCACTTCCATTTGGTTCGTTAGATTTATAACTGTCTAATGGATTTGAATTGTCATAAAAATATTCGAAGGAACCATCTGATTGCTTATTGAATGTAGCATTTGGATGGTCTTTTTTTGCTTCTGTAATTGAAGTGTAAGTTTGCGCTTGGATATTTAATGCATGAAAATTACTGAGGCTACTAACAAGCAGGAGCGTAATTATACCTTTTAAAAATATATTTTTCATAGTGATATGGTTAATACCTTTCTTTTATATTATGTTCAATTATACACAAGGCAATTAATTAAATAAATATGTAAATTGAATTTTTTCAGATTAATAAATTTTATTAAAATTATAAATTAGAATGTATACAAAAACGTTAAATTTGGTTATTATATTTCACGTACATATATTTTAAGAATTTAAATTTTTAAAGTATATTTATTTTCTAAAAGTTTTATTAGTAAATTTTCAGGAGGTTTTATTATGTCAATGATTAAAATGAGTCCAGAAGAAATTAGAGCAAAATCTCAATCGTATGGTAATGGTGCAGAACAAATTCATCAAATATTATCAGATTTAACTCGTGCGCAGGGGGAAATTGCTGCAAATTGGGAAGGACAAGCTTTTAGTCGTTTCGAAGAGCAATTCCAACAATTAAGTCCAAAAGTAGATAAATTTGCTCAATTATTGGAAGAAATTAAGCAACAATTGAATAGCACAGCTGATGCAGTTCAAGAACAAGATCAACAATTATCAAATAATTTTGGTTTGCACTAATTTTAAATATTGAACCACATTTTAAATGTGGTTCAATATTTAAAAAAGATTTGAAAGGAATTACTTTATGAAGATGAAAAAATGGATTTATACATTAATCATAGTTTTTGCTGCTTTAATTACACTTATTGGAATCATTATGTTAATTAATCAAAACAGTGTTGGCTATTCTGAAAATAAAATTAAAAGTGAAAGTAAAAAAGATAAACATATACATATTGCAATTGTAAATGAAGATAAACAAACAACTTATAATGGCAAAAAGATAAACCTTGGAAAACCTTTTATAGAACGATTATCTAATCAAGATAAGTATAAGTTTGATACAGTATCGAGAAGTATCGCAGAACATGGTTTGAAACAAGGTACGTATCAAGTGATGATTGTTATACCTGAAAATTTTTCGGAAATGGCAATGCAATTAGATGAAAAAACACCTTCTAAGTTATCACTACAATA